>CAZQNW010000029.1:0-12036 GCA_964595035.1 uncultured Pseudomonadota bacterium
AAGCACAAGGATCATCTACTGTTGAAATATATGGAAAACATTTTAATACAAACCAATTAATCCAAGACCTGTACAAACATGGTGCTGATATAAACCGAGTTTGCGATCGTACTGATGATGATGAGGAGACATATAGCGCAGATATAGGTAATTATTCCCCTAGTGATGATATATATATTCCTCGCCATTTAGAAAAAATAGCTATTCCCTCAGATATATATGATACTCTTACTGTCGAACAAAAGTTAGATAGCGCTCAATGGCATATACTAAGATACGCTCTTCCTTTTAATCGTGATATTTTTGAACACCCAGAGAATAGTACAGAAGCCATGAATGCTTTCTATAATACCCTTATTGGCGCATGCGAAAAACTTAAAAACGAATACCCAGATGACGGAATAGTAATCATAATTGATGGTAATGCCATTTTAACACAAGAAATAATTCAAAAACTATCAAAGTTTAATATTGTATCACTCCTGATGCCACATTCAGTTAATTTTTTAGATGGTATAAAGCATATAGAACAATTGAAACATGTACGTGAACTTTTTATATGCATACCCCTAAATTCCCTTACAACCGATGATGTTAAGGCTTTGTGCAACCTAAGACAATTACGGTCACTGACAATTCGTCATGACTACTTTCATAGCAATGATGTTTGCATCACAATACCACCAGAAATTAAAAATTTAAAAAAACTACGCTTTCTGGATCTAAGAAATTTATGGATACAAACATTACCTCAAGAAATAGAACAACTGGAACAGTTGCGGCTTTTAGCACTTACTGAAGCACATCCACTCAATACCTTAACAGAAGCACTCTCATCACTCAAAAATCTCTTAACTCTCAAAATTGGTTGGGCCAAAACAGATGAAAACATAGCTATAGCAAAAAGCTTGGTGCACAGCTTGAAAAAGTTAAAAAATTTATACACATATTCATCTCGTGAAATAACTGATTTAGGTGATGAAATAAAACATCTTTCTATAGGCTTATTAGGAATTCATAGTGGTTATGGTTCAGGTCCAAATGATATTCCTGATACTATATGCTTACTCCCTGCTCTTAAAACATTATGCGTATTTATTGATGATAACTATTGTTTATACACATTTTCTTTGTTGCAATATTGTACCTATAATCGCATCAAATTTTGGATTGATCACTGCAACATAGGAACGGGACCAGACGACAGAGAATATAATGACCAATGGCTGGAAATATTGGGTTTAAGAGAGCGTTTAGTATCAGATAAAGCATTAGCTATAATACCTCCTGCGATACGAGAATTTGCAAATTCCAGATACCAAAATGCTCTGGACACACTAACACAACCAAAAGAAAAACCACTGCACTTTAGGAACGAAATTTTGCCTTTATATTGGTATAGGACCGAATTAAAAAGTATCTTAGATACAGCAGCAGAACAAAATACGCAAGCATTGGAACACATTACCCGTTTAAAGGACCTTTTGAGTGGCAATAAAGAAACACATACTCAGATACTTCTTAATGATTTGCATGATTTAAGTCAACCTGAACAAACCCATATAATGGCCAAAACACTGCTGGAATTACTAGATACAACAACGATAAGCGAAGGGCAGCTTTGGATTGCACATCAAGGATGGCTACCATTCCTGGAACAATATATCAAAGACATTCAAGAAAAAGCGACCTTACTTGATTTTGATAGACTTTTACTTCAATTAATGCCATAACCACAACAATAACCAAAGAATATATGGTTATTGTTGCATAAGCAGAAACTTATAGGACTATAGTTGATCGCTATGGTTCTATAAGTTAATTGTATATGATATCGCTATAACTGGTATTCTATGAGCAATCTCTATAGCATGCATAATATAAACAGCCTGCTGAACCATCGGATCGTTTAATAAAGCTTCATTAAGCTCTATCCACATAAAGTCAGTAAAAAAAACATCTAAAAAGAATTCTTCTATAGTATTTATAGATGCGTCTTCCTTGCAATATGTTCTTAAATCACCAAGTAGATCACATACATCCAAACTGATTGCCGGTTTTGTGATACACGTTAAACATGCAATATCATTAAAAAAATGCATCGAACGTAAAAGTTTGTACATAAGAGCTCTTCCATCACATACGGTAGGAACATGAATACGATGGAATCCTTTTGTTAAAAAAATTTTTTGCAAATATAAGATATCATCAGGCATCAGATGTGATGAAAACTGCCGTATACCATTTTTATAATCTATACATGGCACATTACGCTGATTTTCAGCATATAAGCAGCAGATACGCTTCATAAGAATCCCCTCCTGTCCCCTTTTTTTTATCTCTATTCAACATACAAAAAACAAATAGAGGGAATCAAGAAAATCTCAAAAATAAATTTAAGAATAAAAAACGTCACACGGAAAGTGCAAGAAAATTATCAGGAAATTAATACGAAAATATAAACTGATTAAAGCTTCTCTCCTTAATTCCACCATAGCTCCTATATCAAGTTCTACTACATAACCATAATATCTGCAACTGTCTTGTTATTTTTTAATATTCTTACTTTAACATATGCGAATACTTTGTTTGCCATAGGCCGCACAACGTCACTGCAAGCGCATCGGTAACATCGTATTTTTGAGCTTTAATAGCATGAGCAAATAGTTGCATTACGACACGACATACCTGATCCTTACTCGCACCGCCAAAACCTGTTACCGTTTGCTTAACCTCTCGTGGGGCAAATTCATGCAACACAAGATGCTGCCTGTTCGCCAGCAAGTATAAAATCCCCCGCAAATAACCCAATTTTAAAAAATTTTGCGCGTTTTTTCCAAGAAAAGGAGTTTCTAAAGCAAGATCTGTGACATGATATGCCCGTATTTTATCATTAAAAAAATCATGAAATATTCCGGAACGCTCTACCAATGTTTTAGATGTTGACATTGATAAATAACCGTAATCAACTAAAACCACTGAGCGCTCTTCTTTACGCAAAATTCCGTAACCTGTGATATGCCAACCTGGATCTATTCCTAAAATAGTCATCACTCCCCTCTTCTATTTTTTAATATCAAATTCCAAATCCGTCATCAATATCTTCGAACTTAGTCAACTCACGAATAAAGTTTAAAAAGACCGTCCCTGTAGGACCGTTACGTTGTTTACCAATAATAAGTTCTGCACTCGATGGATTTTCAGCTTCAGGATTATAGACAACATCGCGATACAAAAACATAATAACGTCAGCGTCCTGTTCGATCGCACCGGATTCACGCAAATCAGAAAGCATTGGTCTTTTATCCATACGACTATCAACTGCACGCGACAACTGTGACAACGCTATAATAGGAATATTAAGCTCTTTAGCCAATGCCTTTAATGAACGTGATATTTCAGAAACCTCTTGGTGCCTGTTTTCATGATGCGAGCTACTTTGAATAAGTTGTAAATAATCTACAACAAGTAAATCCAATTTTTGCTCAGCTTTTAACTTTCGCGCTTTTGCACGCAAATCCATTACGGATAATAAGGCTGTATCATCAATAAATAAATTAAGCTCAGCCAACTGTGTGGCAACATTAGTTAACTCTATCCATTCTTCTGAGCTGATACTTGCATTGCGAATATTTTGATGAGGAATTCCAGATTCAGTGGATAATAATCGTAATGTTAATTGCTCCGCAGACATTTCAAGAGAAAATATTCCAACAGCCATTCCACTTGAAGCAGCGTTAACAGCTATATTTAAAGCAATAGCAGTTTTGCCCATGGATGGACGCGCGGCGAGAACAATTAGATCACTTTTCTGAAAACCTGAGGTCATCTGATCAAGTTTACGATAGCCGGAAGGAATTCCTGTAATACCTTTACCATGACCTTTGATATCTGACAAATGTTTAAAAGTCTTTTTCAGCCAAATATCAAGTTGAACAAAACTTTGATCTGCGCGGGCATGAGCAATATTGAATATGGTTTTTTCGGCATGGTCTAAAACACCATCAATTCCCTTATCATCTTGCGTATAACATTTGGCAATAATATTCATCGCGGAATTAATAAGCTCACGCAACACAGCCTTTTCTTTGATAATACGAGCATGCTGCTCTATAAGCCCCGCTGCCGGAATATCTTCTTGTAATGACACTAAATAAGAAAGCCCTCCAACACTGTCTAGTTGCTCTTTCTTATTGAGCTCGTCCTGCAACGTAACAAGATCAATGCGCTGGGTACGTTGAGCTATGGCAAGCATAGCCTGATATATGATCTGATGCGCAATAATATAAAAATCCTCTGCGCATAAAAAATCAGATACCTGCGAAATACTTGCATCGTGTAATAAAATTGCCCCTAGTACGGCCCGCTCTGCATCAGTATTGCTTGGTGGAAGTTTACCAATAATATCCTGCGTAGGCGAAGAAGTACGAGGATGGCGGAATGACCGCCGCTCATCCTGCATATTCACATCCTATTATCAGATATAACTATTTATTCCAATTATTCCGAAACAACAGTTACTTTTACTTTCGGTTGAAGACGCGAGGATAATTTAACGATAACTTCGTACACACCTTTGCTCTTGATTGATTTATTAAAGAGAATTTGATTTTTACCGACTGCAACGCCCTTTTCTGATAGTTTATCAACTATTTCGGCAGGGCTTACAGCTCCATATAGTTTTCCGTCGTCATGCATTTTTTTCTTGATAACCAACTCAAGAGCATTGATTTTTTCCGCCAGCATAGATGTTTGTGTTAAAAGGACTTCTTTACGATTTTCAATAGTACGCTCACGCTTTTTGAAAAAATCCGTATTAGAATCCGTAATAGGAATAGCAAGGCCACGTGGAATCAAATAATTATTTGCAAACCCTTCTTTAACTTTGATTATTTCTCCGGCTAAACCAATCTTTTCGATATCTTTCTTTAAGTACACTTTCATGATATATCCTTTCTGTCTTTAATTAGTCATTCCTTATGTTAAATCAAAGAACATAGAAAGTATAAACAAAAAAAGGACCTTTGCCTACGTTCAACAATAATACGTATATCATGACTTATATGGATGGAGAATCTGATGCTTTATATACAGTTTGCTCACAATGACGTTGATCTTCTATAAGTTCGCGCTGAAGGTCAAGATGAGCCTGATGTAATATCGAGCATATACGTTGCGCAATCCTATCTACATCGCGATTAAATTTTTCAGGATTCCATAATGCAATAAGCCTTTTATAGCAATTAATCGCCATTTGTTGTGTTAAATGGCTCGGATCAACATTAAGTATGTGATGAGGCATTACGGGCCTATTCATACAACGAGCCCTTACAACACCCGGAAACGCACTCCATGGATCCGACGGCAAGAATCTCTCGCGTTTGTTAGGCTTTTGACAAAAACGCGTTTTGAACGACCAACCATAACCCCAAGCACATGTTTCTATAATAATCTGAATATCACGACCAGCGCTACTCTGTTTTACCATTTCTAAAGGAATTGTGTGTTTCGGAAATAGGGAACCCCATACTTGCCCATATGTCTCGATTTCGAGCGTAACAATTTCAGCAGCATCTCCCAAAATTTCACGAGAATGAGCGTTTATTATTGTATTGTATTCTCTATTTTGAGCCCTCCAATAAACAGAAGCAGGCCAACTCGTTTTATTAATAACAGTAAGACGCGGTGGTACAATAGCTTCTTCTGAAAATCCACATTCCTGTGAACTATTAAGTGTGATCCATACACAGACGACTAACGTTACAAGTATTTTTTTCACCATAACAGCTCCTTGTAATGAATACGCTATTATGCTTCAATTCTTAGGTATACACTAAATGCACTTTAAATAACAATTAAAAAACGCACTGTTTTTATATAGCTAACTAAACAGTCGTTTTCCATGAAGAAATATACAAATTACTTCGCATATTCTTAGCATCTTCCAGTTCTAATGTACACAACCCGGACATAAAAATTTTGCTCCCTGAAACAAGCTGTGCGTGTACATATAAAATACCATGCTTACTCATAACAGAGAGTAAGCCGGTATAGCGTCCACAAAGCTTAACCAATTGTTCCGTCGGCCATGGCTCAAAGCACATTGACATGGTGCGTTCATCTTGCATACCCCATTGCAACAACAGTTCTTTATTTTCCCGGCATAGAATAGTTCCATACTTAAGTAAGCCTTCTGTTAAACGCACACATTGGTGACTGTGATAGCGCGCACGAGCAAGCATTAACATAGAGGAACTTGCCTGATAACTGTTCATGGCAAGAAGCGTGAGCACACTCATAACAATAAGCATAGCACATGTAACCCAACCATATTGATACATCTTCATCTGACGTGTCCCGATTTTACTAAAAATTTTCTTGTAATTGTCCATGGATTCGATGATTTAGTATATAGCGTCATATCTACAGCCGTAACATATCCGGCTTGGCTATGAACATGAAACGATCCTTTAACTCGTGGTATAAGTAGTGAGTTACAAGACATTTTATACCTACCGGAACGCTCTTTCGAACGCGAAATACGCATTAAATCTCCATGCTTAAATTCAAAGCCAAGACTTTGATCTTGCGCTACCCATGCAATAGAAGATGGTTCATTGATTACCCAACGACAAAGATCACTTGGAGCTTGAGCACATGCGCGAGCAAGACTATCAAGACTTGCATATACCCCGGTTTGCATTATGGCAATATTCTGTTGCATTGTAATGCTACGCTGAGCAATACTCGTAAAATGCATTACAGTTACTACTAAACAACTGGTAACTGCAATGTAGACAAGCAATTCAATAAGTGTGAAACCTCGACAATTACTCACTGTGTTTTCCTATTATTATTGTTGGTATACAATATATTTCATTATGACCATCTTGAGCACACAACACAGAAATTGCGGCAACTTTCGTACGAGCAGCATTCTTAAGTACAAGATGATCAGGTGCCGCGTATAAAGAAGGTTCAGAAACAGAGTACACAATAATTTTTGCATCATTATTACAAATTGAAATATTTCTATCCATTAAATCAGACGAGTTATCCAAAATTTCTTCAATATGATCAATGCAAGACATAAGCTTGAGAGCATAGGCCTGCAACGTAAGCCCTTGCACCTGACAACGCATAAAAGATACAATACATACCGTAATAATCATAAACGATATAAGGGCCTCAATTAAAATAAACCCAGCATTGCTATATGCCATTATCTTCCTTCTTACAAAGAGCCTTTAACGTGGTTGCTTTAGGTTATATCAACTGATATACTATTTATATATACTACTAATCAATAACACCTACTGGAATCAATAATGTTATATTACACTGTGTAATGAAAGGCGAATCATGAATAACTCAACCATAATACTTTCAGCTTTATTAGGAATTTTGTGTAGCATCATGAGCTTTGCTGCTCAACCGACTACAGCTCCTCTTGCCGGGAATGATATTCAATTAAGCGCTGAAGAACAAATGCTTTTAGCTCAAGAATTCGACAATATGATTGATGAAATGACTAAAGGTATGTCTGAAGAAGAAAAAAACAAATTCATTAATGACATTGTCGATGAAGTCGAGAAAATAAGCAATATGAGTGAAGAGCAATTTACCAATTACGTTAACAAGCTCGAAGCTGATATGAAAACATACGGCTTGCTACCTGACCAACCGACAGAAATTCCAACTGTTCAACCAGCTCCTTCAGAACCGGCTGCAAAACCAGTTGAAGTTCCGCATAAAACAGAAACTAAAAAACCATCTCGCGACATGGTTCCCGCAATTGATGGAATTATCAAACACCTTGACAGCTTAATACAAAAGTCGAATCAATTTGTCGAAATGGCTGCCGACTTTAGCAAATGGGGAGAAAAAGGCAAATTGCGTGGCTGGAATCCAACAATGACATGGCCTATATTCAAAGAAAAAATAGATACATTAAAAAATACTTTTGCAACTATCAAAAGTTTGGATCCAAAAACAGCAAAGCCTAAATACTTGGCAGACTTAACAGCTCATGAAACATTATGCAATAACATTAATCAGTTTAAAACTGTTTTGGAAAAACATGAACCCAAAATACAAGTACCTTCGTTTGGGTTAAAGGCAATAAGCGAGGACAGCAAAAATGCTTTTATCGAAACCATCAATGATTGCTTGGAGGCATTACTCGCACTTAACATGCAATCAGAGTTGGAAAAGATAATAGCTAAATATGAACCTACCGCTAAAAAAATAAAAGAAGCGGAAGAAAAAGCACAACAAGCTGCACTCGAAGCCAGCAAACGACGTCCTGCTACACCAGCTCCAATGCGAACGACGGTTCGTTATGGTGAAGAACAAGGATATTATGAATTCGGTGGTGTTCAGGAAAAATCGCCTTCTTCATATGCTCCCTATAGCTCTCCGTTATATGGCCAAACGCCAGGGTATACTCCGGAAAAGAAAGAAGCTCAACCGAGTGGATCCGGAAAAGCACAGGAAAGTCCTAAGGATACTCCAACAAAAAAAGAAGTTCCAATGGGCCCTGCAAGCAAAAAAGAAGATGTAAAAGAAACTGAAACGACAAAGAAAATCGAACAAAAATATATCGATTTTTCAGTTGATATTGACCAGGCATTTGAATTTTTAGATGGTATTGAAGACAGCGTACGTAAACATATAAAATCAAACAACCCATCAGAGATTGAAAAATTAACCTCTGATATTAAAGCTTTAACCAATTATCTTAACACCGCTAAAAAATCAGCAAGTGCTGCCCGCACATCTATCTCAAGCTTAGACAAAGGTATTCATAAAGATAAGTGGATAAAAAACTTCCAAAGCTATTGGAACAAATATCGCAATGACTTTATCAACCTTCGCGACTTTTTTGCACAAACTCAGATTCCTACACCAGCTGCTCAACAGGCAAAAGGTGAACAAGCTGATAAATTAAATATCGAAAGAGAAAAACTTCAGGATGCTATGCGTGAATATTCAATTTCAACGAATAGCCTTAATACAACCATTCAGGAAATATCTACTCCAACTGTACATCGTAGAAGAAGATAAACATTGTAAGATGTATTGAACTTTATACAGAACATGGCTCTGTTATTTACAGAGCCATGTTTACTTGCAAAAATTTATAATCTATTTTCTTTAACAAAATTAAGCCATAACGATTCTTGCGCAAATAATGTTGGTACATATGACTTATCAATAGCAGATGCCGGGTGCGATACATCAAGATAATAAATTGAAATACCCTGAGCTTTGCTATCAAGCAACCCGACTGCTTGTGCGCATACGCTCTTTGTAATCAAAGCCTTTCCATGCTCAAGAACTTTTGCAAGTCTGTCTAAAGCTTGCACATAAGAAGTATTAGCTTTGGCATTTTCACGAATTACGGTTACATATTTTAACACATAACTGTAAAAATTGTGTACATCAATAAAATCGGCTGTCGCAAAAGAAAGAGCCGATTGGCGAGCTTTAATAATAATATGCGAAATTGCATTACGATCAAACTTCTTGCATGCGGCAACAGCTAAAACAAAATTATCAATATTTTCTTTTAATGCATCAATATAATGCATATCGAAAGCTGAAATTGTATAATCAGTCTCACCCTTATCATCATAATATGATTTGTACGCATGCACTAAAAGCTCAGCAAATGCACGATCATCAAATGATATTGGATCTTGCGTTAATGGGTTCAAAATGCGATCATAGGCATAACCTGTTCCTTGTTCAATCTGCTCTGAAGCAACCATATACGACGCCAACCCTTTTATCTGATACGAAACTTCTATCATGGCCATCAAACATGCATCCATTGCCAACACATCTATTGGATGCCCTAAAATATCTGTTATTTTTGCAAACGCACGCCTTAATGCTTGATTCGATAAGAAACTATGCTGTGAATCATCATAAAGAATTCCCCTATCATCTGGAAATGAAAGACCCGGAATTTGAATCCATGAATGTAAAAATGATATTCCTGCTTTAATATCTTGTATGCCACTGCCATGATTCCATAAAATCCATGCATATTTTTTTGCAGGATAGTTATCTTTTACCCACCGGGCACAATCAACAAGCTCACGTTCAGGGTCGAGCCCCATTTCTATATTTAATGAACCAACGTCAATTTTATTACCTTTTAAAATTTTATAGCGCCATGTTTTATTGTTCTCCGGCTGATCCCACTGAACCAAAACATTAACCTGCGATGAATCTTTGACAATGCCTTGCTGCATCTGCTTAATATTATAATCCGCAAAAGAAGATAAATTATTATCTGCCTGCATATATACAATAATGGTCCATTCAGCTAATGTTCGAGCCTCCGCTGCATATAGACCAATATTCATACCAAGAGCAATAATAAACAACTTCTTTAATAGACACTGCATCTTCATACCAACTCTCCTTGAAAGATATGCTTTAATACATCCAACAAGTACATATATTAAATTTTTACACTATGTAAATCAATATATGTGTATTTATTTATTTTTTCTTTGATACAATAATTGAACAACGCTTACATAGACCATGCGGCTCATCTGATTCTTCCCATTGCCAGCAGCGTGGGCACTTTACTCCACGCGCAGTTTCAACTAACGCATAAAGACCTGCCAAAACTGTTGACTCCAGATCTTTTTTGTCCTGAATAATATCGACCTGAGATACAATAAGCAATTCTTTCAAAAAATCTTGCGCTGTTTGGCTCTTAAGAGCTTTAAGTAGATCATTAAATAACCCCAAGGTTTCATTATCAGGATCCATGTATAAAGTAATGCGAGCTTCAAGAGAATGTTTTATAAGACCCTTCTCACGTTGCGCTTCAATAGCTTTAAGCAACGCTGCTCGAACCATATGCACAACGCCCCATGCCTCTTCTTGCTTTATCATATAACTGTTTTTTGTAATATTATCCAACGCATGAATAGGCTGAATCTGACGTCCTAATGATTCAAATAGATCTTTTTCAACTTTTTTAGCTTCAGAATTACCTAATACCTCCCAAGGGCTAGGAATAATGCTGAATTTTTGAAGATGAATAGATTCTTTTTTGTTCTTTTGGTATAAGTCAGACAATTGTTCAGCTGTAATGGATAATATAGGTGCCATAAGACGAGTAAGTGTATCTAAAATATACCAACATACTGTTTGAGCTGATCTACGCTCCAAGCCATCTGCTTTTTCGACATATAGGCGATCTTTTATAATATCCAAATAAAATGCGCTGAGATCTCCTGAACAATAATTGGCAAATGCATGAAAAACATTTGAATATTCATGTGCTTGGTAGGCTTGAAGTACCGAGCGACTAAATTCATGCAACTGTTGCAATGCATACACATCTATTGCGCGCATATCAGACAATCCAACCTTATCATGCTCACTGTCAAAATCATATAAATTCGACAATAAAAAGCGCGCAGTATTACGAATCTTTCTAAATACTTCTTGTGCATTATTCATTGAGGTATCGGATACAACAATATCGCCGGAACAATCAACACTCGCAACCCATAACCTGAGACCGTCAACGCCAAGTTTTTCTATCATATGCGCGGGAGATATGACATTACCAAGAGACTTGGACATCTTGCGACCCTTGTCATCCACGGTAAATCCATGGGTCAGTATTGCTTTCATACAGGGAGCTTCTTCCAACACCATGCTTGTCAGTAATGAACTTTGAAACCAACCACGATATTGATCTTGTGCCTCAATATATATATCCGCAGGAAAATCCAGTTCTTTATTATTTTTCAATACAGCATAATGGCTGATACCGGAATCGAACCATACATCCAATGTATCGCGTTCTTTTTTCCAATTGCGTGCTGAACATTGAGGACAAGCAAAATCATCCGACACGAGATCTTCAATTTTTAATGTATCCCAACATTCAATACCTGATTTTTCAATATGCTTGGCTACTTTTTCGATAAGCTCTGGCGTGTAATAAGCATAATCGCAATCCACACAAATCAATGCCGGGATTGGTACGCCCCATAC
>CAZQNW010000029.1:12136-13284 GCA_964595035.1 uncultured Pseudomonadota bacterium
AGTTTTGACAATACCCATCCTTGCCCATCAGCAAGGCTCATCCCTTCCAACTCAGCAGGAATAATTCCTTTATCATATTTCCCATCAGGAGTTATCGGAGAAAATATTTCTAAATTATTACGAACAGCCGCATCATAGTCGGCAGGCCCACAGCCTGGAGCACAATGTACAAATGCAGTTCCCTCGTCTAATGATACAGACATATCATGTATAACAGGTACAGTAAGACCATCAATAAACGGATGTAATGCTCGTGCCTTTGAAAATACTAAAGCATCAGAAACTATTTCAGCAACAACATTTTTCTCAATTTTTAACTGCTCACAAACAGAATCGGCAAGCTGTTTGCCAAGTACTAAATATTTCGATCCGGCATCTACAACTACATAAGAAGCTCCGGGACGCGATAGCACCGCTCTATTTAAAGGCAACGTCCAAGGAGTTGTCGTCCATATTAATAGACTTATTTGTTTGTCAGTTAACGCCGGAAACAAATTTTTGGCAACCGATGGCTCTAATCCAAAAAGAACATAAATTGACGGATCTTTACGATCTTGATATTCAATCTCTGCTGAAGCAAGAACAGTTTGACAATACGCACACCAAGGTACAGCCTTGTTTTTTCGTTCAATATATTCTTTCGAAACAAATTCACCAAACGCCCGTGTAATTGATGCTTCGTATGAGTAATTCATAGTCAAATATGGATGATCCCAATCCATAAATACACCAATATCTTTAAATTCTTGGCGCTGAATGTTAACCCACGATAGCGCGTATTCACGACACTTCTTTTTCAACTCTTGTGCAGTCGCTTCAGGATTGTCTTGACTCACCTTAAATTCGATAGGCAACCCGTGACAGTCCCAACCCGGGGTTACCGGCACATGTTTGCCAAACATACGTTGTGATTTTGTCGTTATATCTTTTTCAATTTTATTAAACGCATGGCCAACATGAATATGACCATTAGCATAAGGAGGACCATCATGCAAAATATACTTAGGGCAACCCTTATGAGCATTGAATGTTTTTGTATAAATATCTTCCTGCCCCCAGCGTTGGATCATTGCAGGGTCATCAACTTTCGTATGTGCTCGAATAGGAAAATCCGTAGTAGGTAAATTTAACGTATCTTTAAAACTCAC
>CAZQNW010000030.1:0-13102 GCA_964595035.1 uncultured Pseudomonadota bacterium
GAATAATTATATATAATAATACAGGAATATACGCTTTAATCAAACAAACATATTTACTACAATATTAAACAACCTGTACTAATACCATTACTCTCATCTTACAATTACCATACAAACATGGTCGCTGTACACAGTATCACAATTCAATATGGTATTTTCTACAGAAAAGCCGTAACACGATTGTTAATAATGAACCTGCATGATATATGCAGGTTCACATGCATATATTACAATAAAAGTCCTGCAATCATAGCTGAAAGAAGATTTGCCAAAGTTCCACCTAGTAAAGCCAAAAGGCTTAATTCGCTCAGCGTAGCTTTTTTCTCAGGAGCTAAGGCACCAATACCACCCAATTGAATACCAATCGAAGAGAAATTAGCAAATCCACACAATGCATAGGTTAAAATAGCCACCGTTCTTTCAGAAAGCATCATCGAACTAATCTGGCCAAACGCTACCATTTCATTAATTGCCAACTTAGTACCCAACAATTGTCCAGCAGCAAGAGCTTCAGAACCTGTAAAACCTAAAAGGTATGCAAATGGCGCACAAAGATAAGAAAAGATAACATTAAGACTTAAAAGTGGCATTTGCCAGGAACAACCAAGACAACTCAAAAAATGATTAATTAAACTTGAACCTCCAGACAAAAAGACATTCAATAACGCAATCAACGCAATAAATGAAATTAACATTGCACCGATCACCAAGGCTAATGATAAGCCATCGGATGTTCCTGATGATATTGCGTCAAACATATTTTTTGAAGTAGGTTCACAATCTACTTTAACAACACCTTTAGTCTCAGGTTGCTCTGTTTCAGGGTATAAAATTTTTGATATCAACAACCCTGAAGGAATCGCCATGACCGATGCCGCAAGCAAATGCAATGCAGGTATACCCATAGCCGTATATACTACAATAACAGCGCCACTAATGGTCCCCATACCTGTGACCATCACAGTCATAATTTCTGATTTGGTAAGTCTTGGCAAATAGTTACGAATAAGAAGCGGCGCCTCTGTTTGTCCAAGAAAACTGTTAGCAATAGCAACTAAGGTTTCAGCTCCAGATGTCCCCAACAAAGGACGTAACAACCAATTAACTCCACCAACAAATGCTTGTACAATATGAAAATGAAAAAGCAACGCCATTAAAGCGCCGAAAAATATCATGACCGGCAAAACCTTAAAGGCGAAGATAAAGCCCCACGCACCATTAGGATTTACAAGATTACCAAATACAAACGACGTACCGGCATCAGCAAATTGATATATTTTATTAACTCCTATTGCTACAGTCTGGACTGCAGCATTGCCAAGACTTGTTTTTAGAACAATTAATGCAATGGCAACTTGTAATGACAGGGCAACGGCAATCATTTTATAGTCAATAGCTTTACGTTTACGCGAAAACAACCAAGCAATAAGAAGGATAACCACAATCCCTATAACATTAAGATAACGGTTATATTCAACAAAATAAGATACGAGATTCATAAACGCGCTCCTTAAAAATGATATAACACAAAAAACCTTATGTGTTTAAGAATAAGCATCTCATTATAAAAAACAATAATTGAGTTGAACCTGTCTATAAGTAGTTAGCAGTAGATAAACTAATTGTTTTAAATAAAAATCTTTCGTTTTAAAAATAAAACTAGAATATTGAGAAGACCATTGTTCAATAAGATATACAAAGCAACTCAACTGGCACTTGGTACAAACAAAAAACAGGCCGTTTCCCGACCTGTTAAATTTTTAGTAATGTTATCAACGTGAACTTTACTGTATAACTAATGGATTTTTACGCCTATCAGCACGCTCTTTTTCGCGCAACGCCTCAATAATAGGGTCCAGCTCACCATCAATAACAACATCAAGATTTTTCAACGTTAAATTTACTTGATGATCAGTTATACGATTTTGAGGGAAATTATAAGTACGAACCTTCTCAGCCCGCTCACCTGTCCCAACCTGTTCGCGCCGTTTATCCGACATTTCCTTATTTTGCTGCTCCATCTGAGCGGCTAAAAGTTTTGATTGTAAAACTTTCATAGCCTTTTCTCTATTTTTATGCTGTGAACGCTCGTCTTGGCAGGCTACAACAACGCCTGTCGGGATATGGGTAATACGAACAGCAGAGTCTGTTCTATTAACATGCTGTCCACCAGCACCGCCTGACCTATAGGTATCTATGCGTAAATCGCTTGGATTAATGGTAATATCAATATCATCAGCTTCAGGCAATACCGCAACAGTAGCAGTTGATGTATGAATTCTGCCTGCCCCTTCAGTAGCCGGAACACGCTGAACACGGTGCACACCTGATTCATGTTTCAGATCGCCATAAACCCCTGACCCGGAAATGTGGACAATTACCTCTTTGTAGCCACCAAGATCAGTCGGGCTTGAATCTTCTACAGAAACTCTCCAACCTCTTTTAAGAGCATAATTCGAATACATGCGTAGCAAATCGCTTGCGAAAAGCGCAGCCTCTTGCCCGCCAGTTCCTGCTCTTATTTCAAGATACACTGACCTATCATCCAAAGGATCGGATGGAAACATAAGCTCCTCTAAAGAATTAACTGCCGTATCGCGTTGCTTCTTCAGCTCGTTAATTTCTTCTTCGTATAATTCTGCTAATTCAGGATCCGTGTTAGCTTGAGCTTGAGACACTGTCTCTTGAATTGAACGCTCAAGAGACTCAATCAGATTGTGACGATTCAGTAGCGTTGCCAGTCGCGCCAACTCCTTTTGCAATGTTCTTCTTTTAGCACGGTCTAATGCCGGATCAGCTAATTTTACACTAAGAGCATCATGTTGCTCTTGGATTTCTTGCCATGCAATTTCTGACGCCATGGTACACAACGCTTATTTCTTCTTCTTACCTATAGTCTTTGCGACTTTAGATGCTTCAGATTGCGCCTTAGAATCAGCGGCTCTTGCAGCACCTTTTTCATAACGTTTTTGGAATTTCTCAATACGTCCTGCCGTATCAACAAACTTTTGAGCACCGGTAAAATATGGGTGACATTGCGAACACAACGTTACCCTGAGTTCTTCTGAAGTTGATCTTGTTCTAAACTGAGCTCCGCAAGCACAATGGGCAACAACTTCATGAAGTTCCGGATGAAGATTTTTTTTCATCATTAATCCTTATAAACCATAAAAATATACTGTATCAAATCTATAGCCACTTGAATGATAAAAAAGTGATCTATTGTTATTAATTATCTACAAAAAACGGCATATTGTAAAGCTTTACCAATACATCCTATTTGAAACCAAAGTATACCGTTGCTTCGTCTAATACATTAGGCTTCACCCTTGGCAAGTTTATTATGTTGATCTCGCGCAAGAGACAATGCAGGTAATGTTGGTCCAAAACCTTCGCCAAGCAGCGATTTGTATTGCAATACAATCCCTCGCTTCTGGCATTCGCTTTCTACATGTGCCTTAACCATCTCATTAAGATGCGGTACTATGTATTTTCCCAGTAGCCCGAGAACAGCTTTCTTGCGCGCCTCATCTTGGTCTCTTGTATCACCTTTTTTTGCCTTACCTGTAGTAATAGCTCTCTTTTTATTTTCGAAAACTCTTTTTGATATACCGTATTTATTTTGGTACCAAGATTTATATTCACCGGCAAAAGAAGGAACCCTTACAGGAACTGAGAATACAACGTATCTCCCAGGAATACATCCAGGGAAAGAAACTTCTCGTTCTTCAAGTATATTTCTGGAAAAATGAGTACAAACTGTTATAAAATTATTGGCATGCCCATGGACAACAAAATACGGCTTCAATTGTTCTAAATCATCAATATTAACCATGATGACATAAAGATTGCCTAAATAAGGGTGCTTCGGTTTGCCTGCAGCATCATATTCAGGGTCTAAAAGTTCAACTTCATTGCCAAGAAACTTTAGTCCGGCAGCATATTTACTGCTATGCAACACACATTCTGATGTCGATACTTGCGGATTCTTCTTTGACGTAAACCGTCTGAATATACCGGCCATTTGCCGTGTCCCCAACCTTTTATGAAACCCTGCATAAGAATTGGAATACTCTTGCTGAAATCTATGCCTTTGCTCTTGCCCTAAACTACTAACTAATTGTTTAATCCGCGCAGCAGCAGCCTCAACTGCCTGTGGTGATTCGGTCGATCCAACAGCTACTCCTGCCATATCATAGGCGGCAGAAGCATATAATGTTTTACCTGCAGCATTCTGTCTCCGTATTCTCGAACGGTCAGCTTTAGAAAATGATCCTCGAGCAAAGTGAATACCCCTAGAAAGAAATAAGCAACGACTTCCTGCTTGCACCGTAGATGCTATATGAGGTAACCCTTGATAACTATATCCATCTTCATCTTCAGAATCAGAATCATAATCATCAACTATAGCTGCCGCAGCAGCTTCAGAAGGACCGGCAGCGGCGTTGATATATCTACCGGAAAAATCAAAAATGCCTATTAAAAGATATAAAAGAATAAAATTTTTAAAAAACTTCATAATAAAACTTTCTATAAAAATTATAGTTAACTGTGTACATAAGATTATCTGTATTTTCTTATTTGTCAATATAAAAAAAGACCAATTAACTCTATTGTATAAATTTTATACTGCTAATGGTCTTACTGAAACAAGAGGGACATCACATACCTGGTTAACATGTTCAACATAATGGCTAAGTTTCAGAAAAACCCCATTTTCCCTTAGAGAATTAATGAGAGCAGTCCGTGCACCATCATTATCCACATTAAATGATGCGTCACTTTGTTTGATTTTTTTCCAAAAAGACTCGTTCGTTAACGACGGCACTAATTCGGACAAGAAAAACTCTGATTGTTCAGTTAAATGATGAATATACCAAGTATAACGCGCAGCATCAGTTAAAACTGTCAAATTGCAAGAACCTTGGCATCTTTGAGACTCATCTTGAAACCTCCAAACAGCACCTTGTCTCTCAGGATTAACGCCCTGTACTAATAATCTTTCCTGTTTTTCAAGGAAAACACTCCTTATTGCTACATTTAAAGAATATAATACAACATTAATAGCAGAAACTATGCAAGGACATATATCAGCAGAAGAAGCAATTAACCTTGCCATATGCCATTGTATAGGTGGTCGCGCACATGCACTCGTCGGCACACTTTTTAATTTCGCTTTATACAGAATACATAGAGCTCCAGTAGACAAGGAACGTGTTACAAGAATCTTTTTTACGTCTCTTAAAGGATATTTTAGTTGATATATTGCACTCGTAGAATCTTTTTTCTGTACAATAAGAAAATTTTCTTTATTACCATTCCGATCCCTGGGAACTAATCGCATCTTTGATGTGCTGACCCCTAATCCTACGTGACATACGCCTATAACATATCCACAACAATCCATAATTGACACATAACCAAAATCGTCAGACATAAGATCACTCATAAGAAAGAGCTCTCTAACAGGACGCTTAGGCACCGTGTATACATATAAAAAACGATTAACTATTGCTACGATTGTATCATTACATAGTACAGCGCCCTCAACACATGGACTAACAGCAGAGTCCATATAGCAATAATGTTCAATCTCCAAGCCTAACGGTTCATCCCAAACATACATATCTCCAGCACTACACAACGCAACTACTGTTTTATTATCATCATGTATGGCAATAGAACGAACAGGTGATGAAGTCGCTAGAATTTTAAAATTATTTTGAATTCGACTGTAAAGAATCACTGCATCTGATGTACCAACACAAAGAAGATTATTATTTAAAGATAAAGATGTGATCATTTCCGTAATAGGCAAAGCAAATAATTTTACATCTAAGGTCATACAATCCAATATATATAACTTACCATCTTGGCACCCAATTAATACCAGTTGCCCACTATTATCTACAGCCAAAGTTGTAACTTCTGAGCCAACGTTTAATTGCGAAGAAAACAAACCATTAATATGCCAAAGAGATATCGATTTATCAGATGATCCAACTACAAAAAAGTTATGCGCCGCAACAATCGAGGAAATTTTCCCTGAGTGACAATGCGCAAGCTCCTGCTTGTGCCCGGAAATTTCCATCACCAGAACCCCATCTGCATAACCAACAACAGTCCCTTCAAGCAAAGAACATAAAGCAGTTACACTATCTTTGTACCCATAATGCAAAGAACGCTTGTGCGCCATATCAAGCGACACATAACAGACATTGCCATGCGACAACCCAATCAATATCGTTGAACTTCGAGAGTCAAAATGTAAGGCAGTAATTGGTTGCGCAAAATGGAAACACCCATAGATATTGCTAGGGCCCATGGTAATAAAAAACATAAACATGCTTTTTAAGAGCAATATTTTTGCATATTGGGAACATTTTGTTATCAACAATGATATACTCGCATAGTAACGATTACTTAATGCATGCCTATACGCTCTAAGGATATCGCCATCGACCTTTCACGTAGCATCGAGAAAATACTTTTATCTACAGGCAAACTAATCCAATCTATACCTGCTATTGTTCTAAAACAGCGCGAACACACAATAGCTCCTTCAGATGTACCAGCTATATCTTTTCGTGCAACAAGCCAATCGTCAGAAGATAATTGCGTACAATAATACTCATGACCATCTTCAATAAAATGACTTACATGCTCTATGTTTTTCTTGCGAATACATCCATGACTTTCCAGATCCTTAGCAATACGGCAAGATGGCTTCATTGCCATTGCTTGCGCAATGTAGCGAAAAGCAAACCCCATATCAGCCATACTCACTATACTGGTATTGACCAAGAACAATGCCGCTCCAACTAAGAAATGCATCTTATTCATAAAATCCTTTACAAAAAACATAATCAATTAGATATAGTATCAGTGTAACTGTTTTTTATAAAGTTAAAACTCCCAAATAACACACATTAGATACATATCGGATAGATAGGTATGATTGTCATGAACACGCTCATAATGGCTTGTTTGAATGGAAAACATAGACAACAATATGCGTATGAATTCGTCTAGTATTCCAACTTACTGTTCTATTATTTCATGATAGTTCTATGTATCAAATGCACGTTAAATACATAATGCAACAGATAGGCTATATTAAAAGGTACTGTGAAAGTATTATTATTTTTATAAAGAAGAAGCCATGAAGCACAAAATAGTATATCGGCATATATCAGGTACCTCAGCACTAATATCTGCGTTATTTATGAGCATATTACTGTACAGTGAGCAGACTCAGCATACATCTCCTGACATCCACCACCCGGGACCAGACAATGCTAACTTTACTGCAAGTCCTTTCACACTCCCTAAAGGACGCTGTTACGTAGAAACATTTCCATTATGGACACAAATAACAGAATGCCCTATAGGGAAAACATATCATTGTTCTTATCTGATCCGTGTTGGCTTAACCGACTATATAGAGCTACGACTTTTGGGTAATGGATTAACTCACATAGAAAACAACTCTTCACATGCAACCACCGGGTTTAGTCCATTTAATGCCGGTTTTAAAATTCACCTATGGGGCAAACAGGAGATGCATTGGATACCAAGCGTCGGGCTTGAAGCATATATTGTAACTCCATTAGCATCTAAAGATTTAAAAGAAGGAACTCAATTCGCATGCACAAGCATGTTCGACCTGAGATGCTCAGATGGACTCTTATTAGAATGGAATATTGGCGTCTACACCCAATCAGTACAGCCATGTAAAAACAAGCGGGATCTCTATTTTCTTCTTGAATGGTCGCTCCAACAAGATATTACGCATTCGCTAAGCCTATTTTTTGAAGGTGCGTACAGAAGTGCGCTTTATCCGAAAATAACGGAGATGCTTTTACTCGGAGCAGGGTTTATAAGCTACATTACAGACACTGTCGCAATTTTTGGAAGCTACAACTGGTCTGCATTACACAAAACACAGGGAGAACTTGCGAATTTCGGATTTGCACTGGCATTTTAGAGACTATTTCTTTTTTGAGTCCGTATGTATAATTTCTCCATCAACTACAAAAACTCCGTTGCCACAATGATGGAGCATACGCTGTCTTCTTTTGGATTGTGTCATCCAGGCTTTACAACCTTGCAGTACAAACATATTGTAAGTCGCAGCCATACTCATATCAATAACTTTGCACTCAATATGCGCATAACATTCACCAATCCTTGGAACATTAACGCACGCCGATGGAACCTCAGTAAAGCCGAAACGAGAGAACTTATCAACTCGAGCGCCTGTTGTATTGCCAACACCAACTACTTTATCGATAAGCGCTGCAGTAGGAATATTGAGAACACATTCTTTGGTATCTTTAAGTATGTTAAATGAATAATTTTGGTCACTTATGATACAGCCGATGATAGGTGGATTAAAATCTATCATAGTCTGCCATGTCATTGTCATAATATTAGCCTTACCATTACGAGCTGTCGTCACTAAAACAACAGGACCCGGTTCCAAAAGCTGATATGCCTTAGCTAAAGACAATGATTTTTTCTTCATACGATCATCCTCTTTTAAAATACCATAACAATGCATATTGCATAGTTACATAACAGCGAGATATTTTTCAATATTTGATCAAGAATTTTAACATGGTAAGCCTTTCAGTTCTACAAGCAACTGGAGGAACTCGGGAACACATCCCTTCCCATCCTTACCACCGGCTTTAACAAGCGCCTGCGCAATAGGCATAGATTGATTTGCAAGAGCAATATCCAGCGGCGATTCACCTTTGCCGTTTCGTACATTTACCGAAGCACCGGATTTGATGAGAGTTTCTACAAATGATGGCTTATTATGCAATACAGCCCAATGCAACGGCGTAGAACCCAATATGCTTTCTTGAATATTGACTGTCGCCCGATGCGCAATAAGTCTTTGCGCAACAGCTTCATGCCCTTTGAATGCTGCCCACATAAGTGGCGTCCAACCACGTTTGTCTTGTTGATCGACAGGAGCCCCCGCTTCAAGAAGATCATTAACCAAAACAGTATCACCATTAAATGCAGCAAGCGCTAAAGGAAACATTCCATCATAACTAGATTTAGATAGATCCGCCCTAGCATCAATAAAAAGTTTGACCATATCACGTTGTTTTTTCATTACCGCATACAGCAAAGGAGTACGGCCACGCCTATCCTGTTGATTGATGTCCGTCATTGAGAACAATAATATCTTAGCATGGGTAAAATGGCCTTTTTTGATGGTGTCAAAAATGTTTTCTGCGGTGCAACCATTAAGCAATAAAGCAACTGTCGACACAGTAAAAAACATAGAACATACAATGTATTTTTTAACATCAAAAATATTCATTAAACAGCCTCTTGAAAGAATATAAGATATTTAGAAATATAAAAATATATATAAGTATAACCATACATTCAAAATTAATACAAATGCAAAAGTCATAAATATACTAAGTAACCCTTTGAAGATT
This sequence comes from uncultured Pseudomonadota bacterium, assembly GCA_964595035.1. Taxonomy (GTDB): domain Bacteria; phylum Babelota; class Babeliae; order Babelales; family Vermiphilaceae; genus JAKASV01. Next base: position 9,465 of record CAZQNW010000030.1, read on the forward strand.
TCCACATGTACTAATATACGCTTTGTAGTATAATCCCTGTAAAGAATAAGACTGTAGTACCATAGGAATAGTATGCATTACATTAAAATACTCATATATATAGCTCTCATAGGATATGTAAACACAACAAAAACAATGCAACTCCTCTATGACGGCACCAGATACAAAATTATTACACAAGAACGCTGTATTGCCATTAATCCATATGACATGTCTCCGTTACTACAAAAAATGAATCTGCCAAAGTTAAAACAATTTCTTAACAATGGCGGCCATATTCGTATACATAGGCTCTCTAATGGTGACTTCTTTTTACGCGATTATATACCGGGACCTGGCGGATGCCCATCACATGGGATATTGCCTTTAATATGCATATCAACGTTAGGGACACTCGCTGTTGTTGGCATAACAGCATTAACAAACCATGAAACAGGACTCATTTCATATTGCATAGGATTTTCTGCATTTAGTACATTCGCACTCTTTGAAGCAATTGCTGATCACCATAATGACCGCAATGATCTATTGCTTCCCCTGTAACCTATAAAAGATTTTTGAATGTTATACTTCAAATAAGTTTGTACTGAGATATTTTTCGCCTCTGTCGGGGAATATAACAACAATTGTTCCTGAATCAATTTTTTTAGCAATCTCCAATGCAGCGTATAAAGCAGCACCGGAGCTCATGCCAACAAAGATTCCTTCATTTTTTACAATCTCTCGCGCCACTCTAAAGGCATCTTGAGTATCAACCATAATAGTTTCATCAATCTTAGATGGATCATATATTGCAGGAACAATAGCTTCTTCCATATTTTTTAGACCCTGAATATAATGCCCTTTAACCGGATGAGCGCAGACAATCTTAATCTTGGGATTATTTTCTTTAAGCGCTTTACTAATACCCATTATAGTACCGGACGTTCCCAATGCAGAGACAAAATAGTCAATATGCCCATTTGTTTGGTGCCAAATTTCTTCCGCTGTTGAATGATAATGCGCAAGCTTATTGTCTTCATTGGAAAACTGGTCTGGCATAAAATATATATCAGGGTTTTGCTCAACAAGCTCACGGGCCTTTTTAATTGCTCCATCGGTACCCAACTTAGGATCTGTTAGAGTTACTTTTCCACCAAATGCTTGTATCATTTTTCTTCGTTCAATAGAAACAGCTTCACTCATAACAATTTCAACTTGATACCCTTTTACCGCACCAATCATCGCAAGACCAATACCGGTATTACCGGATGTCGGTTCAATAATGATTTTTCCTTTTGTAAGGCGCCCATCAGACTCTGCTTTTTCAATCATTTTTAACGCAATACGATCCTTGATGCTTCCTGTAGGATTAAACCCTTCGACTTTTGCAAATATTCTAACGTTGGGGTTTGGATTCAACGTACGAATTTGTACAAGAGGGGTATTGCCAATGGTTTGCAATATATTTTCATACATCGCACATACACATTGCGTCCCTAATAAACAGCTTACAACAACTGCTCCTTTTTTTATGCCTTGCATGTAGTTGTTACTCCCTTGTTTTTTATGTGTCTCTACCATACTGTTTATTAGTTTACTAGAACTCAGAATAGGCTTCATAGACTTATACGATCATATTTTTAAAAGCACATCATTATAAAACAAAAAGAGAATGGACTTTTGTGACCATTCTCTTTTCATGATTAACATTTATTATTTTTCCTATTGGAACAATTTACGCCGTGCACTTTCTTGAATCTGCTGCCATATTTCCAATCTCAGCTGTTCAATAGTTTTAACTTTATTTTTGTTCAACCAAGCTTCGCCTAATCGTTTTGCGCGTTCCCAATTTTTAACTCCTACATACCCTTCTATTTCTTTTTCTGGATAAGAAAAAAGTCTCCCGTTAACATATGCAGATTCATAATATGTATCACCTGCATCAACAACCTTTCCCCCTAAAAATGTGGCATCATAAGGTCTATTACTTGTTTCAACACCATGGAGTGCCAATACATAAACGTCATGTTCAGCATCAGCAAATTGTGTATTATATACATATTTTATATAAAACTCTCCGGCAGGAATAAAAAGAAATTTTAACGGACAATCGGGTCGCTGCAATATCTCATATAAAATCGGATACTTTTTTAGCGTTGTATTATCTACAATAACCTGTCCAAGAGGTCTGAGTCCAAACAAGACACTCAATAAATCCTTTACTTCACCCCAAAAAATATCGGAACCCTCAGTATATTCCTCGTATTCCTCATAACCTAGTCCTGCTATTTCTTGAGCAGTGGTCCATGGTCTCAGATCTTCAAGAGTTTTAGCATGATATTTTTCACGAAGCATGGTAATAAGCTCTTGAGTCGGTATCCTTTTCATATCTTTTTGAGCCGAAGCAGCCTCTTCCGACGCATATACGGCAACTGAAAATAGTGTCAACAATGCAAAATATCTTACAGAAAACAGATTCATAGTCTCTCCTTTTTATCATAACATATAGCACTCACTTACTTTTAGCCTATCAATGTATATTTATATTTGTCAATTTATAATTATATTGGCGCATAAAAGACGCTTTTTGCGGCGACTAATACATAACAACAATAGTCACCAACCTACTTCCGGCCATACACTTTCTTGCACCTCTTTAATATGAGCTTTATGCAAAAGGAACATACATAAGCGTGACTGTCCAATACCTCCGCCTATCGATAATGGCAATTGATCGTTAAGTAACATTGTATGAAAAGGCAATGAGCTTCTTTCTGATACTCCTCGCAATGCAAGTTGTCTTGTAAGCGCCTGTTTATCAACACGAATTCCCATAGATGAAAGCTCTAATGCTTTTTCTCTTACATCATCCCACACAAGAATATCTCCGTTTAATCCAAAATGCGCAGTAGATGTTTGCGTTGACCAATCATCATAGTCAGGTGCACGCCCATCATGTGGCAAGCCATCTGAAAGATCTGCCCCTATGCCAATAAGAAACACCGCTCCCTTTTCTTTGCATATCTCATGCTCACGCTCTTTAGGATTTAAAGTTGGATACTTATCAGCTAAGTCCTGACTATGAATAAAGGTAATCTCTTGAGGAAAACGAGGTTTTAATTCAGGATACAACGAGCATATATAATACTCGGTAGTCTTCATGGCATGATAAATATGTTTTACACAATTGCGCAGGTAATCCAGCGTACGATCTTCTTCCTCAATAACCTGCTCCCAATCCCACTGATCAACATACAACGAATGAATATCATCGCATTCTTCATCTGCCCGTATCGCGCGCATATCAGTATAAATACCTTCACCTCGCTTGCACCCGTATCTTGCCAATGCCATCCGCTTCCACTTTGCAAGCGAATGTACAATTTCAGCAACGCCGCCATCATGTTTCATAACAAACGACACCGGTTTTTCAATACCATTTAAATCATCGTTAATCCCCGTCCCGGTTCTTACAAATAATGGCGCTGCAACCTGAAACAGCTGCAGAGCTTCAGCAAGCTCATGCGAAAAGCATTCTTTTATGCAACACGATGCCTTCTGAGTATCACGTAACGAAAGAGCAAATTTCTTATATTCCATCAGATCTCCAAAAAAATACCCCAGCTATGCTGAGGCATCTAGAAAATTCTATGCAT
>CAZQNW010000031.1:0-13015 GCA_964595035.1 uncultured Pseudomonadota bacterium
TTTTATAGTTATATCAGAAAGATTCCTCTCTCGATTAAAATAATAAGTAGGATTCTTAAGATATCTATCTAGATGGGAGAAAAATGTCCCGAATCTTACATTTTTTGATAAGATAATTTCATCAGTTGTTGCCATGCAAACTATAGGAAATGAAAACGGTACAATTCTGCGTTCTTGTTGTATGTTTGGATAATCAACAACCTGAGTTGAGCTTAGTTCTTTTTTTTCACTCATTACTTGTTCTTTAATTGCGCGTTGTACATAATCATTCATTGCTTTCTCTATCTCTTTTTGCAGATTAATAAGATTATATCCCCCAAAATAGCATGTAGAAACAATAAGAAATTCACAATGAAGCTTATTAAGCTGGCTTAATATACTCATTAATAAGTTAATAGGTAGCCCAGCAACTATACCATCTGGAGAACCATGGCCGAACAAATATATGCGTTTAGCAATATTTTCCGTAACGTTAGCATCAAATAAATCCCCAAAATGGTCAACCATATACTGCAGTTTATTTTTTTGTGTTTCATAAATATTTTTTAAAGATTCTGTCGAGAAAGTTTCCTCTAATATGTTTGGTGCAACATATTCCAGAGACATATTCAGACCATATTTATTCAGCAATAAGGAAGTGTAGGATTCAGGCAAAAGAACTACATACTGATCATCTTTACTTTTAAAGACTGACCAACTCCCAGACATACAACTATGTTTAGCTTCATCAGAAAAAGCTTGCAAATCTTCACGGAGAGGAATATTCATAAATTGATAAAAAATTGCCATAGAACAGATTACAGGAATGGTTTCATGTATTGCGGATACAACATCATGTATAATTGAATTATTCTCATCCTGAGTTTCAAATGTCAAAATCATATTAATAAATGGTACCGATGAAACTTTTTCGCTTGCCCCATGACCATTAAAAGCAAGAAAAAATAAGATCAAGGAGATAAATTTTTTATAAGACATGTACTATCCAATTCTTTTTATCTAATACAAACTTTGTCATACAAGGATCTTTCTATTTTTACAACCCTATTTTTTATAATTATAACAATTTAAATGCTATTGGTCAATAAAAATGCAGATAGCATGTACATTAATGAATACTTATTAAATTAATATTGCTTCGTTCATAACTGCCCATACAGAAATTAAATAAGGATTAACGCCATTATGTTAAATACGGCTAAACACTGGCCATTTGCTTAAAAAGCTGTAATATCTATACTAAATAACGTTATAACCCTTAGCCCTAAAGTTAATCTGACCCTATACTTAGGAATTTGTATGAAAGTATGTTTTAAATATATCTGTATTTTAAGTTTAATGTTATACAGTCACTCAAGCTTTACGATGATGCATAAAGCAACACAAGTACTAGCTCGGCCCCGCGAAGCTGCAACACGGTATATACAACGCATACCAAGCATATACCATGCTATCGTAAAGAATGCAAAACCCAAATTGCAAACCGCACAAGAACACCTGATTCATATAAAGCAAAACACCGGCAAATATATCACAAGTGCCTCCAAAATAGCACGAACAATAATAAGTAACACATGCAGAAACACTGCCTCTTACCTCAAAAAGAATCCACAGATACTCTATGCCACAGGAGCCGGCATTGCTGCATTATGCGCACTAAAACTTATCCGCACACCCCTAGGCCGCCATACTACACATACAGTTAAAGAATCATGTATTAACACATGCCTTCATTCAGGCAACCTTACGTTAATAAAATACGCCTTAAAAATTGCACCTGATAAAATTAATCATACAAATCAATTTGGCCAAACAATTCTTCATCAAGCTGCAAAGCATAATCGCTTGGATATTGTAGAATTTTTACTCAACAACTATACCGACACAATAAACATATCAGCTCTTGATCATGCTCAATATGAACCTATTCACTATGCTGCAGCCTACGGAAGCATAGCACTGATAAAATGCTTTATACAGACAGGCAAAGCTATCAATACACCAACAAATCAAGGTCTTACACCTCTTCATATAGCCGCATCATGCGGACGCCTGGACATGGCACACTATCTTGTTCAGCATGGCGCCAATATACACGCAACAACAACATCCGGAAAAAAAGCAATGGACCTTGCAGCCCAAAATAAACATTATGATGTCGCTCGTTATTTATCACAACTTATGGATACACGTCAGCATAGACATTATGAACATCTTCTTGACTCGGCAATAACCAAACGCAATTTTTCCGATGCCCATGTAGCCCTTGATGGAGATGCAAGCATGATACGCCCAAACCTTGAAGATACGCCATTATTCCGCTGCATTGGTGAATATAATGCTCGACAAGCTACAGCTCTTGATACTATTGCAAAACTTCTTCTCGAACGGGGAGCTCCTCTACATTATATCGATGATGCTACTGGAAACAATCGTCTTTTGGAAAGAGCTTTAGAACAAGGCAACGTGCGTATAGCGCGATTATTATTTCAACATGATATAACTGCTTCAGAAGAACAGCGCACACGCTATGCACAGTTATGTGAGCAAGCAGCCTTAGCGCCAACTCGATAATTATCCTGTACATAACATCGGCCTGCACATTCTTCGATGCGCCATAAAGCACGCTTTATTTTGAACGAACGGTCTTATAGCTTGATTGTCTTATAAAATTTCATTATCAACGACATTAAGCTTTCTTTTGTTAATTTCCTCCATAAGAACAGATCGTAGTACTTCCTTGAATTCGTCATTTTCAAGTAAATCACGTATATGCGGATTGCGCAAAGCAAATGTTACGAAGTTAACAAAATTACTCAAAATACTGATTACTTGTGCTCCAACATTCTGCGGATTATATGCGTCAGCACCGATATTAATAAGGCTATTGGCCATCGAAGCTAATGTCGCTATAGCCATCTTCTGAATTTCTCGCTCATGAGCCTCATCTTGAGCCATAACTGTTGTAGTCGTGCGCACGCTATCACAACATATTTCAGCATCCTGACACGCACAACAATTGAAACTCATACAAATTCCCAATAATCCAACTACTACCTTAGATCCCATAGCTCCCCTTTTTGGTTTTATGACAACTCCGTTTTTTCTTTAAATACCAATACACGAAGCACACGCTTTAAACTCGCTTCTTGTATTTGGAAATAGTAATCTTTGTATAAGATTCGTTCACCCTTTTTGGGAACATGTTGTAATTTTTCGGTTAAAAAACCACCAAGTGTAAGCGCACTTTCTGTTTCGAATTCGATGCCAACAAGTTCACTTACATCTTCAAGTGGCATACTGCCATTAATAAGCCAACCACCCTGTTTAAGCGCCACATACTTTTCAGCCGCTTTTTCATGTTCATCACTAATTTCTCCAACGATTTCTTCAAGCACATTTTCAAGCGTAATAAGCCCTGTCACAATACCATATTCGTTAAGTACGATAGCCATGTGAACATGTTGTTGCCTTAATTCACTTAATAACTGATTAACCTTCAATGTCTCCGGAACAAATAATATAGGACGAAGAATTTCATTCAGAGGTTTTTCTAGATGATTGATCATCATCAAAAATATATCTTTTAAATGCACAATACCAATAATATTATCAACCGTATCTTTATACACAGGAAGGCGCGTAAAGTGATATTTTGCGAAAACCTCAAGAACCTGGTTTATGGTTGTGTTTACATCAACAGAAATAATATCAGTAGCAGGAACCATAATCTCTTTAATCGGCGTATGACCTAGCTCAAAGATGTTATGCAACATCTCGGTCTTTTCTGTTTCCATAAGACCTTTTTGACTAATATGGTCAATAAGAAATTGTATTTCCTTTTCGGATACCCATTCTGCCGGTTCCATTTCACCGGGCTTGACAACTTTAGCTAATATAAAATCAGATATGTGCGTCAAAAATGTTGCGACAGGTTCAAATAATCTGAATGTAAAATTGCTTATCCACAACGACGACTTGAAATAGCGATCACTATGGCTTTTTGCTATGTTTTTCGGTAATATCTCTCCAAAAATAAGAATTGCTGCCGTAGCTACACCAATACCGATTGAAAAACCTAGACCCGAAGACCAGTGTAGCCGTGCAAAAAGATTTTCCATCACATTCGTAATCAACGATGCACTCGTCACATTAGCAAGACTATTGGCAATTAAAATAGTACCCAAAACCCGTTGCGGAGCAGTTTCCAAAGTTTGAAAAAAATACTTATACCGCAAACTGCTTTTTTGCGCGATTTCTTTTAGTTTAAATAGCCTTAATGCTGTAATACTCGTTTCCAAAAACGAAAACAATGCCGTAAAAGCCAATGAAACAACAAATGCAACAGTTGGCAGTAACAGTGAACTTTGCGCTACAGCATCCATGTCATATCCTCACCTTCTTTTGTATATTATTCTAAAGTATCGTCATCATCCTCTTCAAGTATTGGCATATCCTCATCATGATCTACCTCTTCCTGAGCAGTTTCAAAGAATGCGCGTAATTTTTTGCTACGTGAAGGATGACGCAACTTGCGCAACGCTTTAACTTCAATCTGACGAATACGTTCACGTGTAACAGAAAAATCTTTACCAACTTCTTCAAGCGTATGCTCTGAGGCTACATCAATACCAAATCTCATCTTGATAACCTTTTCTTCACGAGGAGATAAGGTTTTTAACATCTCACGAACGCGCTTTTTCAGATCACTTGAAGAAACTGCTTCTGAAGGTGAATAATCAGTTTCACTTTCGATAAAATCTTTAATAAATGCATCATCGCTATCACCAACAGGTGTTTCTAATGAAATAGGTTCCTTGGAAATTTTGATGATATTCTTGATCTTCTTTTCATCAATATTAAGTTCTTTGGCGAGTTCAGCATGAGATGGTTCGCGACCATGTTCTTGCAGGAAGGTTCTCTTAATCTTATTTATCTTATTAAGCGTTTCGACCATATGAACAGGAACGCGAATGGTTCTCGATTGATCTGCAATAGCACGCGTAATAGATTGCCTGATCCACCATGTAGCATACGTAGAAAATTTAAATCCTCGTTCGAATTCAAATTTTTCTACAGCCTTCATAAGACCGATGTTTCCCTCCTGAATCAAATCCAAGAAGTGCAACCCACGGTTAATATATTTTTTTGCGATATTAACGACAAGACGCAAGTTTGCCTTTGCAAGATCATCCTTTGCCTTCTTATCTTTACGCTGCCCCTCCATAAGTTGCTCATAATAATGTATAATTTTTTCTTTAGGCAACCCTACTTCAGCTTCCGTTCGACGTATAGCTTTGTAGCAGCCTCTGACAGTTCCTTCCATCTCCTCAATAGCAGCTACTATTTCTTCAGTTGGCTTTTTTATTTCCTTATATTCTTTTATGAGACGTTCAGTATCCTGTGCTAATTTTTCACGCTCTTGAATCTTGCGCAGATATTTTTCAATTTTTCTCGCCAGTTTCTTAATAAGCTTATTTGATATTTTAATGGAACGTATTGTTTCGCTAATTTTTTCTTTATTAGCTTTGACCTCATTCAACATTTTAGTTTTTTGAGCCTTGGTGTCTAATTTACCCCTATAGCTCAAATAAATACGCTCCTCATTGGCTACCAAATATTTGATAACATTGATAGTATGTATAATATGCTGCTTTTCTTCATCAATCTTTGGCAAATTCTCTTCATCAAACTCAGAGAATTGAATAATATCTTTAAGTAGGATGGTATTGCGCTGCAAGCGATCACCAATTGAAATAAACTCTTTATGAATAAAAGGAAAACGTGAAAGAGCTTCGATCGATTCAGCTTTACCTAATGCGATCATATTAGCAATAACGGCTTCGGTCTGCTTATTCAATAAAGGAATTTTACCTATATCACGCAAGTAACATTTTACCGGATCAGTTATAGGTGATGAGATGCCACGAAGCTCGATCTTATCCTCAGTGTCTTCTTCATCAATATCTTCATCAAGTTCGCCATGCAAATCTAAGGAACTTTCTAATTTCTCTTTTAAGTAAACCTCAGGATACTCTTCTTCGGTATCGTATTCATCCAAGCCGGTGCCACCCCCTTCAAGCTCTTCCTGCATAACGACATCAACGTGTTCTTTTTCAAGGCAACGCAATATATCGTTAGTCTCGGACTCGGATAAATTATTTTTTTCACTAAATTCAATTATCTCTTCATAGGTCATAAAGCCATTTTTTTTGCCGCGTTCGGTTAACTCGGCAATCATTTCTGCTTTAAGATCCAAATCTTTATTCGATGCGGGTACCTGCCCATTCTTTTTAAGTATAGGTCTTTTGGTTTTTAATGGAGTGCCTATTTTTTTAGTTTGCACCCGCTCCTTTTTTATAGCCGTCTTTTTTACCATGGACTATGCCTGCCTTAGAATTATAACTAAAGAATTTGTTGTTCTAATACCCGTTTTTTCAATTCAAGAAACTCTTCAATCAATTTCTGTACTGTTTCAGGATTCTGGCTTTTCTTTGCTTGTTCAAGCTGGATAGCTATATCATGAGCCATCACTTTCCAATGCCTTTTCTGAAACTGTGTAACTAATTGATCAAACGTTTCACTTGACACCTGCTCTTCGGTTTCCATCATCACTTGAGAAACCACGCGCTTTTCTTCCTCATTAAGCATGTCAAAAAATTGTTGAAATTCCAGCTCGGGATTCAACTCTTTTTCTTTCTTCACATGCATTAATAATGACCGAAGCGGTTCTGAAAAATATTTAACCAGATATTTTTCACGTTTCCCATTCACTAACTGAATATTATTAAGTATAGCCAAAAAAATCCTTTTTTCCAACTTGGATGGTCCGTTTTCAGCATTAACCTCAGACACCTCTGCAACAGGCACCTCCCGTTCATACGAACTTCCAGACTGCCGATATACACGTGCTACCTCCCGTTTTAGAGAATCAAAAGGAACATCAAGTGCCTTAGCAGCTTTTTGTATCAAAAAATCCTGTTTGAGCTGATTATCAACATGGCTCAATATCTCAACTATGCGCTCGGATATACGCATTTTTTCTTGCAGGGGCTTTGATCCAAATTGAGCCCCCAGATGTGCCACAAAAAAGCTGAAAATATCCTGTGCTTTGGTGACATAAGGAGCCAAAGATTCCCCTCGCGACAGCAATGATGCCGGATCATCCGTTTGCGGTAATATAATCGTGTATAATTCAAGGCTGCATTGCCAGCATAATTGTGCCAGGCGCAACATAGCCTGTTGTCCGGCCGCGTCACCATCATAAATAACATATACAGTATTGGCATAACGGGAGATAAGTTTTAGATGCTCCAAGGTACAAGCTGTACCCAGTGTAGCCACAGTATTAGGATAACCATGTTGTACCATAGCAACACAGTCGGTGTACCCTTCAACCATGAATATAGTTTCACTCTCTTGAATAGCTTTTTTCGCCATATCAAGTCCGAATAATAATGTCCCTTTAGCAAAATAAGGACCCTCACGAGAATTATAATATTTTGGTCTGGCATCATCAGATTTATAAATACGCCCACCAAAACCACAAAATCTGCCTAAATGATCTTTTATAGGAAAAATAATGCGCTCTTCAAAAGGAGAGTACATCACATGGGAACCCTCTACAATAATATGCGCTTCAATAAGATCTTGAGCCAAAAAATTTTGCTGAGCCATATAACTCAGAAAATTTTTAATTGAACGAATACCTCCAGGAAAGTAACCTAACATAAACCCATTAATGCTCTGTTGACTTATATTGCGCGATCGTACATATTCCAATGCATGATCATGTGCCAATAATTGTTCGTGAGTCCATGTAGCTACACAACGGCATACATCAAAGTACGAATTCTTTTTTTGAGCTGTCCCTTCTTGTTCCGGAACCATAAGCTCGCTCGGAATATCTATATGATAACGTTCAGCAAGATGCTTTACCGCTTCTACAGGTGTACAATTTTCCATGCGAGAAATAAAGGAAATTACATCGCCTGTTACATGACATCCAAAGCAATAAAAGATCTCTTTATGGGGGCTAACTGTAAACGAAGCCGTCTTTTCATGATGGAAAGGGCAATGAGCCTTCCAATAGAGCCCAGCCCTTTTTAAATGAGTATACTCATTTATGACGTCAACAATCGAAACTTTATTTTTAATAAAACTAAAAAGGTTCATGTTTATGATGTGCCCGTACCGATATTTGATACATTACAATCAGTGCAATCACACAAAGCACTAACGCAATAGTCTGATGAATAGATAATACACTCCAAAAACCCACGTCTGTAAAAAATTCACGATCACCTCGCAAAAAATCTACAAAAAAGCGCTCTGCACTTTCAAGTGTAAGATAGAGCATAATTAATTGTCCAGGCTTTTTAAGGAATCCTTGAGCAATGTATCTCATGATTATAAAAATTATGAAAAGAAGAAGTGCGCTATACAATTGCGTTGGATGAACTAAAGCACACTCGCGCTCAATAGCCCATGGCACACATGTCTGACATCCATAGCAGCACCCGGCCATAAAACAGCCGATACGAGAAATAGACTGCAAAAGAGGCGCATAGATAGCGATAAGATCCAATAACTTGAATACTGCTATTCCTTTCTTGCGTAAGTACCAAGGTATGACAATTAAAAGACCCAATATTGATCCTAATAACGAAAATCCACCATCCCATACCGCGATGCAATCATACATACTTTGTATACCTTCATGGTTTGTAAGCAAAAATAAAAGGCGGCCTCCTAAAAGCGCTACAACTATACTAAGACCTATAAGATCAAAAAAGGTATCTGTACTGATAAGTTTTTTGCGTTGAGGGTCCTTGAGAAATGCCCAAGAAAATATGATAATTCCCAAAAAAATCATGAGCCCATACCATTGTATCGAGATGGGCCCACATATATGTAAAACTTCAGAATGCATTCGGTTAACCTTACAGACTTATCTGTAATGAATTTTTAATATTTTATAAATCAACAACTTCATTGAGAGAAAGATCTACAACCAAGATCCACTTGAATCTATGATTGACCGCATTCTCATCAAGAGACTTATTGTAAGCAGCAAGAACAAGATCTGACAATTGCACACAATCAATATCATCATTGATTCTAAATGTTACGCTATATTGCCATTGCAACCAAGGTTCGACGTATTTCAAGAGGCTCATCAACACACCCTTCAACGCACCTTGTTGCATCGCATAAATAAGCTTCGCAATACCTTTATGTAATTTAATTGTCACAACACCAAACCCATCTTGAACGGTAATTTCCGCTCTAGAACCTGGGGTTAAAGATTTTCCATTAACAATAATTGTTGAATCAATTAAGTTCGGCAACTCTGCATATGCAGGATCATCACTAAGTGCATCAAAAAAATCACGCATATTATTTTCAAACAAAACCGTACGCTGTACATGCGCAACAGGAGCTTGTGGTACAGTAGGAATTACAATGATATTTTCCGTATTTAGAGTTCCTGCAACAGGAGAACCGGTAAATTTATGCCTGACCCACTGAATTGCTCTCCTAAGACTAATCGGTTCAGTTGTTGTACTTATACACAAGCCAAAGACAATACTCATAAAAAGTATCATTAACTTTTTCGTATTCATGAGACCTCGTTTACTAATTAATGAAAAGTAGAACGAAAGATTATCATCCTAATACTAGCCAAACTTAACTTTCCTGTCAAAAACCATACCTTTAAGCTGTTTTGAATAATTTGAAAACATATATCTGTTCAATATTTACAGCAATCACTATGGCTATCGTTAAACTCGGATATATAAAGGTACGTTATTATAATAGCACAGTATCCAATAGAGACCTAATGCCCCAACGGCACTTAAATAATGTCTTTTTCTATTTGAAATTATAATTGCAAAATTGCTGTTAATTAAACCTTTTTAATCAGCAATAGAATGGCGCTGTCCATATTTAAGAACAAGAAGTTTCTCGGGAGGAAGATTATGCTCAGCCCATGCTTTTTTCATACGATCAACAGGTTCCATGAACTCGTCAACCCCAAAACCAAAAGTTCCCCAATGCATAGGAACACACACTTGAGCTTCAAGATCAATATATGCTTGTACAGCCTGCTCCGCATCCATATGTATGCTATTTAAATAATCAGGTCTATTGGGGCCTATAGGCAGTAAAGCATAGGTTATCGAAGGAAATATGGCATGTATTTCATCAAACTGCCGTTTGCTGTATCCAGTATCACCGGCAAAATAGATTGCGTCTTTGTTCGTTGACACAACCCAACCGCACCATAACGTTATATTCGTATCAGTCAATGATCTGCCTGACCAATGACGCGCAGGAACACTTGTAATCTTGATAGATGTATTATCTCGTTTTATAACGACTTCTTGTTCTTGCCACCAGGTATATTCGGTAACATAATTAAAACCATTCTTAGTAAACCACGTACCATTTCCTTTGGGAACCATAACCAACGGTTGCTGAGCTCGCAGCATTTTTAAACTATCTTCATCCATATGATCTGCATGATTATGTGATAGTAAAATTATATCGATACGAGGCAACTTATTAAGCGCTAGACCAGGTTTTTGTGCTCGTCTATACAACCAAGAAGCATCTCCAAATATGGGATCTGTAATAATATTAAAATTATTAATCTGAATCAAAAAAGTAGCATGGCCTATCCAGGTGACAGCAGGAGACTCGCTTGCAGTTAATGGTCGCATAGGAGCATACCAATGCTTTACATCTTGAGCAGAAAAAGCCTTCCGCTTCGTTGTAGTATATGCAAACATACGCGCTGAATCACGCATAAGCTTGGCAACTTCCCATGTATCATACGTATCATTATCATCAATATTCAAATATTGATCATCGACAAATATCGGCTGACTGAATAAACACGTATTGGCACATTTTTTCTTGTTTTTTGCAATCAAACGAACATGTTCAACGCAACCACACATAGCAGTCATTAGACTACATAGCAAAATAATCAACCCTCGAATATAAGGCTTCGACATCGTATTCCTTTGCTTAGTGAAAGTTCTTAGTAGAACGTAATACCCAAACCAATATACTAATAGTAAACTTAAGTCTGCATTTGTCAAAACTTAGGCATATATTGAATACTTGCATGACAATTGCTATATTAAATGCGCATTTATTAATCGTCATAGTTTCAGTTATCATAGTATGCGAGGCTTATGTGATTGTACAATCCAATTCCTTCAAATATATATCCGCATGTCTCACAAGCATCATCTTTCTATGTCAACCTCTGGATGCAAGTACAGATTTTCAACAAAAATCTTATTCTCTAAAACCTAAATATTCGATTGAAAACATTGGAAAAGCAAGTCTTATTATTGTGGCTACAGGATTTGCCGCTTATGCTCTTACCAAACTAAGTTCATGGCTCTTTGCACAATCTGATACAACCATAGCAGATCAGGCATACAACGCTATACTCCAAGCTCAGTCGCGATATGCACAAGTTATGGCAATATTGAACAAAAATAAACTGAATTATATCAATGAAAATGCATGTATTCGATCGATCTCCGAGCAGACTCTTTATGAAATCGCACAAGCAAAATACTATGACACAGACATTACATTATACCTACAACAACTCGAAAGCACGATCAAAAACATAGAATCACATCTGAGTGAAATACAGCAAACAATACAATCCTTACAGTCAAACTCTAATATTGATCACAAGTCTACACAACGTATTGTACGCATGCATGCAATAGAAAGTATTATAAACAAAACGCTTCCGTTTTTAAAATTTACCTATGCATACCTTAGCCACCATGCAACATATTTCCTTTTGTTCGAAACAGAAAATGAGATGTTGTACCACTATGAACAATGCCTACAAGCAATTGACCGCTACCCTGATGATATAAACACACTCCGTGAAGTTATTCACCAATCCGTCATGAGTTATCAATTCCTCCTTTATGATCCATATCCATATCATCGTTATTTAAAGCTACTCGAAAATGATATTAATACGTTACACATAGCGATGAATAAACTTTCATATGAATACACAAGTCGTTATAATGCGGCATACGCTCTCTGTAACAAGTTGGAATATATTCGCTCAACAGCTCTAAATTCTCCATACTACACGCAAGAAATACATCGTTATGAATATGAGCAATTAATGCAAAAAGTACAAGACTCACAAAATCAGTACGAACCAATATTGGTTACTGAACAATTATTTTAACCTTTTTATATTTAGGTTACGTTATGGCGTTATATTGTGATGAGCATATTACTATTTATTTTGGCGATAGCAGTGATCAGTTAGATGTTTCATCAACTACCTACGATCAATACCACACGCAAAAGCAACTTATCACTATAAAACCTTTCAGCTCACTCCAAGCAGTAATGGAGATTAACCATCTCGTGTTTCCAAAACAAGTTCATGGCAAACAAGGCATAGTTATCGATAATTCAACATTACATGCAATAAATCCTTTTGAAGTTGATGGTGATTACATCGTAACTAATATTCCACATACAGGACTTGGAATATTAACAGCTGACTGCCTACCAATCATATTATACGACATAAAAAACCATGCTATCGCTGCGATCCATGCAGGTTGGCGTAGTTCAGTACAAAAAATTGTTGTGCATGCAACACAACACATGCACACCCTTTATAGAACTGACCCAACAAATATACGCGTATTCTTTGGCCCATGCGCTCACCCATGCTGTTATAGTGTCGGCCCTGATGTAATGCAAGCTGTGGCACCACATCAAAACAAGGTCATTAGAATTGAAAATAATCAACGTTATCTAGATCTCATACATTACAACAAACTCCTTCTTGAATATGAAGGAATTCCATCAGAAGCATTTTGCTCAGATTATACTCAATGCACCATTTGCAACCCTTTATTCTGGTCATACCGTCGTCAACAAAAGCGCGCCGGACGACAAATGACGGTCGTAAGCTTAAGATAACACTCTTATTATCCTA
>CAZQNW010000032.1:0-12254 GCA_964595035.1 uncultured Pseudomonadota bacterium
AAAAAAACTTTTCCGGTAATGTGCCAATTCATTAATAGATTCTTTAATATCATCCAACGCGCGATGCGTATCTTTTTTTTTGTAGTCCGCGCGAGGATCATGCGGATACCACCGCCTGGCAAGCTCTTTAATTGTCGTAACATCAATAATACGGTAATGTAAAAAATCATTAAGCTTGGGCATTTGCAGCCTTAAAAAAGATCTATCTTGCCATACGGAATTTCCACAGAGCGGACAATCTCCCGGAGTACAATATGTACGAATAAAATCAAGCGTTTCACGCTCAGCCTGCTCAAGAGATACCGATGAAGTTTCAACAGCTTGTAACAATCCGGACTGACCATGATGATCATGAACCCATTGATTCATTTTAGGTAATTCATTTTTTTTATAATGAATTACCAAAACAGGACCTTGAGCAAGTATATTCAGTTGACTATCCGTTATTATTGAAGCTATTTCCAGAATACGATCCTTTTCAGGAGTAAGACCGGTCATTTCCAGATCAATCCAAACTAAGTTTTGGCTACTGCATTCTGCCATAAAGTTCCCATCTGCTCTATACGTAATCCAAAAAAAGGTATTATAATACACATACACATACAAACTGTATTTATGCTAACAAACTAAATGAGTTTTGCAATACGTTTTTTCTTGACATAGAACTCTAAAAAAATATCTTTGTATAATAGCCTGTTCTCATATAATTTCATAAAGGAATCTTTTCCATGAACAAACTTCGCGTCGGTGTATTAATGGGTGGCAAATCGATTGAACATGAAGTTTCATTCAATTCAGGACGCACTGTGTGCGACCATCTCGATACCGCTGCTTATACTATAATTCCCTTATATCAAACCCAGCAAGGAGACCTGTATATTTTACCTTGGCATTTTTTGCATCGTGGAAAAACAACTGATTTTGTACACCGCCTCAACCATGAAGCTCAATTAATTACGTGGGACGACCTCAAAGAAACTGTCGACTTTATGTTTTTGGCGGTTCATGGACGCTATGCTGAAGATGGTACCCTTCAAGGGTTTCTTGAAGTACTCGGAATTCCATATCTGGGCTCAGGTATTTTCGCCAGCGCTTTGTGTATGGATAAGGTCATTCAAAAAAATGTTCTTCAACGCGCGGGAATTCCTGTTCCTCGTGGTATCGTGGTATACCCCTCACAAATAGAGACCCTTTCTGAGAATAAAAATAAGCTAAACTCAATGCTAACGGAAGCAGGAATACAAGCTCCTTACATCGTAAAGCCAAGTAATGAAGGTTCAAGTATTGGAGTTTGCTTGGTTAATAGTTCCGATGAACTTATGAGCTCAATACGTACTTCATCGCACATAACTCCTCAACATCCTCAACCCGTACTCATCGAAGAAAAAATTACCGGCATGGAATTTTCTTGCATCGTCATCTATGATTATATAAGCAATACACTTATTCCCATGCCGCCAACAGAAATAGCTCAAGATAATGAGCATCAAATTTTTGATTATGAACAAAAATACATGCCGGGAAAAGCACTAGAGTATACGCCCCCTCGCTGCAGTCAAGAACATATTAAAGAAATTCAAGAGATATGTTGCAAAGTAACAGAACTTCTCGGCGTAAAAACCGTTTCTCGCATAGATGGATTTTTACGTCAAGATGGTTCAATTGTTATTTTTGAAGCAAATACCATCACAGGCATGGGGCCAACCAGTTTCTTATTCCGCGAAGCCGCAGAACTTGGTATGAGCCATACAGATTTGATCAATCATCTCATTAAAACGGAGCTTTACCAATATGGCATGCTTAATCGTGAAGAAGGAAAATCCATAACTGAAACTGTGGAATCTATGAATACTAAAAAAATCCGTATTGCAGTACTTTTTGGCGGACAAACACATGAAAAAGAAATTTCGCTGGAATCAGGAAGAAATGTTATTTACAAATTATCGCCACAAAAATATCAAGCAATTCCTATCTTTGTAACGAGCACCATGGAACTCTACATTCTGAACCAATCACAACTTGTTCGTAATTCAACAACAGAAATCGAAAGTCTTGTGGATGAAGCCCATAAAATTCGTTGGGCAGATCTTCCGTCAATCGCAGATTTTGTATTTATCGGCCTGCATGGCGGCAAAGGTGAAAATGGCGCCGTACAGGGAACACTTGAGATGCTTGGATTACCTTATAATGGATCCTCAGTACTTGCCAGCGCGCTATGCATGAATAAATATAAAACTAATGAATTTTTGCGAAACAATGGATTCGATACACCAAAATCTATACTTGTAGAACACGCCGCATGGAAAACAAAACCACAAGATATTATAAATACCATTGTACAATCTATAGAATTTCCTATTATTGTAAAACCTCATGATGACGGATGCAGTACACTTGTACAAAAAGTAAAAAGTAAAGAAAATTTAACATCAGCCATTGAAGCTATTTTCGATGACGGCAAAACACATGCTCTTGTAGAAGAATGCATCAGTGGCATGGAACTTACAGTAGGTGTCATAGGAAATGACAACCCAAAAGCTTTACCTGCAAGTCAAGCAGTCGTTACCGGCGATATCCTTTCTATAGAAGAAAAATTTTTACCGGGAGCAGGTGAAAATCAAACTCCTGCTCCATTAAGCCCTTCTGCTATGCAATACGTACAATCAGTCATGCAAGACGTATATGCATTGATCGGATGCAAAGGATACGCGCGCATAGATTGCTTCTATCAAAGTGCTGCACAAAGTCCAACGGGCAAAGAACGTGTTATTATTATTGAGGTAAATACCTTACCTGGGCTTACTCCTGCAACATGCATTTTCCATCAAGCCGCAGAAATAGGCATTAAGCCAATGGATTTTATAGATTTAATTATTACTTTGGGTTTTGAAAATCATCAAAAGCACATAATGACACAATCAGATACACCAACAATTAATTCAATAAAAGCGCAACCCCAGTCTAATTATCCGGAAATTAAATAAAAACAAGCAAGCCCAGGAACAATACTCCTGGGCATATTATTATTTTGTATGGACAGCTTTGATTCTGGCCGCTAACTCTTCATCACCAAGCTCGCGCGCCAAATCAGCAGGAGTTTTGTGTGATCTGTTAGCAACTACCATATCAGCTGAATTACACATCATCAGCATGGATTCCACCATATGGTATGACTCAGGTTTTTTTGCACAATATCGCGTTACCATATGAAGCATGGTATCACCGGAAAAAATATCTATACATCCATTTTGTTTCCACAATGCTTGAAGCATAGAACTAAATTCTTGTCTATTACCTCTAACAATGTATGTACATAAAAGATGCGAACAATAAAGATTAGTCACATCTTTATTACACAAAGGAATTTTAACTTCCTTGAGTAATTCCAGGAAGCGCTCCTTTGAAAGACAACTTTGCGGACCTCTTAATTGTTCAACAAAAGTTTTAATCGATCTCGCTTTAGTAGACCCAAACATATTCAGAATTTCAAGACTCGATTTAAAAGACCTGCCATCTACCATGTCGGGATAACATTGACAAAAAATCGCAGCCGCATGAATCATTGAAGCATTCAATCGCAATCGCGGAATTTTTTCATAAAATAATTTATAGTGTGGTAACACAAACAGACATGCCAACTGCAGAGCATCAAGCTCTGACAACTCACGGTTGACAGGTATTTCTTTAAGTTTTCTTGAAAATGCCCCTACTATCCCACCACCATAATCTTGTACCGAATCTATAAATGAAATATAATTTTGCCTATTTGCTTCGATCGCTCGTATAGCGCTTACTTTTTGCTCCTGAGATTCTGAGATCTTTGAAAATGCGCTAAACAACTGTTCTCCAAATACCAATGTTTCTAAGTAGATAGGAGTTAATCTACATAAGGGCAACATCTGAACTAAGGTAAAGCTGGATCCAAACAATGCATGTAATTGTGCATATAATGTTGATCTGTATTGACCGATTTCCTTAATATCATCCGTATTCAAACTTGCCAAATAGCTTCTGAGTAATACTGCCACTTCCTTTAAATCATCCCCACCTGGCTCTTCTACTCCTTCATTAAAATAAAAGACTATTTTCGCAAGCTTGATTTGTTTTTCCAGGAGATCTTGTATCTTTGGCGTCCATGTTAAATATACATCTAAAACTCTATGTAACCATGACTTTGATGGCACTAAAGACACACCATGTTCAGATGCTAAGCCATGCATAACAGAACACAATTTAAAATAATTTGGCAACAAAGCACTCTGACAATTCATAGTTGAAACAAGCTCTTGTACCGGTACAGGCAATGAGTAATACTCCTTTATCAAAGAATCCATTTCTGCTAAGTGCACGCTTACTTGCTCTGCCTTACTATGTAAGGTATCCATACATTCTTGGTCTAATGGTTGAAAAAACTGGGCACAGGTCCCGGTAATCATACTTCTAACCTTAGAATCATCTATTGTCTTTTGTCGCTTTGTACTCATATCTCCACATGCAGGCGCACTATGAGCTTGGACGTACTGAGTAATGTGCATTAAACATACATCATATTCTTGCATTCGATTCGCCGATGTAATAAACGAATAAGAAAAAGATGCAGATGTTACATGCGGAGTCAATAAGAACTCCTTTGATGCCATTTCAGACAGACTTTCAATATGCTGCACCATTGAGACTTTATTTGACAACAAGGCAAGGTACATTGCTTGCTCAATCTCTGCTAGAGATTCAAGTTGTGCATCATGTGCGATAACATCATTGATAGATAACAGGCTAAATGCTTGCTGTTGTTCTGAATAACACAAAGCTAATACAGGAAAAGATTGATATTCATATACATTAAAAAGAGACTTATCATGCGAAGACATCGAATCTTCCCATTTAGCTACACATGTTCTCGACATTAAGTTCCACATATAAAAGGCAGAACCCACTATCTTTTTACAAGGATGATATAATGTTTGGCTACAACAATCTGATGTTTGTTTCATCCCTATCACATAACGATCATCATTCCTATAAAACATATAATAAGACATTTTAGGAATACGCATAAGATATTTTGGGGAATCAATCTGCAAAACCATTGACTCATATGCATCATCAGACGATATAATAACGTATAATCCCTTGGGTGAAAGTGCTTGAAGACTGTAATGCCTATCCAAAAGCAGTTTCTTTTCAATATGTTGGTTTATATCATACATATGAAGCTCATGATTTAAAATCCACGC
Organism: uncultured Pseudomonadota bacterium; assembly: GCA_964595035.1. Taxonomy (GTDB): domain Bacteria; phylum Babelota; class Babeliae; order Babelales; family Vermiphilaceae; genus JAKASV01. The sequence continues at coordinate 5,235 of CAZQNW010000032.1, forward strand.
TATATGAGTTCCAGTAGGCGATACGACATAATTCCCGGATAAATCCCTATATTCTAAAGTATGTTCTGCCATATCCATAATATAGAGTCTTCCTGATTTGTCCCCTACCTTGCAACGCCAACCTTGTGATGGATTGTATGTAAGAGTATGTGATACTCCGGGAAATACTTCATATGCGACAATATACCGTTCAGCAAGTACCGTAACATCTTCAAAGACCTTACCTGGCGCAGCAGAACATAACGGAATATTACGAAAAATATCTCCCCTAAGATCCAGGCAAGATAACGTTTGCGTGCTAATACCCTGAATAAGATAGTCGCCATTGGAAGAAAATTCAGAATTTACATTATTAATAAGCGGAAACGATCTTTTGGTACGCAGATCAAATAATATTTTAGTTGCATAACCGTCTTGTATAATAATAAATCTTTTTTTGGGACACATACCAAGAACAGCGTAACGTTTATTTGTATCGTTAAAATCAATCGTACACGCAGGGTTATCAAAGCACACTATTTTAAGCTCATCAACAAATCTTCTATCTCCACTCTGGCCCTTGCGTTCATATATTTTTAATATCTCTTGTTCTTGATCAGATACTGCAAGCTTACGAGATTTAGAGACAATAGCAAAGCAATCCGTTAATAACTCAATCTTAATATGGGACGTTGTATCACTTGTTAATTTTGTATAAGGATAACTTATCCTCTCCGTTTCAGATGTCTTTAGATTTCTGCGATATATATACGGATAATGAGCATACACTAACCAATCTTCATTCTCTGAAAAAGCATAGTGAAAATCATCCATTGGATTAGCTAAGATTTTCTGAGCGTTGACCTTCAGCGGCCTTATTCGCAGATCACCATAAAATATTTGCCCGGGAATCTGTCCTATTAAAAAATGCCCTTGAGGAGAAACATCGTACCATTCAATGTTAGATTGCTTACCATCTTGAAACTGAATTGTTCCCCGAGTAAAAAGTTGCGCAAACAAAAACTCATGCAGATCAGTTCCATGCGATAATATAAATCGCACTATATGAGAACATTCTTCTTTCGAAACTTGCGCATTAATTTTATCAAACAATAAAGGCAATTGTGCCGGAGTTTCAGTTGCCTCCCAAAGAAGGTCCGCAATGGCATTATAACGTCTTGGTGTTTCTTGCAACAATGCATCCATATCCCGTAATATAATTTCTTCCTGCAGTTGCATGCAATAAACAATAGGCGATGTCACAACTGCTATACATACTAAAAACAACCGTTTCATTGTTTTTCTCCATCTCCAGAAGGGCGCATTCTTTTAGCTAATAACGAGGAAGCTCTGGCATCCGAAGGACTCAATACACGTTTACCATGATAACTACCTTGACCTTCAGTTACGGTAACCATTGGCACAGTCCGGCAAGAATGAACGTGTATCAATTCTTCACCACGGACAAACGGTCTTTCTTGAGCAGCAAGAAGCATGCGATCCAATAACACACGCGCATAATCATCACATTGCTTTGTTTTTAGTTGCATTACATAACGACAATACTCACTTTTTATCCTTCTTTGAGTATCATCTTTACGTGTCAATGGTCGTTCTTGAGGCATATATTCAAACTTATAAAATTTTCCATCATTTCCTAAACGATAGAATACATGAAAAAGTTTAGCCTCAGGCCCACCTAAAAAAACAGGCACGATAATAACATGTTCAAGGCTTAAACGATCTTCAGGATCTACAGTATCTCCCATACGAAAGTCCAGATGATTATTGCATGAAATAGATCCTATAATAGTTGCCAGCTTTAGGTTTTTTAAAGCATAAAGCAATGAAATTAAGTAGCCACATAAATGCCCGGATTTAAGATGTATACTTTCAAAACAATTGAAATAAGATACATCATTAAACATCGAAAATATTTGTGGAACAGTTCTTTCAAAAATTATTGGAATCGGAATAGTTCTTACGAACACATAGAGAAACTTCTTGTCTGTAATTTCTAATGAAGCACCTGCCTTCTGAAGCCCGGCAATAAGCTCATCATTGATTAATAACGTATCTTTATTAATAGGAACAGACTGTACAGTCATTTCTTGAGTTCCGTCAGCAGCTACAACAACATCAAGAACATGTTGTTCAGGAGATGCTGCTTGAACTAAAACAGGAGATTGTATTTTTTCAAGGTCAAATTCAGAAATCAACCCATTTCTTCCCGGAAAATAAACCCATGGAATATTGTGCGGAATATTACAATGAATACATGCCAATGCCTTCTTTAACATAGCAATACCTTGTGCGTCATCTTGCTTATGGCTTACATATTCTTCAATACCTTGAAAATATCTCGTCAAACTAAATAATTGATTGTCCGTAGTAGAAAACGAAACCGTATCGCCCACAGAAAATAAAAATATAGGAAAAGGTAGAGAACCCCTATATGGAGTACGATTGCGAGGCGCTGATGCATAACATGAGAACAATCCAAGACTTACACACTTTTTAGTGCCAAGCATTTGCAAAAATAAAGCGTAATTCTCCATACTCATTTGTGCTACACAACCAATGGCTCCATGACCAATAAGAACAATATTTCTACGCAAAGTACTATCATCAGTAAATAATGCTCCTAATTCAGTAATACTAATAGGATCTGCTATTGCATTAATTTTTTCAGGAGCATCGTACATACGCTCAAAAAGCTTTTTTAATACGGTACATCCACAACCTACTTGCTTGAATGTTTGTGGATTAAATCCCGCTTTAGATAATACATCTGCTTTTTTATTCACCGGAACAGTACCATCACAAGGCAAAATTAAAAGCATCTGTACATTATCATGCACTGTTTGGAATATAAGCTGCTTTGATAATAATTCTTTAATTTTTAAGTTTTCATACTCTCTTTGTTTACTGGTACCTACCCATTCCTCTGCCCTCTTAAGCTCACTCTCAGGTAACGCCATATCCATGTACACCTGGTTAACACGAAGCAATACCTCAGTTATTACTGCCTGTATAACATCAGATTTAAGTTTAGAATAATGCAGATGATCATATAGATTTTTCATTACATGGACACTCACAAGAACGGGTACTCGTTCTTTTAAACAGGCAATGAGCATATTTTTGCAAGCTTCACTTTGACCCATAAGTGCATACAGACTTCCGGAAGGAATCATGTGACCTATGACACCACGGTCAAAAATACAGACAAGTCGCTGGAAATTAGCTTGTTCTTCAGCCGCATAAAGGGAAAAATCTATCAATAATGAAAAAGCAAAAAAAAGACTCAAATTTTTTCTCATCATAGCCCTTCGAAGAATTAGAATATTCAATTAGGATTTACAATTTAAATAATTATAATATTAAAATTATAATCTGTCAATTGCAAAATTCAATGTGAATTAATAAGTAAGATCATACTTGCAATTCGAAAGACATCAAGAAAAAAGATTTGTTGTACCTCTAAGTCATTCAATAGAGTATAAAAGCCAGGTGATCAATACGGTTAAATTATTACTTATCAAAGTAATAACAATTAAAGAAGGAACAGAAATCTTTATCCACCGTTGTCCGAGCATGAAAAACATTATCTGAAAAAAAGCATACATAAGACCGAGGGCAAGAGTCGCATATAATGGTTTAGGGACAACCATAAAACTATCCGGTCCCAAGAGAGGCCCTATGCTATATAAAGCTATAAACGCACATATAGTTAACAAAAAAAAAGCAAAAAGCTGTGACATAATGGATACAAATACAGCACGAACCATATCAATGTTTAAAAAAAATTTCAAAAGAAGGATCATGATAACACTATTAAATACAACATGATACGTATCCCAGGTAGCACCCCAAATCCATTCTGAAAGAATGAAATGCGCACATTTGAGTAACATAAAACACCCTTATTGTCTGAATATCCCTTCAAAAAGAAATGTCTGCAAAGGCTCTCTATCTGAAGGAAACTCTCTTTCTCGCAATTCTTCAGGAAGATCCGTAATCAATCCTTGTTTTCCAATCGCGATCATAGCTTCAATAGAATAATCATCCGGGATGGCGCATACCTCACGGGCTTTGTCATAATTAAAACCTTCCATAGCATGCACTACAAGGCCTTGCATTGAACCCTCTAATGCCAAATTCTCCCAGGCAGCACCGGCATCAAATGAGTGAGTTCGTGAAGGTTGATCATTATAAGTAAACTTTTTACGCGAAATAATAAGAACCAAAAAAGACGCGTTTTTAGTCCATAATTGGTTAAAGGGAACAAGCAGATCAAAGAATTTTTTAAAGTAAGGAGTACCCCTTTTTGCGTATACAAAACGCCATAATTGCGCATTAAATGAAGAAGGTGCCCATCGCGCCGCTTCAAATAATGACATCATCTGTTCATCAGAAACCATCTCTTCTGATATCGCCCGCGGCGACCACCTATTGAGAATACAATCATGTATAGGATATATCGATTTTCTTTGTGCCATTGGATTCCTTTATATCAAAATACTTTATATTGATATGTGTTTTAACACATCATTGAGCCGATTATCAATAATATGCAATACTGATACAAGGGATAATCGAAAAAAAAGGAGCTGTATGAACTTCTACAAAAAATGCTTTTTATTGTGTTTTTTCCTTACACATACATACACTATGCAAGCATGGTTCTGTTCAGGATCAATTACCCAAGAACCAGCCATAGATAATCCTGACACGATGAATCAACATCTTGTATTAAATGTAAACTTCAGCCCTACGCAAATACAAAACCCTGTACTATTACCCGATAAATTTTTCTCACCCATTCCCATTAAACAATGGAGTACACAAGCTGTAAGTTTCTTCTATAAAAATAAATATCTGTTAGGCGCTTTTCTTCTTTGTGGTGGTTATATTATCGCATGTAATTACACAGTACAAGCTAACAAGTTTCTAGAACGTACCGATACCTGGGCATCTTGGCACAATGAGTTAACAGCTGAGCAATTAATGACAATAAATCATAAAGAGCTGGCTAAAGAACTCATTTTAGAAATTCAACGACGTTATAGTAACCCACAGAATCCTACAGACTTTATCTCTCCATTGATCGCATTTGTACAAGCAATAGACAAAGAAATAGTGTTACTTAAAAACTACATTACCCATTATAAAGTTGTACAAAAATTACACCTTCAAACAATGTTACCAATACAGCAAAAATTATTTAAAAAGATGGATGATAGTTACAAAAAAATTATACACGTAAAAAACATTTTTCTCTCATGGGCAGCTGACTACAAAATCAACCATAACAAAGCCAGATTAGCTCATAATAATAACATTTAAACAAAAGAGCCATTCTCAATTAAGCGAATGGCTCTTTTGTTATCTGACTTAATTAAAAGCGACGGTTATTGCGATTAAAACCACCGCTGCGTTGTGGGCGAGGAGCACGAAAATCACTACGAACTCGTTCTTCAACCGGACGAGCTTCGTTTACACGCAAATTACGTCCGTCAAGTTCCGCTCCATTTGTTTTTTCAATAGCACGTTTAGCTTCATCTGCTACAGGCATCTCAACAAAAGCAAAACCACGTGGTTGACCGGTAATTTTGTCTTTCATCATTTTAACCATAGAAACTGTTCCGAACTGTTCAAAAAGCTGCTTTAACCCATCTTCATTCGATGAAAAGGAAAGATTCCCTACGTAAATATTCATTCAAATCCAAAAAAATAAAAAAATAATAAACCGACAACAAAACAACCGATACAATCTTTCTTCGATAAGAACCTTTCAAAATGGGTTAATCAATAAACTTCCACGAGAATATCAAAAACATCAACCCTGTTGAAGCAAAGCCGTTGTGCGTCATATACTAACTGAGAACAAATCCTTGGTTTGCAGCACACACCTTGAACGCGCATTCTTGCAACAGATTATTGATACGATCTCTTCTTGTTTCTAAACACAATTCAAGCGCTTCATCATCAAGCAATATCAGTGCATCAGCTGCTATAGTCCGCTTAAGTTCTTCAAAAAAATCAGGTTTCATATCAAGTGCGACAATATCAAGAAAATAACAGTAACGCTCAAGCAATGTATCATGTAATTCATAGAGCTCGTCACTATCAAACATCTTGGCATCGGTCATGCGCTCGAGCCGCGTTGCTATTTCTTTTACGGATTTCCAAGTATCTAATCCATCTTCAGCATGCCACACAATCTTAGAAACACCTATTTCAAGAAAACGCGTAAAGGCTCGGCGAAATTCATCAATACTAATGTCGCCATAACACGTCTGAGGATCGTATAGCGTTGCGGTAATATCATTGGCTAAAGAATCAAAAAAATTCTGCGGTGACGCTTTAAATTGTTCGAATTGGGCCAAAAAAGTATCATATAACATCTTATTAATAGACAACTTCATAGATGAAGCAATTTTCTGCTCAGCATTATCCATGTAGCGCTGCATAATGGGAAATACATTGTCAAGCATTGCTAAAAACGCCTTATCATTCATATAAGGAACAGCCCTTAACTTATGCGTAAATATACGTATAACATGGCGCCCATGCATGCGTTTGCCGAACCTGTTTTGAGCATAATCAAAACATTGTACAAAATGAGACAGATCATGCGGCATCACGTCTAGAGCATACTCACGCCTATTAAACACACCCTGCAAAAACTTCGTCAACCCGCCCTTGTTAAAAATTATAGGCGCGCATAAACTTGAACAATCTTTGTCTGTAAGGCATATTGCCTGTTGATTATTCTCTGATTTTGCACTATTAATAAATATAGAGGTAGAAAGAACAGTAACCGCAATACATAATCTTGTTTTCATGTTCGCTTCCTATCAATATTGCAAATAAACCTTGACATCCTTAGAATCTTTAGCATAGCATGGAAAAAAAAGAATATTCAAGCTCGCACATATAACAATTTTTCGGTCACAATAAAGGGTTACGCATGCCATTATACTTTTACCAAGCATTCTCCAAAGATGGTAAAAAAGTTTCCGGATACTTAGACGC
>CAZQNW010000033.1:0-7823 GCA_964595035.1 uncultured Pseudomonadota bacterium
AATGCACCCCTTAACTGCCTTTATAATTGCATCTGCATCAATACCGGCCCAGGCCATAAGTTCTTGAGGTTTACCTGAATGCGGTAATGCAGTCACCGCAAGACATGTAATGTGAATAGATTCATTACGTAATGCATAGCACACTTGAGATCCGATGCCACCTTGCCTATAATGATCTTCAACCGTGATTACCTTGTTGCCTGATGCACGGGCAATGGACAAAACAGTATGTTTATCCAGAGGCTTGACACTGTACAAGTCGATCACAGAGATATATATACCTTCACGAGCTAATGTTTCATAAGCCTTAAGTGCTTCAAAGACAGTAATACCTGCCGCGACAACACATACGCTATCCTGCTTGGATGATCGCAATACTTTACATCCACCTATTATAAATTCTTCCTTATTATCATATATAACAGGAGTTTCCGGACGCGTTGTACGTAAATAACTTATGCCCTGATTATACTCAAGCATCTTATTAACAAGATGATATGTACTTACAGCATCACAAGGATACAATATTACGGAGTTTGGCAAAGCACTCATATATGCTATATCTTCAAGCCCCATTTGCGATGGTCCATCTTGTCCGATAGAAACACCGGCATGTGACCCACAACAACGTAATGAACATGCACCTATAGCGGCCATACGCAACTGATCATATGCTCGCGCAAAAAATGCCGCGAAGGTTGAAATATAAGGAATTTTCCCTCGTGATTGTAACCCTACACCCATGCCAACCATATTTTGTTCGGCAATAAAACATTGTACGAAACGTTCAGGATATGATTTTTCAAAAATTTGAGCGAAAGTAGAATTTTTTACTTCAGCATCAAGACTAACAACCTGTGAACATACACCACCCACTTCCTCAAGAGCTTGTCCATAGGCTCGACGTGTCGCAACCATCTGTCCCAACGTATATCTTGGCGCTCGAGCCGATACACCTATGCATGAGTCTGCCTCGTTACTTGTTTGAGCAGGTAGTTGAGGTTGCCAAGTATATGTTTTATCGTCAAATTCAGCAGCTCTAGGAAACCTATATGCCAGTTCTTGTTCAAGAGCATTAACCTCTGTTTGAGCAAATGCTTTTCCATGGAATCCGTTTTTGTTTTCAACCTGTTCAAGACCATACCCTTTTATAGTCTTTGCCAACAGAATACATGGCATTATTGATTGCCGAGCCTTATCAAGGGCACCCATAATCTGGGTCATATCATGCCCATCAACAGACAACACATGCCATCCAAATGCTTCAAACTTTGCCACATAGCGCTCTATATGATGACCATGCATAGTCTCACCGGTTTGACCCAATCTATTGCAATCAACAAGAGCAATAAGATTATGAAGCTTATAATAACTGGCAATTTCGGCAGCTTCCCATATTGACCCTTCTGACAGTTCGCTATCACCAAGAAGTACATAGGTTTTAAAGTCCCTTTTGTCCATCCGGGCACTTAAAGCAATTCCTGCTCCTATAGATAACCCTATGCCTAGCGACCCTGTAGCAGCCTCAGAAAATTCAAATCTACGTGTCGGATGGCCTTCAAGAACCGACTCGAACTGTCTATAGGTATACAATTCTGATTCCGACACACGCCCAAGCTCATGCCATACAGCATACAATAGCGGCGCAGCATGCCCTTTTGATAACACAAATCGATCATTATCAGGGTTATTCCTATCGGCAGGATCAAATTTCATGGAATAAAAAAAGAGAGACGCAACTAGATCAGCCGCCGACAAGCATGATGTCGGATGGCCGGACCCTGCTTTTGAGGTCATCAAAAGAGACTTAAGTCGCAATTGGTAGGCTTTGAACTCAAGGAATTTTTTCAGTCGGTTCGTTGAATAGCTATAATTTTTCATATGGATCCTGAAACAACAGAAAAGATATTCAGCCCACTAAACACATCAAAAAAGGCTATTTATCCTTACGACGCCAGCTATCCTTATGAGGAGATGAAATCATACGGGAAATTGAAGCTGCACCTCGAGATAATTTGCTCTGAGTAGATGCCATCAATGATTTCCAGTACGCTTTAATCCTTTTGCGAGACTCTCTACTTTTATCCCACCAACTACCTAAACGCTGTTTAATGTTCATTGCTTTCTCCTATTTTGTATATCCAAACAAAACTCTACGATTTCAACATTACCACACGGATTTAAGGCAAAGCAATAGAAAGAACCACTTACAGCTAAATTTACTTATATTCACCCATTAAATTTTACAAAATCTTATTTTAAGCCTTTTAGAACATAGAGACTGATTATTTTGGATATTTTTATCCAAAAATGGCCAAACCATTGCGGAAAATTAGCTTAGCAGAATTGACAGTAAGGATTTTTAAGGTTATTATTATACTTGTGAGTATCTGAATTCCAGTACAATATCTGGCATGTATGTCTCACCTGTATTTATTATTTTTTTATTTTTTTCTTAGGATACCCTATGAACATTTACGTAGGAAATCTTGCTTTTGGCACTAAAGAAGAGAGCTTAAAGCAATTATTTGGACAGTTTGGCAACGTTACAAGCGCTCGCGTCATTATGGACAAGATGACTGGAAAGTCCCGCGGCTTTGCTTTCGTCGAAATGAACAATGATGCGGAAGCCCAACAAGCTATCGAAGGCTTGAACGGAACTGAACTTGATGGCCGTGCATTGCGCGTCACCAAGGCAGAAGCCAAAACTGATCGTCCTACCCGCTCATTCGGTCCACGTGGTGGAGACAGGGGTGGCAGACGCTTTTAATCGAATATAATTTTTGATTTAAAGTTCGGTAGGAATCGAAGCCCTAAAAAGCTTCGATTCCTTTTTTAGTAACAATAATAGGTATAGCCAATAATGAACATAAAAAAATGGATTCTTTCAAGCATCCAGTTACAACTATACCTAACACTCATGAGCAGCCCAATTTTAGCCTACTGGGGATTGCCCATCTCTCTTGCATCGCCACTTGGCAATATTCTTTTTCAACCAGTATTAACAGCTTTTTTGTTCCTTTCATCAGTCATATTTTTTTGTCAGATACTGCATATACCTCATGGACTATGCAATCTTGCTCTCAATTACACAAGCCATATTTTTCATTCCCTTCTCAGACTAGGTTCTAACTCATGGCTTATGGGTATACCACAACCGCCCCTATGGCTCCTCATCGCCTTACCATGCTCCGCTTGCCTCATCATGAGCTGCAAAAAAACACAAACTCCCATACGCAGCATTGCCTGCTTGTTAGGAATTTCATGTTTAACAGGTTGCTATATACGATACACGCGGCACCCGCAAGACATCGTAGAAATACCTTGCAGTAATAAACTTGTATACCTTATCAATATAGATAACAACACACTGCTTATTGATCCTGGAGCTTTAGGCACCATCGCCAACCCGGAATCATGGATAGAATTTACACTCGTGCCGGCCATTGTTAAAAATACAGGGCGCACAGAAGTAGATCACATGATTATTTTACAACCAAGCCAACGCACCTTTAAAGCTATAACATACTGCCTCGATTCACTGACAAAACAAATCTATATACCTTTTTGGAACGGTAACATGAATCAGAGTCAAAAACGCTCATATGCACAACTCATGAAAGCTGTACAACAAAACAAAGCATCATTGATACGTTTTGGTAAAGAATACACACTCACTATAGGATCCAATTCGTTACATATTAACGCATTAGATGAAAAGATAAGAAATAACGGATTCACATACCCTGCATATTCTTTGACAGGAACTTGGAATGGTAATGCGGTCAATATTATATCTTGTAAAGCACATAAAACTAATGGATAAAAAAGCTACAGTTTTTAAGAACGTAGAATAGCAAGCAAGCTTACCATATTTTTCCTTTCCTTGGTCAAAATATATATAATTTCAAAAATATTAATTTTATTGACTTCTTATATACATATTTTCTATTATGAAATTAAGAAATATAGAAATGGCATTATGGTCGGAAAGGAGACATTATGGCGATTTCACTTAAGCAAGCTGCTAAAAAACTAAGCTTATTCTCTTTCGTCTTGCTTGGACCTGTCTTTGCTATGTATTCCGTAAAAGCACCCGCTCTATATGAAGCTATTATTAATACAATGACTGACGAGGAACTTGTTAATAGATTTACTTCTCTGTTACAACACGAAATGAACCCTAAGGATAATAATGGGAAAATACGTTTTTTTGAAGATTCTTCCTTATTACAACTTCCCATTTACAGGATCGCTACACTAAAAGCAATAGTCAATGAAATAAAAAAACGTCAGGATACAACAGGAAAGCATTTATTAACAGATCACCAGATTATGCAAGCAAAAAATTTAATTACCTCAAAAGAAGCAACAATAGAAAAAGGAATGAAATAACCCTAAAAAAAAGGAGTCATAGTATGTATACATATCTTATGGTATTAAGTTTATTACTTGGAGGCACTGTTTTAGCACAACAATCTCCGCACCTTATGTCCCCAACATCCATGCAAGATGAAATAACACAACCACAACAAGAAGATGGACCTCAGCCTTTATCTGAACAAGAACAATTGGAGCTCATGAAAAAGATGGGCCTTGCAGATATAGCCGAAAATCCAGAACAATCTTCTCCTCAAGAAATAGAGGTGGAACATGAATAAGAAATTAGTCCTCATAACCATACTTATGGGAGCACTTTGCATAGCTCCTATATCTTTTGGCCGCGGAGGTGGCGGTGGTGGCCGTGGGGGAGGCGGTGGTTTTCGCGGCGGAGGAGGCGGTGGATTCCGTGGCAGTAGCGGAGGAGGCTTCAGGGGAGGCAGTTTCCGCGGTAGCAGCGGAGGATTCCGCAGTGGAAGTTACGGCGGTATGCGTCCATCTGGAGGCATGAGAGGATATTCCGGATCCAGAACCGGCATCAGAAGCACCGGCGGCGCAAGGAGCGTTACCGGTACCAGAACAACTTCAGGAATTAAAGGAGCCGGTGTACGTACTGCTCCAGGTATTCGTGGCACATCAGGCATCAGAAGCACCGGCGGCGTGAAAGGCGTTACCGGTACCAGAACAACTTCAGGAATTAAGGGAACCGGTGTACGTACTGCTCCAGGTATTCGTGGCACAACCGGAAAAGGTCCCGGCAGAGTTGTACGTCCAGGAGGTGGACCAGGCGTGCGCCCAGCAGGTAGACCAGGTGTGCGTCCAGGAGTTAGACCAGGTGTGCGTCCAGGTATGAGACCAGGTATGCGCCCAGGGGCAGGACGAATGGCATTTGGCCGTCCCGGACGATGGCACGGGCATCATTGGCATGGTAGTCACTGGGGCCGTGGTAGATATGGATATGGTTGGTATGGACATAGAGGCACGTGGGGTAATTGGGGCTGGGGACTTGGTTTTTGGCCATGGTTTACTCCAGGATTATTCTGGCCTGCATGGGGTTATTACTCATGGAGACCAGGTTTTGGCTGGGGCTGGTGGAATACCATGTATTATGATAGTCCATATATCATAATCAACGGCCAGAAGGTACTTGATAGACCTTGGTGGCATATTACCAATAACACAGACGATACCATTACAGTAACTAATGCCAATGGCTCAGATGAAGTTGATATACCAAGCGGCCAAACAGCACAGCTCATGCAATATGGTACCGAATCATTCACGGTAACATTCCCTAACGGATATCAGGCAAACATTACAACATCAGATAAGCATGTAAGCATATTTGTAGACCAAGCTGGAAATGTAATAGCACAGTAGTTATTTGAAAGAAGCATTAGTCAATATGATTCACTGGTTGGCCTTTCCCCCTTGTCAACCAGTGAATCAATCAAAAGAAAGGTAGTAGTATGAAAACATTAGTTTTATCAATTGCGCTGTTTACAACATTAGGCATACAAGCAGGACTCTTCGAAACCATAGTTGAAGCACCTAAAAGAGCCGTTGAAGCAACAGCAACTGTCGTTGAGGATATTGTAACTGCTCCAGAAGATATCGTAAAAGACACGGTGGAAATCCCAGGAAAAGTTATTGGTGCTGTACCTGCAGAAAAGCCTGTAAAATTGGCTTCCGATACGGTTGGTATACAACCAGCAGAAAAACCAGTGAGATTGGCCTCTGTAACTGTCAAAGGTCAAGTTGGCACTGCTGTACCACAAGAGAAACATGCTAAGGCTATACCAGCTGCTAGCACAGACTCACACGAAATGGTTGTTCCCGAAGAAGTTACACAACATAAAGCAGAACCAACTGAACCGGAAATAAAACCTTTTGAAGAAACAAAAGAAATCCAAATAATCAAAGAAGAGCCTGCTCCTATTGAGTCAATGGATATGGAAGAGGATATCATCGAAACAGAAAAACTCGTAGAACAATAAAAATACTGACTCATACCCTTAAAAAATGAGTACTCATGATTATTCCTGTACGCTAAGGGGAAATGGGGTATAACAGAAAGCATGAACGAGGTGATCATAAAACTATGATCACCTCAAGTCATTTTATATTAAAATGATTCAAAAAGAACTGCTCGCGCTGGGCTTGCTTCAATTCCTACACATGCCAATGGCAAACACACAAAATAATAATTCCCTGCATGAACATGCGCCAGCCGTAACCCTTCAATAATAGCTATATTTTGCTTGAGTAACACCATATGCGTTGCATGCCCTTCTTGATCCCGTTCGATTCCAACATAATCAATACCAACTGCTTTAACCTTTTTATCCGCTAAATATGCTGCTCCTGTTGCTGCAAGATACACAAATTTGGGATCAAATGGAGCATCATATTGCAACTCACTATTGGTTGTTTTAAAAAGAATAATCGACTGCGGCTCAATATCTACAAGTTGCAGGTGTTCATCAGTAATACAATCCCCCACTGACGTCATATCAATAACTGTACAGCGACCACAACAATGTGAAAGTTCTATCTTATCTATGCTTGCCCCATCTTGGATAAAATGTGACGGAGCTTCCATATGCGTTCCCGTATGAGAATCCATTGTTATACGCGTGAGTCGAACACTATCTATATCAAAATTTTTAATGGACTCAAAATAAACTTCGCTTCTGTTTTTGTACTGAGTCATCTGTTCACGTATTGGCCAACTAATATCAATTATTTTCATTAGTTCCTCCAAGCTCTTTTTAAACTTTTTTATCATTAACCGTATATAGTAAACACAGCATAGAAACTTGGCAAGGCAACCTGTTTAATCGGCTTATCTTTACACCCAACTTCTTCGTCAACGAGCGATTTAATTAAACATGCAAGAGATGGTTGTGATCTTCTTTGCCAAAATATAGGGAGCGTTCGCTGCTGGCCATCAATAAGCCATGTACAATATGAAAGTTTATGTGCACCTTGGTAATAATCATATACGCCAATACAAGGAACCTGCTGAACATACGTACGCGTCAACGCAAAACTATATGGTTTAATATAATCGTCTATATAGCGCTCGACAGGAATCCCATCACACGCAATAAGCTGTGCTCCTACTGGAGGCATTTCGCAATAGGACATCTTCTCTGTAACATAAGATACAACATAACCACCTTGTTTATATGTAACAATAAAACCTGGCCAAAATACTTTTGTAGTATGGCGACAAAATTCAAGATTATAGCGCTGATCATTAAAACTTGAAACAAATTCTGCCAGCACAGCTTTGTAGCCGGCAAAATTATGAATCTTTTTAGACCTATCCACATAGCACTGAAAACCACTTTGAGATATGGAACTTCCATGTTCGCTGATCACATCACGCAGAAACTCCAAATCACATTGTGTTTTACAAGGCCATCTATTTGTTGCTT
>CAZQNW010000033.1:7923-11821 GCA_964595035.1 uncultured Pseudomonadota bacterium
TGCCTATGGGCATCCTCAATAGCCCAGCGCCCGGTACCAGTCTCATCAATATAACCAACGACATGTTCCAGTTTTTGATCACGTTCAACTATAGAGTGTATAAGTTCTAATAGCCATGATCTGATAATAGAACCATGCTGCCATATCCGTGTTATTTCTTCAAGGTTCAAATACTGATCTTTAAAACTCCCTTCTTTAAGCAGATGCATTCCTTCAGCATAGGCTTGCATCATGCCATATTCAATAGCATTATGCACCATTTTAACATAATGTCCGGATCCTGATTGCCCCACATGCGCTACACCACCCTGCGTTGCAACATCCTCCAATAAAGGGCGTATTTTAGTATACGCATCCTGATCTCCGCCTACCATCAAGCAAAATCCATTTCCCCTACCCTGCAATCCACCTGACGTACCGCAATCAAGAAAGAATATCGAGCTGAGTGCTAACATACGTGCACGTATCATCGAATCGGTATATTTGCTATTTCCTCCATCAATGATAATATCACCTGCTTTCATATGAGGGAGCAGTTCCCGCAAAATATCATCAATTATCTCTCCGGCAGGAACAAATAACCAATACACGCGCACATGCTTTGCTAATTGTTCAAGCGATTCTACATACGTGGCACCTGCATCTTGTACCTTAGTTGCAGCATCAGCAGCAGTATCATATCCATACACTTCATGTCCTGCCAATACAAGACGCTCTGCAACAGCACCACCAATCTTGCCTAATCCAATAATTCCTACTCTCATGAACGCCACCTCATTCCATGTTTCAGTTCAAACTCTTCAACTTCAACTGGGCCCCTTGAACCTCGTTTGTAATGATACAAAGGTACATGCATTGCATTAAGTGCATCTACCACCTTCCAAGCATATTCTATCTCATCAAAGCGCACGGATACTGAATGCTCACCTCTCATAACCTGATCAAATATCACTTCATATGATTCAGCACCATGATCCTTAAAAACACAGCTATGACAAAATTCCATACGTACAGGAACAGCTTCTTGCACAAACCCGGGCTTTTTAACATTCAAAGTCAAAAAGAATGAAGGATTTGGCGTTACTTGTATCGTTAAAAAATTTGGTTCACTTGGACATTCACCGGTTAAAATACAATCGACTTTTTTAAACTCAACATAAATTGCAGTATCTTTTTTTTCTAAACATTTACCTGTCTTTAAAAAAAATGGCACTCCTGCCCAACGTGGGTTATCGATCATAAGTTGAGCAATTGCAAAGGTTTCTGTATCAGATTGAGGGTTTACATGAGGCTCATCACGATATCCTTCATATTGCGCCCTCAAGCAATCAACTACTTTAACGTGCTTTAAAACTTTTGCCCGCTCTTGCCTGATGTGCTCCCCCACAAGTTCTTTAGGAGCTTCCATACCAATAAGCGCCAACAGTTCCAGCATATGATTTTGCAACATATCTTTGAGCGCGCCATACGCATCGTAATATGCTCCTCGATTACCAACACATAATTTTTCATTTAAGATTATTTGAACTTGGGAAATATAATGATTATTCCATAACGGCTCAAAGATACAATTAGTAAAACGCACCATTGCAATGTTACTTACTAATTCTTCTGTCAAATAATGGTCAATACGATATATCTGCTGCTCATCAAGCAAATGGCTTATACACTGATTTACTGCATGAGCAGATTGCAGATCACGTCCAAATGGTTTTTCATATACAATACGATGCCATGGTTGCAATGCAGCGCGTTGTAGCAATCCACTCTGCACCGCATGTTTTGTGATAGGACAAAATAAATCAGAAGGGGTTGAACAGTATATAATACGATTACCTGATACATTAAGTGTACGCTCCAAATCATCTACAGTATGGCGCAAAAGAACAAAATCAGACGCACACAACGCATCGACACGGATATAATAACTTGAACGACATAATAAAGACCATGCGGCCGGTTCAAACATATAAATATATTGCTTAGCACCTTCAAGTATGTTGTCAATAGTTGTATCTTGCAAAGCGGCTCCAATAAGCACAAAGGAATCAAGCTTCCCTAACACAATTAATTTATAAAGAGCCGGTATTAATTTACGTCGCGCTAAATCACCGGTAATACCGATAATTATTATGGTACAATCATTCATACAACATGAGCTTTTCTTTTAAAGATATCCTGCTTTATACAGTATACGCATATCAAGTACGAGATTAAATATATTCTGTATATACTTGCAATACATTGCACATATACATGCGACAATAATTTCTTAATCTCGTGCTAACAAATCACGCGTTTTTTTCTTGTATAATTCAACTTGTGGTTGTACAAAAGGATCAATACCAAGCAAATAGCACAGATAGATAATTTCCAACATCTTCCATTGCATAAATTGTGCAATTGTATCAGCAGACTTATCCGGTAACGTAACAGACATAAATGGCCTGTTTGCTACAGAGTATGCATACTTTGTTCCATCTAAAATGGCATTCATAATCGTTAATAAAGATTTGCCTTGAATATGCTCTACTATGTTATCAAGAGGCTCTGATACAGGAACAGATACCTGGCAATGAGGATTAACAACATTAACAAAGGTTGTACCGATAATATTAGGTCCGCCAAGATAAAGCTCTACTATAGAATGTAAATCAGTACTACCAACAGAAACGAGAGGCGTTATGCCAACCTGGACTCGTTCTCCGTTAATTGAATATTCTTTTCCTAAACTTTCAGCCATTAATTGTCTATACCAAAGCCCTAATTCATACAAATCAACTGAAAAAGCAAAAAGATTATGAATTACAAAACCACGCTTGTACAAAATATACAGAAGCGCGGCACTACGAGCTGCTAAGTTGATATGAATATTACGTTCGGTACACAAATCGATCATGTGAACAGCACTGGTATGTAATGACAAAATATCAACACCAAGTAATGCTAACGGAAACAACCCTACAGCAGAAAAAACAGAATAACGCCCCCCTACCAATGGCGGCACCTGAAGAACATGCCATCCTTCATCATACGCGACCTGCGCAAGCTTTGTCCCTGTATCGGTTATAACAACAATACTATTGGCATACCATTCTGGACCATATTTTTTTAGTAATTCAATAAAAATTGCAGCATTAGCCATAGTCTCAGTCGTCGTCCCAGATTTTGTGACTATGGTGAGCACTACATGGCTACCGGCTCGTAGCTCTGCTTCAACTTTTTGCATGACAGGTATAACACTATCAGAATCAACTGTATCAACATACAATAACTCCAGAGGACTATGTAATCCGCAAGCACCGAATAACGATTGTGATAAAGCCTTTGTTCCAAGATTCGAACCGCCGATACCTATGATTATAAGCATCGTAGGTTCATACGTACGAATTTCTTTAACAATTTTAAGTACCTGCTGCTGCAACCGTTCATCAAAGGGAACATTAACCGAAGCAAATTCTGTCTCATAACCCAAAGAACGTGCCGCCAAAACCTTATCTATAACCGGCAAACATTGCTCCGCAACAGCAATAATCTCTTCATATTCAACTTTACACCCATCAAAAGAAACATCTAATCGATTCATTATCTTTGCCCTTTTTCAACCGGCATTGTTACTGTTTCCCGTAAACCATTCTACTATCCTCACCCATACTCAGCCTCACAAGCATAGCCTGATATAAATAATTCTTTCAATATATCAAGTATAATAATATGATAACAATATTATTTGACAATTAGGATATCATTACATATACTATTAGAAAGTAGGTTATATTTTTATATAAATAATATTTATAATAAGGAAAATATCATGAAAATACAATTATTCATCCTATCTCTTGTTGCACTTGCAGCACTTACTCATACCAATTATCAGATTGCCGCTGCCGAACCT
>CAZQNW010000034.1:0-11704 GCA_964595035.1 uncultured Pseudomonadota bacterium
CTAGCAGTGGTACTTTATTGCATACATTAACAGATCATACAGGCTTTATTGTATCAGTAGCATTCAGTCCTGATGGATCTAAGCTTGCCACAGGGTCTTATGATACTACAGCGCGTATTTGGGATACTTGCAGTGGTGCTTTATTGCATACATTAATAGGTCATACAGGCGTTATTTTATCAGTAGTCTTCAGTCCTGATGGATCCAGGCTCGTTACAGGATCTCACGATAATACTGCTCGTATTTGGGGCACTAATCTTGGTACTTTATTGCATACACTAACAGGTCATACAGGCGCTATTTTTTCAGTAGCATTCAGTCCTGACGGATCCAAAGTTACTACAGGGTCTAATGATCACACTGCTCGTATTTGGGATACTAATCTTGGTACTTTATTGCATACATTAACAGACCATACACATATGATTGAATCAGTAGCATTCAGTTCTGATGGATCCAAGCTTGTTACAGGGTCTTGGGATAACACAGCGCGTATTTGGGATACTCATCTTGGTACTTCATTGCATACATTAAGAGATCATACAGATGCTATTTTATCAGTAGCATTCAGTCCTGATGGATCCAAACTTGCTACAGGATCTCATGATCGTACAGCGCGTATTTGGGATACCAGTAGTGGTACTTTATTGCATACATTAACAGATCATACAGGCACTATTTTTTCAGTAGCATTCAGTTCTGATGGATCTAAGCTTGCTACAGGATCCTGGGATAACACAGCACGTATTTGGGATACTTGCAGTGGTGCTTTATTGCATACATTAAGAGGTCATACAGGCGTTATTTTATCAGTAGTCTTCAGTCCTGATGGATCCAAGCTTGCTACAGGATCTGACGATACTACAGCTCGCATATGGTACGATACACGAGTAGAAAATCATAATGCAATGCGCAGAACAGCTTTAGCTTTGGCATGTGCACTGCATCCTCGTTTAGGTGAACATTCACCTGCCCAGTTGCTTGATGGTTTTGTTTTACGGGATATTATGGAATTAGCACGTCCTGAAAGTTTTGGCCCTATTGAATAAGACCAACCTGCTCAGCATGAACATCAAGGACTTTTAAGGAAAATATTATGAAAACAAACTTATTTATCGTATCTCTTTTTGCACTTACAGCAATTACTCATACCAATTATCAGATTGCCGCTGCCGCACCCGACCCTAGACATCCAATACAAAGCAGAATTTTAGGAGATCATACAGGCATTATTTTTTCAGTAGCATTCAGTCCTGATGGATCAAAGCTTGCTACAGGATCTTTTGATCGTACAGCGCGTATTTGGGATACTAGCAGTGGTACTTTATTGCGTACATTAACAGGTCATATAGACGCTATTTCTTCAGTAGCATTCAGTCCTGATGGATCCAAGCTTGTTACAGGATCTCATGATCGTACAGCGCGCATTTGTGATACTAGTAGTGGTACTTTATTGCGTACATTAACAGGTCATATAGACGCTATTTCTTCAGTAGCATTCAGTCCTGATGGATCCAAGCTTGTTACAGGATCTCATGATCGTACAGCGCGCATTTGTGATACTAGTAGTGGTACTTTATTGCATAGATTAACATGTCATACAGACACTATTAGATCAGTAGCCTTCAGTCCTGATGGATCCAAACTTGCTACAGGATCTTATGATCGTACAGCTCGTATTTGTGATAGTAGCAGTGGTACTTTATTGCATACATTCACAGGTCATACGGACCCTATTTTATCAGTAGCCTTCAGTCCTGATGGATCCAAACTTGCTACAGGGTCTTGGGATAACACAGCTCGTATTTGGGTTACTAATCTTGGTACTTTATTGTATACATTAAGAGGTCATACACACTTTATTAGATCAGTAGCTTTCAGTCCTGATGGATCAAAGTTTGCTACAGGATCTCATGATCGTACAGCGCGTATGTGGGATACTAGCAGTGGTACTTTATTGCATACATTAAGAGGTCATACAGGCGCTATTTTTTCAGTAGCATTCAGTCCTGATGGATCCAAGCTTGCTACAGGGTCTCATGATCGTACAGCTCGCATATGGTACGATACACGAGCAGAAAATCATGATGCAATGCAAAAAGCTGCTTTAGCTTTGGCATGTGCACTTATTCCTCGATTACGTGAAAGTTCACCTGCCGGGTTGCTTGATGGTTTTGTTTTGAAGGATATTATGGAATTAGTCCGTCCTGATAGTTTTGGTCCTATTGCTATTGAATAAGAGTAACATACATACGTTAATGTATTAGCAGCAATACATTAACACTATCAACATTAAATTATAACATACCAAAAATAAGGATTTCTATGATAAAATCATTTAATGCTTCTTATCGCTTTTTACCTGCAATATTAACAAACTTAGGAATTAACCCAATTCAAGCGCCAGCTATAACCTTTTCAGACTTTATACGCAAAGCAATGTACAAGCCTGTCAGCGATAGACATAAAAAATATATTTTAAATGCACCTTTTTGCACAAATGACACAGGAATTCGAGCATGCGGTACACAATGTGAACATATTAAAAATATCTATGTTTCTTCAGATTTAAAAACCAATAAAGGCTCAATTATTCTCACCATACAAAACCCCTATTATTACAAAGATCTGTATTTTAAAGGAACTTGGGATACAGCTGATATGAATATCACAATTTGGTGTGAACTCATGCCTGAACGGGCATTAGCTGAAATATCCCTTTTTAATTCGATCGATTAAAAATAACAAGGCCAAAACGATTTACTCAAAATCGTACACAAACCAACAATATTAGAATGTACTAATGAGATAAATAAAGAAACTTTAACATATTAGGTCAGCTCTTTTGAGCCGGATACACTTGCAACATTTCTTTGATTATGGCTTGTAATTGAGTCTTCATGTTTTCTAATGTCAGCAGTCCTGTTTTTGCACCTATATGTCCAATAACTGAAGCACTATTAAGCATACCGGCTCGTATTGAATCTTGTATAGAAAACCCTTGGGTATACATACCGACAAATCCGGAACCAAAGGCATCACCTGCTCCAAGGGAACTAACGACAGGAACCGTTAAACTTGGATGAAAATAGATATGATTATCATAGCTTACGTATACACCTTCTTTGCCATTCGTTACTATAACAATCTCAGGTCCACGATCATGAACCTCTTTAAAGAATGTATATAAACTAAAGCACATACCTTGATGCATTAAAGGCTCTTTCAATAATGATGGCATATGAGCAGGTTGAACGTACTGCTTTTTCTCTAGCATTCTCATTTGCAACTTACGGTCTTCCTGTACTAAAGCAGCCATACAATAACATGCTTCCGAAGCATTCAGCGTAAGAATATCTATAGAGCTCATGGATGCGCACAAAACAGACGAACCTACCAACATTTGACTTGTTCCGGGATTAACGGCTACCATTTTATGGTATTTTTTAGCACGTTGCACAATGGGCAACAAAAGATCACCGGCAGGGCCACTTAACGATGTAATATAGATTACATCTGCCCACTGTATCGCTTCATCAGGAATTTCATTAACAGATAAGGTTACATTAGTGCCCCGGTATACCAGTACCACACGATTACCTTCTTCTGTCGGCATAATAAATGATGTTGCTGTCGGTTCATCGTCCGAGATGATAGCAAACCGTGTATCAACATGATTTGTGATAAGTGACTGCAATACAAAAGCTCCTTCTTGATCATGACCGATTTTAAAAAACGCAGAGACCTCGTGTCCCAAGCGTGCAAAGCCAACAGCTGTATTTGTTGCTCCACCACCTGTATGGTACTCGAGTGCTTCAATTTCTACCTTTTTCCCATCTTCAAATATCAAAAAGGAGCGCCTGCCTTCTTGCAGGCACAGATTCATCATCTGTGCCTGTTTATATGTTATGAATACATCTTTTGTCGCACCACCAATGGTCAATATACGTTTCATAGTTTATTAACGCTGTCGTATTATTTTTCGTTTTCCTTCTGGCAACAATACATGTTTCATGACCTCATTGGCATGATGAACCCAAATAACATCTATACCTTTTGTTATATCTTCCATGCCCAAGACATCATGTTTATTTTTTAGAGGCAAAATAACATGAGAAACATTATTACGCTTTGCCGCTAAAATCTTCTCCTTTATTCCACCGATTGGCATAACCTCGCCACTTAAATTAAGTTCTCCTGTCATAGCATACTGAGCATTAATCGGTCGCTTTGTTAACGCTGAAAGAATGGATGTCAGCATTGTTATTCCTGCGGATGGACCATCTTTAGGAATAGCACCTGCCGGCACATGGATGTGCAGATCATGCGACGTGAATACCGTATCAGGAATATTGAACTCCTGCGCATGTGCTCGTGCATAACTCATTGCAGCTTGCGCCGATTCTTTCATGACTTCCCCTAAATGACCGGTTAATATTAACTTACCCTGACCAGGCATAAGAACAGCTTCAATACGTATCATTTCTCCACCGCAAGGGGTCCAAGCAAGCCCGTTACTAATACCAACAAGGTTTTCGCGTTGAACATCATCACTCAGAAACTTACGCGGCCCCAAATAGGTTTCAATATTATGGGTATCGAATGTTAATATTTTATGTTCCTGCACATAACTACGGGCCACCTTGGAGCATAGTTTATGAATTAAGCGCTCAAGCTCTCTCACTCCAGATTCACGCGTATAATTGCTTATTAAATCAGCTAAAACTTCATCTGAAATTTGAAAGTCGTGACCTTGTAACCCCGCTTCAGTAATTCCTCTTGCAACAAGGTATTGTTTGGCAATCGCCATTTTTTCTTCAAGCGTGTAGCCTGACAACTCTATGATCTCCATACGGTCACGCAATGGGCCTGAAATAGTCTCTAATGAGTTAGCTGTTGCGATGAACATAACCTTGGATAAATCAAATGGAACACCTAAGTAGTTATCATAAAAAGCTTTATTTTGCTGTGGATCTAAAACTTCAAGCATTGCTGCAGATGGGTCACCTCTAAAATCAGACCCTATTTTATCAAGCTCATCGATCACAATTACCGGATTGGATGACCCTGCCTTTTTCACAGCCTGAATAAACCTTCCCGGCAATGAGCCGACATAGGTTCTTCGATGACCACGGATTTCAGCCTCATCCTTTACGCCACCAAGCGATATGCGTACATACCTCCTATTAAGGCATCGCGCAATTGACTGACCCAAAGAAGTTTTTCCTGTCCCTGGAGGCCCGATGAAACATAAAATCGGAGATGCTCCATCCATCTTTAAATTACATACCGATATGAAGTCCAAAATACGCTCTTTAATATCAGTAAGTCCATAATGATCTTCATCAAGTATTTTTTTAGCTCGCTCAATATCAAGATTATCTTCTGTAAAGGTACCCCAAGGCAACGCAAGCACCCAATCAAGATAGGTACGCAATACACCTGCTTCCATTGAATCAGGAGCCATACGTTCAAGTCTATTAATTTGACGACTTACCTCGTTACGTACCTCTTCTGTCATAAGAACTTTATCAAGACGCCGCCGATATGCATCAATTTCCTCAGCATCATCATCACCGAGTTCACTCTTAATTGCTCGGATTTGCTCGCGCAAATAAAACTCTTTCTGAGCCTTATTCATTGATTCCCGCGCTCTGTTTTTTATGCCTTCTTCAAGCTCAACAACTTCAAGCTCTCTACACAAATACTGATATATGGTCTCTAAAAACTGACTCATAGTTGGAACCTCAAGAAGTTTTTGGCCCTGTTCTACCGTCAAATTTAAATGCGACAAAACAAAATCCGTAATCTTTTCAGGTTCCTGCATCCTTGCAATAATTGAATAGAAATCGGGGCTAAAAAATTGCCCCGCTGATGCCATCTTTTCAGCTATATTCTTTATGTTGTTTATCTGCGCTACAATCTGAACATCTGTCGAATCATAACTCATTTCAATTTTTTCAACATAAGCCTGAATCCCATCCTCATTTGTCATTAACTCATGCACACGCGCTTTTGCTATACCCTGAACAAGAACTTTAACCCCTCCTTCAGGAATATTTATAAGCCGCATTATAGAAGCCATAGTACCAATGGAATATAAATCCTCCGTTCCTATGGTATTTTGACTATCAGACTGTTTCTTTGCAGCTAACAAAAGAACCGTTTTTGATGAATCCAATGCCGCCCGAACCCCCTTGATAATCCTCTCATCAAGTATGAGTAACGGAACTAACATATGGGGAAAAACGACAACATCCATCGTAGGAATAACATGAAGCATTTCGCATGACTCTTGCTGGCTGTCTTTCGTCTGTATAGTCTTCATTGCACCCCCCGCCCTTAACCTTTTTTTTGCATCATGTATGTGAATAGACACTAAACGACATACAACTTTACTGTCCCTAATACGTAGCTTAAGGAAACTTAAAACAAAAAAACAACAGTTCCCCAAAAAAGGAATAAAATCTTCTTCTGGAAAATACTTTTTGCTCTCTTGACAATTTCCTAGCTTGAGTAATATTCAATAAAAAGGTATTTATTAAATAGAAAAACATGCGAATAAAACAATGTTGTGCATTGACAGATCATATAAATAGACACATACTACACACAACTATTTATTTTTTAACAAGGGAGTACTCATGAAAAATTCACTCAAAATCATACCCGCTTCATTCTTGATATGCGCAATAACATCCTTGTCACCAATGGCCAAAGTTAATATTCCAAACGGACCAATTACCCCACTTCACCAAGCAGCATTCTCAGGACACGTTCAGGAAGTTCGCCAATTATTAGCTCAAGGAGCTAATGTTCACGCCCGCAATTGCTTCGGACGTACACCTTTACATGACGCGGTAGCAAGTCTCTCTTTAGATACCGTAACCACTTTATTAAGCTATGGTGCAGATCCTAATGTAGTTGATGATGATGGCATGACTCCCCTTTTTAAAGCCGTTCAACTTAATAGTCCAGAAATCGTAGAAGTCCTATTAAGAAATAAAGCCTGCTCTTATGCCTCAGTACACACAATTACACCATTACACCACGCTGCATACACAGGAAACTTAGATATAATAAGATTATTACTCGAATACAAAGCATTCAGAAATGCGCAAAACATGTGGAAACGAACACCTTTACATGACGCTTTACACATAACTGATATTCAAAAATGTATCAAAGTATGCTCAGCGCTTATTGATGAAAAAACAGACTTACGCATCAAGGATTGCGACGGCAACACACCGATATTTCTAGCCATGAAAAAAGGAGATGATGCCGTTGAAATTGTTGACCTACTATTAAAGCATGGGGCAGATTACAATGCAAGTGTTAATGGTATAACTCCCTTGCATTTTGCAGCTTTTAACGGACATTACAAGCTCGTCAAACTCTTATGCCATTACGGAGCTCACGTTAACACACAAAACTTTTTGGGCAAAACACCATTACATGACGCACTCGACTCTTTTTATACACGTAACCTACATCAAATGAATAAATTTGAGAAAATTATACAGCTTCTTATTTCTCTAAAGCCCAACCCTGCAATCACTGATGAGCAGGGACGTACTCCACAAGCAATAGATGAAAAAGGTGTAGAACAGGTAGATTCTGAAGGCAAAAAACACCTCATTCATAGATGTTTTGCAGCTTATTTAAACAGACTGCGTTAAATACAGCTCAAAAAAATTCAATAAGTAAAAATTTGACAGTTTCGCGTATCAAATATACATTTATAAAATAAAAAATTAATTACTTTTTATATTTAGGATACAGATGACGCGAAAATTTAATATCTATTTAATCTGTCTATTGACAAATTATTGCCTAGCAAACCCCGTAGCCGAAAAAGATGAAAGGGATAGTAGACATCAAGAAAGCATACCCACTATATTGAAGGGGTCACATGTACTTCAATATGAAGAATATTTTAAAGAGAGAGCTGTAAGACTAGGGACACAACTACTTACTCAGGTTAAGTTAGGCAATGTAAAACAGTGTTTACAATTACTATGGTCAGGAGCATCAATCACAACTAGAGATCAGGATGGCAATACAGCTCTCCATCATGCAGCCATGGGTAGAACCTATGCTCATTGCAAAATAGCTGTTTATTTGTTGGCATGCGGTGCAGACGCTAAAAGCACAAATAACAATGGGTACAATTCTATACATTATGCAGCACATTGCCCTACCATGCTCAATATTTTCATACAAGCAGCACGATAAGCATTAAAATTTAACGAGAATTAAATAAAAATTTTGCTTATTTATAAAATTACAATTTAATAATTCTCTTTAATTATCACTATTCAATATGTTACAATAAATGTAAGAATAGAATCGTACATAACTCGTAAAAAAGGAGAAATTTATGTTAAAGAAACTTATGGCGTGTATAGCAGTATTTAGCATAGGTATAACCTATCACATAGAAGTACATGCTAAAGTTACCGTTACCAACAGAACCAATTTACCAATTAAAGTTGCTGTACATTTCATTGGTATAGGAAGCCCAACTATTTATGAAATTAATCCTTCCGAAACACAAACAAAAATTAAAGACTTGGCCAACATAAAAACAGGATATGATGTTTGGATTAAAGAAAACTCAACCTACAAAAAGGTAGTATCTCTTCATAAATTATCCGATGCTGGAGCATTTAGAAAGCTTGATGTACTACAGCACAAAGACCCTGAAACTGGGGAAATTTTATACAGTATCTATAGATCCGGATATTAAGCCCAACAAAAAAGGAGAATCATGTTAAAAAATATATCATTATTATGTCTTTTGTGCATAATTTCATATGGCACCAAATTATATACACAAGAAATAGTTGATAAAGTGCCAACAAATCTTGCCATTAGATTTAAAAATAACAGCTCACAAAAAATTCACGCTCTCTTTATTTACACACCTGATTTTAGTAATGTTTTTAACACTGGCACATGGTCAGAGCAATCACTGAAAACATTAACATCTATAGCCAATATATGCGCAACATTATACGACGAAAAACAAGCACAAAAAGCCGCGCAAGCGGCCGAAATCGAAACTAACCCTACTCAACAACAGCCTTCACAACCTCAAAAAATAAAACTTTCAACAGTAACCTGGGTAAAGGCGGCAGAAAACATAACAAATATGCTCGTCGGTATTGTTACGCAACCTGCCGTTATCCTTGAGACCATGAAGAAAAAAGATTACTTTAAACATGTTTTACCTGGAATTGCTGTGTATTCTTGTAAAAGTCCCGTACAGCGTGGACAAATGGCCTCCAGTATCGGCATGTATAAAAAACCCGGAGAAATAACCGTAGCTATTTATCCTGACGATACCTACGGGTTACCTGATTTTAAGGCTCCACTCTTTATAGCCGACTTCGACATTAACATGTACAATTCAGTAACGTATGGGCCTCAAGCCGGTCGCGCATACTTCCAATATATTGATCCTGCAACACAAACAGTCAAAGTAAGTAATGAAAAACTATTTATTCCTGTACGCGCTGCTGACGATGGAAGTTTAAAATTCCAAGCCGGGGGACAAGAAGCCTTAGAAACATTGCGTCAGAAAGAAGAAGAACTGAATGTAACATTAGATTTTTAATCTTAATAAAAAGGAAATTAGCATGAAATACGCTCAAGTTAAAAAATATATAACTCTGCTCATACTACTACTTTTAACTCAAACAAGGTTTGCACTCTCTTATGTGCTTTTTAATCGCAGCCAAGACCCAACAGAAATTATTTCAGCGCTTGTTTTTAAAGACGAAAAATCCTCGATGGAATTCTTTGATCAACTTGGCTGGGTACAGCGCATTGAGGATGTAGCGGATAAGGCGGCATTGGCAAGTTTTACTATCCCTATTACAGCGCTTTCTATGGGTATTCCACAAGCACTCACCATCGGCGTAACAAAGATAGCAGAAAAAGCAATACTCAATAAATACATTAAACAGGAACACAACAACTTATATCCTCCGGCTGAACGAGACGCTAAGGTAAAACTTATAGAAGCTGAAAAAAATGAAACTATAGACCTTAAATCAGAAGATATAAAAAATCAATTTCAAGACCCCGTAAAGCAACGACGTGAAATAATAAAAATGACGGCAATAGAAAGTGATGCTGCCGCAGAAAAAGAACTTCTATATCAGACCGGATCAGCATGGTGGTGGAAAGCTATCGAGGACAAACATGGTCAATCAATGAACAATCCATTTATTGTAATCATACGCATCCCTCCTCAACCGGGTGGGCTCCCTTCTATGCAAGAACTATTTCAATTGCTTCAATCGGGTATTAAATATATGCGTATGCAAATTGTAGGCTCTGGATACATCAATCGAGCAGCAATTGTCAATTATAAAGGTAACAATACATTAACTATGTATTTGCCATTTGTAGAACAAAGGTATGCAGACAAGATAAAAAGTGATGGGATTCCAGCACAAGATATTCAATGGCTTACCCTAGACCAAGGAAAACAAAAAAATCTTTTATTATATGAATATATGACCGGAAGTAACTTAGCAACTATAGAAAATCTTGTTTCTACAGTACCAATTGACCGTGGACTTTCACTATTCTTTAAAAATCAGTCTGATTTTCCTGTACACGTTTTCTTTGTAGAACAAAGAAATTTAGTCAAAATTTTTGAGGCCGGCGGATGGACTAAAAAAAGTGTAGAAGAACTCTTTAAAATTACAAAAACCGTTGCAGCAATAGGAGCTGATGCAGTATCTGTCGCATACAAAATCCCTGTATCACTCTCATCAATAACAAATATCCAATTCAATTTATTCCAACAAATAATTGGAAATTTCCCAGAGCAAGCAGCACAAGGCATTGCAATTGCGGCCATTAAGCCTAAGGACTATTTTGCTAACGTACTTCCAAACTCCATGCGTTACTCTTACTTTGCAGATATTAACCCGGGACAAGGAGTCATAAGAACATCAACTGCATTACAATCTGATTTCCCACGTTCTAAGATTGATCAAACTGATCTTGTTGTAGCAATATTCCCGTCAGATGAAAAACAGCAACCGGATTTCTCAAAACCTATATTTGCAGGTAACTTCGACAGAAAAGAATTCAATGGTGTTGTATTTTGGGAACGTACAGGACAAATAAATTTCGTTAAATATGATCCTAAAACCAGAAATATCACACGCAATGTCATAGTATTTGGCGTTCCGGTAGAACAAACAAAAGATTCTGCGCGAATAACTGATGAAGGTAATGTTGTTCTTGAAGGACTTATTAATCAAGCAAAAAAATCTAACAATCCGAAAACACAAGAACATATAGCAGAAGCTGAAAAGCTTAAAAGATAAGGCAGATTTTATTAAAAAAACGCGAATTCGATAAATAGAAATATCTTGAAATAAACGAACAGCAAGCTAGAATCCTCTTATAATGATAAAAAAAACGAGAGGAGTTTAACTTGCTGTTAACTACTATTTTCTGTCATATTGATGATTTTTGCAATGAACTTAATAAACATGTACTCGAAGATGCGTCTAATAGAGGACGACCAAGCACTATGACGCGCAGTGAAATTTTAACGATATGCATTTTTTATCATTATTCAAAATTCAAGTCATTCAAAGATTATTATAGAACATACATAAAACCTAAGTTGTGACCTTTGAAATTTACAAAAAAGTAAAACTCCCATAGCATA
>CAZQNW010000035.1:0-10901 GCA_964595035.1 uncultured Pseudomonadota bacterium
TTATTTTGGCTTATGGTGTAACCAGGCTATGTTTTTAGGGTCACAACTTAGGTTATTTCTTAAGTATTTTGATTTGAATTTAATAAAAATAAGGATCTATATGAATTACACAAACAAGGTTTGTCTATGCATAGCTACATTAGTATCTTTTTCATGTCTTGGCATGATGCACCAAGTAATTCGCGATGAAAATGGTTTCAGGGTTTTTGATGGGCAACAGGAACACATGGTCAAACCTTATTTCGTCGATTCTCTTTTAAAGCGCATGAATCCTGAACAAGTACAAAGATTTATCGAACGCGGCAACCGTATTAGAGCAATCAGGTTAAGCGACGGTGAATACCGCTTACAGGCAATGGTTCCAGTTAAAGGGGGAGGACCTATCGGTTTTGCAATTGGCTATGGACTGACTAAAGCACTTTGCTGGTCAGGCCTTATAGGAGCAGGAATAGGCGCTGCCGTAGTAACTGGTGGTGCTGCGGCAGCTGCTGTTGGAGCTGGAGCTGGAGCAACTGCTGTAGCTACAGGAGCTGCAGCAATCAAGGTTGGAGCATTAGCTGCTAGTGCTTCTGCCATAGCTGGCACCGCCGGCGTAGCTGGTGCGGGTGCAGCAGCTGGTGCAGTTGCAATTGGAGCATCAGCAGGTTTTACTGCCGGTGCCGCAGCTGCAACGGCAGTTGGTACCACCATTGCAGCCGGCGCAGCTGCTGGCGCTACTGCGACAGGGGCTGCGGTTGTAGCAGCGGCGACTTCTGCACCGGCAGCCGTAACCGCCGTTGCAGCTGCCGGTGGAATTGTTGGGGCAATAGAAAGTATCAGCTTAATGGGTGCTTGGATTGGCGGAATAATTTCTGGACCATTCTAGAAATTAGAATAAAAAAATGAACCCAAAAGAAATTAAGAAATTTATTAGAATTTCAATTTATCTTACGTCGGTAAATCTTTTTGCAATATTCATAAATAATACAATATACAAGGCATACTGGCCTCAAGCATATACTGAATATACTTGGACATATTGGTTAATTTATTCCTGTATTGTATTTTTGGTAATTTATCCAGTAACATTATTTCTTACAAAACCAGTACTGTGGTTTATGAAAAAACACGGCCAGATTTAATGATAAGATAATTTGATAAATCCCTTTTTAACCTAAGATGCAGTAGTTACTCCTTGAATGGCTACAGAGAGTAGCTGCTGCAATACTTGCAGGTGGTACAATTACATCTTGCATGGGAACTTGCCGTAACCGCAGTGGACGTAGCAGTCACGAAGTAGCTAGGCTGTATCGACATTTAAGCTAAGTAATCGTAACACAATTAATTAAAATTTTGTTTGTTGCATTAAAGGTTTTATGCGATAAATTTTCTATTATTATACTTAATGCTTTCATCCGCTCAAAGCACAACAAAAATGCTTTGGAATATTTAAAAATATTTATGAATCTTTGTTGACTATAACCCTAAACCACATTAAAATCTATTTAACTTACACTTTAACTATTCAAAAGAAAGGTTCTATAATGGTTTAGGGATTATTATTGCTAAAAATATATCATCCTTTTTTTTCTCATTGTCACAATATTTTTTACCATAAGGTACATTTATGCGCGAGAAAAAACACAGATATTTATCTATTTTATTTCTTATTTCTTCTAGCTTCTTATTTCCTATGGAACACGTCAAAAGTGGTTATCCAAAATGGGATGGTTTAGTAGAATTGCAAAGAGCAGGCTTGACCACCCCAAGAGGTATATTTGTGTGGCCACATTCTTCTCCAGAAAGCATAAGGGATATTGTTAATTATTTTGAATCTCAAAGTCATACCGAATTAATTGCCTTAAGACCCGATGGTATAAATGGTATTGGTAAAACACCTCCTGGAATCAATCTCAGAAAAACTGATTTAGAAAAAATTTTAAAACAACTAAT
This sequence comes from uncultured Pseudomonadota bacterium, assembly GCA_964595035.1. Classification (GTDB taxonomy): domain Bacteria; phylum Babelota; class Babeliae; order Babelales; family Vermiphilaceae; genus JAKASV01. The sequence continues at coordinate 1,933 of CAZQNW010000035.1, forward strand.
TGAATGGAGTACTGAAGGTTACGGAGTTACTTTGGTAGAGACTCATAATAGATTCGATTATGATTTTTGCTGCAATGTTTTAATTGGTGAAAACGGTGAATATGAAATAGAGTTTGTTGGGCCTGGATATGATGGAGGCGATTTAAACAAATCTATTTTAACCGCAACAATGGTTGTAAAAGGAAAACAAGAATTCTCGATTTTTGATTATTATGATCCAGAAACCGAAAGCCCTGATTGGCAAGCTTTGAGTACACTCTATTTAAAAATTATCATAACAGGACGAGTGCCTACTGAAGAAGAATCTAAAATCAGACTTCAGTATATTATGACAAGACTTTTGCCAGATATGGGAATACATATAGAAAAAACACTTAAAGCAACGAGAGAATGGCTCATACAAAACAATAGTGCCAGATTTCTTGAAAGAGTTAATCCAAGAACATGCATATCTCTTGAAGATCTACAAAAAATTGTTTATTCCGCATCTGCATACGCACACTACCTGAGATCCAATGGAATAAAATTGGGAGCAAAGGCACTAACTGCCCATAAATATGAGGGCAAAATAGTTTTTTTTGGAACATATGATTCACAAAAATGGGGTACCTTTCCCCCTTCAATTCATTAAGGAATTCAATATTAATGTAACAATTTAATACTTATATATATTAAAAAATCACTGTAAGATAATATTAAAAATCTTATAAGGATCAAAATGAAATTAATACAAAAATTAAACTTATTCGCTTTAACAATTATTTTATGTCTCGTGGGAATAGCAACTAATGATCAATGCTGCGTACTTTGTAACGATGGAATTGCACTTCAAAAAAATCATGAAAAGTTATATTGTCAAGACAGCGAAATCACGTGCTGCAAACTTCTTGAAACACCGAATTTCTATGTTGCTATCGATAATTATCCAGTCTGCAAAGACCATATCCTCATAGTTCCCAGAGAACATAAGTTTTCGTACTCTGTCATCGATTTGAGTATGAGTTATGAATTTGAAGCAATTATTATGACTTTGAGCACCATAACTGATACAAAAAATTATGGACTTTTTGAGCATGGCAGCAATATGGTTGGCACAGAACAAAAAGCTTGTGGAAACTCGATCTATCATGCCCATATGCATTTTATACCCAATATTGATATGCAACAAAATGAAATAATAGATCTTTGCATGGGAGATGGAGATGAAGTATCCGCAATAACATTAAAAGATGGATACTGTTTAGAAAGCTTTTGTTTTTCAAAAAAAGCAACTCAACCAATTCTAGAATTTCTACAGGAATTACCAACAAAAGAACCTTACTTATTTTGTTATTACTCGAATTCTCAAAGAACCGCGCTATGTGTACCTGATTCTGTAATTCAAAACGGTGTCACTTCACAATTTTTTAGGCGCATTTTTGCTGAATATTTTCAAAAAGAGTCAGAAGAAGTTTTTTGGAATTGGAAAAATCCAGCAGCTATAACACGAAGTACAACTTTCAGACAAAGCATAATAATGGACACCATTGAGAAATTTAGCGATAAAGAATATGTTAATCAATTGTTTGAGAGAAACTTAGAATCTTTGCGTGAGAATAAATGATATATAGCAAAAACTTTAAGAATCATAAATTACATATGTGTTACCCGATTTAATAATAATGAGGTATTGTACATGCCTGGCAATTATAAAGATACATGCCTCTTTTGTTGTATAGCTAAAAATAGCAGTGAGAGAATAATTTTAAATGGTAAGCTTGCTTATGCTATTTATGATAACTTCCCTGTTTCAAGCTATCATTGTCTTGTAATTCCCAAACGACACGTTGAAAGTTTTTTTGATATACTAGATGAAGAATTATTAGAAATAAACTATTTGCTCAAGCAATGTAAAATTAAAATACTAGAACAAGACAATACAATAGCGGGTTTTAATTTAGGCGTTAATATAGGAGAAGTAGCCGGACAATCTATCTTTCACGTACATGTTCACTTAATCCCAAGAAGATCTGGCGATGTTAAAAATCCAAAAGGCGGTATTCGTGGTATCATTCCAAACAAGCAAAATTATTGAGAGTAATTTTTATGAATAAACTGGTCCGCGACAAAATTCCAAACATCATGGCTCAACAAGGAAAAAATCCTAAGGTCAAACTTTTAAATAATGACTATGAATATTACAAAGCACTTCAACAGAAATTACTAGAGGAAGTAGATGAGCTTTTCGATCCTCAAAATAATAATGAGGCATCAGAGTATGAAATTGCCGATATCTTGGAAGTAATAGAAGCAATATGTATTTTGAAAAACTTTGATATGAATAACATACTCAATAAAAAATTAACAAAAAAGCGTGAACGCGGAGGCTTTGAAAAACGGATATTTATTATGACACAAGATTAAAATCATTTTATATCGATCCTGATAACAGCGATAACTATGATATAAAGGGCTAATATGCTCAAAGATAGATTACAAGAATCAAAACATCATAGTTATCAATATTTATATGTACAACATTAAATACCTGGTGGTTAATTAGTGTATATGGATATAAGCCTTTTAAAATCATTCTAGGAATATGCTTTTTAGTGGCATCATTTACATATGCAGATACATTATTCACATTTAAATCAATCAACCTGCCATATCCTTACCAAGACATCATAAACACAGGTATAATAATTGTATTGGGTATCTTTTTTATAATTGCATCTATCGTTGTCTGGTACAAAAATATAATAGACCTCTTCTGAAACTATAATTCATGGTTATAAATCCCTACAATAAGATTGAAGCGCAGCCCGAATCGATTATGGCGATTACGGTATTTGTCAGCGATAATTTTAACGCGAATTCGATAAATAAAAATATCTTGAAATAATCGAACAGCAAGTTAGAATCCTCTTATTTGGATTTTTTGCTCATGTTTTTTCCTGTATTGCTGCCTATGCTTTTCATTCAAACAAGCCTTCATTAGCGCATTCAGGACAACCATGCCTATCTAACTGATATTTATCGAATTCGCGTTAAGTTAAGTAATCGTAACACAATTAATTAAAATTTTATTTTTTGCATTAAAGGTCTTATGCGATAAATTTTCTATTATTATACTTATAACGTTTTCATCGACTCAAAGCACAACAAAAATGCTTTGGAATATTTAAAAATATTTATGAATCTTTGTTGACTATAACCCTAAACCATATTAGAATCTATCTAACTTACACTTTAACTATTCAAAAGAAAGGTTCTATCATGGTTTAGGGTTATTATTGCTAAAAATATATCATTCTTTTTTCTCATTGTCACGGAATATTTTATCTATTAAAAAACAAGGTTTATATATGAAGTACATCAACAAATTATGTTTATGTATAGTTACTTTAGTGTCTTTTTCATCTCTTGGCATGATGCACCAAGTAATTCGCGATGAAAATGGTTTCAGGGTTTTTGATGGGCAACAGGAACACATGGTCAAACCTTATTTCGTCGATTCTCTTTTAAAGCGCATGAATCCTGAACAAGTACAAAGATTTATCGAACGCGGTAACCGTATTAGAGCAATCAGGTTAAGTGACGGTGAATACCGTTTACAGGCAATGGTACCAGTTAAGGGGGGCGGAGGAGCTGGAGCTGCGGCAGGAGTCATTTTAGGTCACGCTCTTGTATGGGGTGCTTGCCATACCGCAGCAGCTGTAGCATCATTTTTTGGAACTCCTGCTGCTGGTGTAGCAGTAGAAACGGCAATTAGCATGGCATCTCCTGCTATAGAAGCAACCGCTATGAAAGTAGGCATAGGACTGGGAATATTTTTTGGTGTTGCCACGGGACCAATATAATAGATTTTTAATATTAAATCACCCTGGTTTAATCGATTCACTCAACCAATACTAAATCAGGGTGATAATAAGGAATTTCTACATGTGGAAATGGTACGAACTTTATATGTGGTTTCTTTTTATACACTTTATTTTTCATTATAAAACATACCGACGCTTATTTATGGAAAAACAATGAACCAAATTATGCACTTGATAATTGCAAGCATTTTATTTTCTCTAACATGGCATCTCTTACTGAAAAGAACATGGCCCATGGAAGAAAAAATACAAGAAATTGAAGAAAAATTTTTTTAGGTATCAAAAAACAATTATTTATTCATCTTACAAAATTAGTACACCAAATCTTTATATTAAAAGATTAAGTTAACCAAGGATATATATGAATTACACAAACAAGGTTTGTCTATGCATAGCTACATTAGTATCTTTTTCATGTCTTGGCATGATGCACCAAGTAATTCGCGATGAAAATGGTTTCAGGGTTTTTGATGGGCAACAGGAACACATGGTCAAACCTTATTTCGTCGATTCTCTTTTAAAACGCATGAATCCTGAGCAAATACAAAGATTTGTCGAACGCGGCAATCGTATTAGAGCAATCAGGTTAAGCGACGGTGAATACCGTTTACAGGCAATGGTACCAGTTAAGGGGGGCGGACCTATATCTGGCTTAATTGCTTATGGTGCTACAAAAGTAATTGGATTTGGAATTATTACCGCAATAAAAGCAGCCCCTATAGCTGTCTTAACTGCTGCACCGGCAATAATCCACAATAATCCACCAAGAGCCATTACCCTGGGAGCAATGGCAGTTGCCTCAGCAACATCTTCTTCTGCAAAGCCTATTGTAAATGCTGTTGCCAAAGGACTTGCGATCTTATTTACTGCTATACCATTTTTACCTTAACAGAAAGATTCGTATATCCTATTGTTAGTAAGAAAACAATTCTTTTTACTAGAAAAATGATAATAAATAGAAAGTAGTGGCCTGAATTAATTCAAGCCACTACTACACAAATAGTAATCCTTGAAAGTACTCATATGCTCAAAGTACGCTGGAAAGCTCAAAGCTTCATGGTTAAAATAGTACTTCCAATTATTAAAAGATCTCAATAGAAACAAAATATAAAGGAACTATATGGATAAAATAACTGTTATTACCCATCTTGTTTCGGCATTTTTCGGTTCATTAGCATTTTGTATCACATTTTTCTGCACTTCAAATGGTATCTTTTATTTGTTCTTTGGAAAGCCGCTTTTTCATATAACACCCAAAATTGTACTCATCGCCTTTTTCTCGTTCATGATTTCTTATTTACTTACCGTTGCTTGGAAAAGTTATCAATCATTACCGTAATTATTAGTACAGAATAAGCTTTATGAACTATACACAATACCTTGGTTTTTTGACAAAAAAATATCATTAACAAAGATATCACTTGCAACACTATTGCTGCTTATTTTATATATTCGGCATTAGCAGCACTCATCCGGTATTTTAATAATGGCAAAGATATACGGATTTTGATGCCCAATTCTGTGTAGATTGTGACTTATCGAAGAAAATGGGGTTTAAAAACATCCATCCAAGAGCCATGGCAATAGGTAGAATACAATACCAGCCAATCCAAATACGAGACCAAAAAGCAAGAATTAAAACAGGTAACACAGAATAACGAGTCCATACACTCCACGGGTTAGCATGGCACAACCAAGTCTCATCGTTAAGATTAAAGATCTGCGCTAATTTTTTTCGATCGTCATAGATAACTCCCTACCAAGCTTTATTGACATAATAGATACAACCTAGCAACACTATAAAATAAGATAACTCCGCAGTTTAATATACAATTAAGTTAAGCCTTACAATGCCATGAAAAGGAATCTGATGTCATACAAAAATCCTGTCGCGCTTGTAATTCTCGATGGATTCGGATACCGCAAAGAAACTGATTACAATGCTATTGCTCATGCACACACCCCTACACTCAATGAGTTATTTGCAACATATCCTCATACGCTTCTTGAGGCATCCGGTACTGCAGTTGGTCTATTACCAGGATATGCTGGCAATTCTGAGGTAGGGCATCTTACCATTGGAGCAGGACGCACTATTATGCAACCCGGGACTATCATACACAACGCAATACAAGATGGAACATTTTTCAGCAATGCACTGCTTAACACTACCTTGAAAACATTACCTAAAACAAAAAAATTACATCTTATGGGACTTCTTTCAGATGCCGGAGTACATAGCAATACAGAACACCTCTATGCTTTTATGCAAGAAGCTCGAGTATGCGGCATTGAACACATTGTCATTCACCCATTTCTTGATGGTAGAGATACACTACCACAATCAGCACATATATACCTTGAACAACTTCAAAAATATATCGACAAATATGGTGGTATCATAGGCTCAATGCATGGGCGTTTTTACGCAATGGATAGAGATAAAAATTGGAATCGAATAGAAAAATCATATCAGGTATTAACCGGAGATGAACAAATTCATTTCACAGATTGGTCCAGAGCACTTAATTATTACTATGAACAAGGATTGACCGACGAATTTATTCCTCCAACATTATTCTCTCAACAAGGGATAATTTCAGATGGAGATGGCATCATCTTGTTTAATTTCAGGCCTGATCGTGCCCGACAGTTAACCGAGAGTTTTACAAATCCCAATTTTAATGCGTTTAAGCATAAAAAGCTTAATCCGAAATTTTTCATAACTCCTACAGATTATGGGTTACCTACAACAGTTCTTTACGCACAACAACCCATTACGCCTACATTAAAAGAGGTACTCAGCAACCATGGTTTAAAACTCTTTACTATCGCTGAAACTGAAAAATACGCACATGTTACTTATTTCTTTAGCGGTGGCAAAGAAGACGCGTTTGAACATGAAAAACGTATATTGATCCCATCAATTCGCACAAAAAATTACATCCACCATCCATGCATGTCTGCACATGAGATTACACAGACAATACTACAGTCACTTAAAACCGACCCGCATGATTTTTATTTAATCAACTATGCAAATGCGGATATGGTAGGTCATTCCGGTGATTTTAACGCAACCGTTAAAGCCATAGAATGCCTTGACAAGCAAGTAAAACAGCTCGTCGATGCAATTGTTTATGGTATGAATGGCACACTGTATATCACAGCCGATCATGGTAATGCCGAAGAAAAATGGGATTATACAGCACAGCAACCACGTACAGCACATACCACAAACAAAGTCCCCTTTGTAATGGTTCAACAGGGGCTTGAACATAACACCATAAACCTGCCGCTGCATACGCTTGCAGATATTGCACCATGTATCATACGAAACATGCAGCTAGAAGTACCTATTGCTATGCGAAGGCAACATAAGAATTAAAGTTATTGACAGACTTTATCTGAAGGAGCACCATGAAAAGTAGTTTATCACCTTTTTACCTGTTAGGTGCTGTATGATTAAAAAGATTGCTCTAATCGTACTTTGTGTAGTATCTTTAACTTCATTTGGCATGGCACGGTTAGGTTCCCCAATAATGAGAACATCCTCTACAAGTATTCCTGAAGAACATACCGGAGGACTCACTTTAATTACAGGTCCTATGTCATGCGGCAAATCTGATGAAATCATGCGTATAATTAGCGTACTGCAACATTCAAGATGTAAAATACTTGTATGCAAACATAGTTTCGATACCCGTTCTTCTCAATTTTTGACATCACGTCGCAAAACTGAAAACCCAATTGCCGCTCAACTTGTTTCTGATCCTCATGAAATCATTAATATGGTTGTACAAAACCCTGTAGATTATGTCGCAATAGATGAAGTTCAATTTTTTAAACACAATCCCATGACAGATGTAATTCAATCTTTGATTCATCGTGGCGTTTACGTTATTGCATCCGGGCTTGATAAAGATTTTAAAGGTGAACCATTCGGTCTGTCTGCTGCAGAACCTTTGTGTATTGCATCACTTTTGGCAATCGCAGATGAAGTTATTAAACTAAAAGCAGTCTGTGAAGTATGCAAACAATGGAATGCAACCATGACACAGCGTCTCATTAATGGTCAACCGGCACGCAGATCTGATCCTCTTATTGTTGTCGACGATGGGACCAAACGAGAAGTTATATACGAACCTCGATGCCGGGAATGTTATAGATTAGATGAATAATTAAATTTTAGATTATACAAATAAAAACTGTGGGGCTATTTTATAAAATAGCCCCACCAAACCTACCAACATAATGATACATAATGTGTAATACCGCTCTATATACCTCAGTATTGCAATAATAGCAATAAGGTGATTCTTTGGATCGATGCATTTTCATCATATTGCGATAAGCTACATCCATGGCATCAAAAGCACGACCGTGACTACGTATATTTTTAAGAAAAGGATTTGCTCCAGCATCACACAGCAACTTTACCATATCTATAAATCCAAATTTTGCTGCTATATGCAAAGGCGTATCATGATGAATATTATATGCATTAACATCCAATCCCATTTCAAGAAATTTTTGAGCTAAAGAAATTCTATTTGCAAAACTCGCTATATGCAACACAGATCCAATACGATTCTCCTGATGAAGGAGATTAGGATTTTGCTCAATACATTGCAAAGCTAAAGACAAATTTCCGACAATTACAGCCTGTGCAAGATCGTTAAATACAGGTATTACACCATACTTTTTAAATAACTTACATACAGAATCTTCTTTTTGATATTTGATGAGCAAACTAAGAGCTGTAGCATCCGTAATAATATCGTGAATTTTTTGGTCTCTTTCTATTGCTTCCGCAAGAACATCTGCACGGCATACATCAGCACCATACGCATTATCAAACTGATATCTTTTTTCACGCATATAACCCATACCATTAACTATACTGCAGAATAAAATACAGCATGCTATAATCTTCTTCATTGCTTCCCCCTACAAAATTATATCAGCTTTCTCAATCTGCAATCTTCTTATTATAATATCAGAGTGAAATAACTTTTTTCAACGACAAGAAAAATTTTCTCATTAAAATATTAAATAAGTGATATATAAGTAAAATAAAGTATCAATAATTTGACATATGTATAT
>CAZQNW010000036.1:0-10635 GCA_964595035.1 uncultured Pseudomonadota bacterium
GCTGCAGCACTCAGGCATTTTAGACGTTAATATATTTAATGCAGGTGCAGTAAGCAGAAAATTTCCATCTAGCTATATTTCTATTTGATATTTTAAGCGCTTCTATTATACTTAATAGTATCATAAAGATTTGTAATGGATGGGTTTGCGCCAAGTTTTAAAAAACATGTTATTCTAAATACTTTATACGTAATAGAATAATGAGTGAGAGGCTATGGATTTTAAAAAAAATGACAAGATACGTATTATTGGTGCGCGAGAACACAATTTAAAAAATATTGATGTTGATCTGCCTAAAAATGCCTTGACGGTAATTACAGGTCCTTCGGGTTCAGGAAAGAGTTCCCTGGCACTCGATATTTTATTTGCAGAAGGGCAACGTCGTTACGCGGAATCATTATCTACCTATGCGCGCCAGTTTTTAGGCGTTTCCAAAAAACCTGATGTCGACCAAATTCAGGGATTATGTCCGGCTATTGCGATTGAGCAAAAGACAGTCGGCGCAAATCCCCGTTCAACAGTTGGTACTATTACAGAAATTTATGATTATCTTCGTGTGCTTTTTGCGCGTATTGGTATAGCTCATTGTCCTACATGCCATGCGGCTATTAAGGCAGAGTCGGCAGAAAGTATTGTTGGCATGGTTAACGCACAATTTGCTGGGCATACTATTACGGTAGCGGCCCCTATTGCGAGCGAACGTAAGGGAGAGTTTGCCAACGATTTAAAGCGCTTGTTTACTAGCGGTTGGTATCGTTTTGCAATAGATGGCGCTAATTATCGTTTTAAGTCCCTGGAAGAAATTGATGAGCTTAAGCTCAAAAAAACATTTAAGCATTCAATTGATTGCCTGATTGATATTTTGATTGTTTCCAAAGCTGAAGCCGCACGTCTTACAGAAGCTGTAGAAACCTCCTTTAAATTAAGCAATGGATCATGCAAAATTATTGTCGGTGATACACATTATACGTATTCGTCAAGCCGTATGTGCCTTTCATGTGCGCGATCAATTCCTGAACTTGAACCGAGATTATTTTCTTTTAACTCTCCTATAGGAGCATGTAGCCGCTGTAATGGGCTTGGTATTATTCATGAATGGCCATGGGATACCAGTGATCCGGAGGCTTGGAAGGCTAATTATCCTGAGTTTTTCGGTAGATTTGCTCAAGAACAAACCTGCGGAGCATGTGCTGGACAGCGCCTTAATCCAGTTGCGTTAGGTGTAACTGTCGGTGGTAAAAATATTTATGAAATTTGTCAGTTATCTGTACACGATTGCCTTAAGTTTTTTAAAGAGATACAGCTTGCTGAACATGAAGTACTTATTGCAAAGCCGTTATTACATGAAATTGTCAGCCGATTGAATTTCCTTAATGATGTAGGTCTCTCTTATTTGTCTCTGAATCGTACGGCAAGGACATTGTCGGGCGGAGAAGGGCAGCGTATTCGTTTGGCAACGCAAATTGGATCGGCTCTGAGTGGAGTTTTGTATGTTCTTGATGAGCCTAGCATAGGATTGCATCAACGTGATAATGATCGCTTGATTGCTACGCTTAAACATTTAAAAGATATGGGCAATACGGTTGTTGTTGTCGAACATGATATAGAAACTATTGAACATGCTGATTATGTAGTAGACATGGGGCCTGCTGCCGGTGTGCTTGGTGGTAAAGTTACTGCTCAAGGAACACCTGAAGAATGTGCCAAAAATATTAACTCTTTAACTGGAGCTTATTTGTCTGGTAGACGTAGCATTAAAGTGCCGGAAAAAGTTCGTACTCCTAAAGGGTTTATTACCTTAGAGCATGCCAATCGCAATAACTTAAAAGATCTGACTGTTAAGTTCCCCCTAGGTGTTTTATGTGGAGTTTCAGGTGTTTCCGGGTCAGGTAAAAGTACGTTGATTATGCAAGAATTGGTTCCAACATTATCGAGAGAATTGTCCGGTAATAAGTTGCGTGAAACTGAAGATCATGACATTCAAGGTGCTGAACATTTGGATCATTTAGTTGTCATAGACCAAAGTCCTATCGGTAGAACGCCGCGCTCTAATCCTGCCACCTATTTAGGTATTTTTGATGCAATTCGCGCACTGTTTGCCAGCTTACCAGAAAGTAATATTCGTGGTTATACTCCGGGCAGATTTAGTTTTAATGTTGCTGAAGGGCGTTGCGCGGAATGCCGTGGTGAGGGAACTATAAAAGTAAGTATGCACTTTTTGCCCGACGTTACGATGACCTGCAAAAGCTGTAAAGGCAAACGCTACAGTCAAGAGACATTGGCGGTAACATTCAAGGGTAAAAATATTGCTGATATTTTGGATATGACTGCATATGAAGCTGCGCAATTTTTTGAGGCGCATACATCGTTGTCCAAGCGGTTACAGCTGTTGTGTGATGTCGGGCTTGATTATATTAAATTAGGTCAACCGGCAACAACATTGTCGGGAGGTGAAGCTCAACGTATCAAACTTGTAGATGAGTTGGCAAAACGTGGTAGCCGTACTTTATATGTACTCGATGAGCCGACAACAGGGCTACATAACTGTGATATTGAGCGGTTGCTCAAGGTACTCAATACGCTTGTTGACAAGGGCAACTCAATGATTATTATTGAACATAACCTTGATGTGCTTAAAACTACTGATTATATTATAGACCTTGGTCCTGAAGGTGGAGCTGCTGGCGGGACTATTGTTGTGCAAGGAACTCCGGCACAGGTTGCCGCATGCCGCGAGAGTTACACAGGTGCATACCTTAAAAAGATGTTATCTAAACAGGTTTTATGAAGCCTTTTGTGCATTGTAGTATGAGCTGGTATAGTGAATTATATTCTTATACGTTGACTTAGGCTTTGTGTACTATGCTAGTCTGAAAAAATAAGAAGTTTATGTAGAGCTTGAATTTTTAGGGGATATTATGCAATCTGTCCAGATAAAGCCACTGTGCTATGTGTTGTTGCTTGCTATTCTTTCTGCCCCGGTATTGTCGTCAGATATGCCGAACATCGCTCGCGTTACAGATTTCGGAATAACACAGAAACGCAATCAGTATATTGAGCAACACAATAAGAACCAACTGTTGAGGTCGCTTGTTAAAGCGGGTGCCTCGGTAGCTTCTGTCGCAGCATTAGTTGGTTGCGTATACTTTGTTTTTTCCGCAGATGTGGTTCAAGAGGTCAAAGGTGTTGCAACTGAAAATATACAGGATGTAGCTGATCTGGCAAGGAGAGTTGCACATCTTGAAGAACAAATGAAGCGACCATCCTTTTGTTCGAAATCCTGGTTCAAGGCTCTAGGGATTGACCTTATTATGAGTCAGTCGGTTACTATTTTAGAGCATCTTATACGTTTAGGGTATAACGTAACTAAGTCTGTTTTTTATGATCAAACATTGTTTTGGTACATTAATAAAAAATCTCACATTGGTACCATTACCAGAGAGCTCAATGAGCATGAGGTGCTTGAGTATGAACTTTTTCCAAGCGCATTAGTACGAGACTTTGAATATAGTGCCAAGATTCTTGATAAGGATGCATTCCAGTCAAAGTTTGACTATGAATATAATAGAAATCGTGTAATAACGGTATTCAACACGCTTGTTAACGAATTCGAGGGCCTTATAGCATTTATGTATTACAAGGCAGAACAGCTTGATGCTTCATCAATGTTGTATACAGAATTGCATGATAGAGCTCGTTATCTTTATAATAGTGTAAATACATTAAGCAGTTCATTGGAACATACTCTCCAAGTATATGATACTGAATGTACAGTTGCTGATAGAAAACAACAAAAACCTACATTTATGCCGCTGTTTCAGGGATTCTTTAATGATTTCAAACAGATTGTTCTTAGTTTCGTTCGCATCGAATTAGAGGTGGGCTAAAACCTGGTTTTATGGTTCCTTTACCATGCCATTGTTCCGTTATTCTATTAAATTGTATATACATCGCACAATATGCTATCCTTATATGGACAAATCTATAAGTCTTATTTAAGAAATGTCCATAGGAGTGCTTATGATTGCAAGAACAATGGAACGTCATATATTGGAACGGGCTAAAAAATTACCGGTTATAGCAATTCTTGGTCCACGGCAGTCAGGTAAAACGACACTAGCAAAAAAGGCCTTTCCCAAACATACATATATATCCCTTGAAGATTTAAAGAACCGTGAATTTGCCCAAGAAGATCCTTATGCATTTTTTCAAACGTATGCACATGAAGATGGAATAATTCTGGATGAAATACAGGAAGTTCCGTCTTTACTGTCATATATACAAGTTAAGGCAGATAGTGAGCAAAAGGCCGGATATTTTATCCTCACTGGATCACAAAATTTTCTGGTTAGCGAAGCAATTAATCAGACGTTAGCAGGTCGTATTTCAATTTTTACGCTCTTGCCTCTTTCTATCAATGAGCTTAAAAAGGCAGAGCTATTACCCGTAACCATCGAAGAACTTGTTTTTAATGGGCAATATCCACGTCTGTATTCATTTAATCTTAATCCGACAGACATATATCCTGATTATATTCGAACATATATTGAACGTGATATTAGAAGTATAAAAAATATAACCGATCTTTCGCTGTTCCAAAAATTTATTGGTCTTTGTGCTGGTAGAATAGGTCAATTACTTAACATAACATCTCTTGCGAATGATGCAGGTATTAGTTTAGCAACAGCAAAATCATGGCTTTCATTACTTGAGGCAAGTTACATCATCTTTCTATTACAACCCTATCATACCAATGTCGGCAAACGCCTGGTTAAAACTCCAAAACTTTATTTTTATGATTCCGGCGTGGCTTGTTCACTTTTGGGTATTGAGTCTTGCACACAGTTGAGTCAACATTATTTGCGAGGTGGGCTCGTAGAGACTCTCCTCATATCAGAGCTTTATAAAGAACGATACAACAAAGGACTACTTCCACGCTATTATTTCTGGAGGGATAAATTGGGACATGAAATCGATTGCCTGAGTGTGCAGGCTAACATGCAAATTCCTATTGAAATAAAGGCCGGCAAGACCCCATCATCGGATTACTTTGATGGATTAGCCTATTGGTATGATCTTCATGAACAAAATCCAAATGGGGTTGTTCTGTATGCGGGACAAGAGGATCAGCAGAGGTCTTTAGGGAGATTAGTCAGCTGGCGCTCTATGCCAAAACTTGAAGATATTTAACAAGAGGCGCTAAATAGTAGACAGCGGAGATACAATGATGGGAAGTTGTTGTACCTTATGAATCCTATTGGGCGCTTGCTTTAGGTTCGTTTATCGGCTTGGTAATAAAGGCATATTACGGTGAACAAGACTAAACACAGAATTGAATTTAAGAAGTACGCTTAATTCATGACAAATTCATTATAATGTCTATACTTTGAGTATCATGATTATTTACATATGGAGCGCATTCAATGATACTTGATCAAGTAGATATCGATTCATTAACACCGCTTATGAAGCAATATGCGGTTATAAAAAATGAGCATGCAGATGCATTATTATTTTTCCAGGTCGGCGATTTTTACGAACTGTTCTTTGATGATGCCAAGCAAGCGTCTTCTTTTTTAGGTATTGCTTTGACTAAAAGAGGGACGTATAAAGATGGGCCGATTCCTTTATGCGGTGTTCCTATTCATACGCTTGATCATTATCTTCATAAATTAATTAAAGGTGGTTTTAAAGTTGCCTTGTGTGACCAGCTTGAAGAACCTAAACCTGGTGCTATTGTGCGCCGCGGTGTAACGCGTGTTTTAACACCGGGTACATTAACAGATGTGCGCTTACTTGATGAAAAAACAGCGAGCTATCTGATGTCTTTTTTCCCCGGACCTCATGCATGGGGCATTCTCTTTGGTGAGTTGCTTACTGCGCGTTTATTTGGAACTATTATACCTGCGCAGGCAGATAAGGCACTTGATGCAGAATTGATGCGTTTTATTCCGGATGAAATCGTATTGTCTAATGAGGCTGCATCATTCCGTTCATTTTTTTCCGAGCGTGGTTATTTTACCAGTTTTATAAGTGGTGAGCAGTTTTTTGACGGAGCCGATGAATGGGTTGCGCGTATCAATAAGGAAAAACAACCTGATCAGGCGTTAGCGGCAGCGCTGTATAACTTTTATGGTTATATGCGCAAGAATCAGGAAAGTGCTTTGCAGCAATTTAATTCAATACATGTCTATAAACCTGAGGAGTTTCTTGTGCTTGATGCCGCGACAGTACGTAATTTGGAACTTATAAAAAATGCGCATGATGGAAGAGCGGTTAATACGCTGTTTGATACGGTTGATGGCGCTGCGACCCCTATGGGTTCGCGGACAATTAAACGGTGGTTGACCTGTCCATTGGTTGACAAATCAGCTATTGAACAACGCTATGACGCGATAGATATAATTAAAAGTGATGTTGCTGCTATGAGACAACTGCGAGAAATGCTTGTTTCTATTGGTGACATTGAACGACTTGTAGGCAGAATAGCGTTGGACAGGGCTACACAAGTAGATTATTGTACGCTTATGAGATCATTGTCAGGAATTCCACGCTTGCGATCATTGTTGAGGCAAATGTCTGAGTCAAAGCTTCTTGCTATGATCGAAAGCCATATATATGACTTTGATGCATTAGTTGCGTTATTAAAGTCGGCTCTTAATGATGATCCGTCACAAGATATTATTATTAAGGTCGGGTTTGATAAAGAACTTGATGCAATGCGAGATCTAATAGCTCATGCACAATCAAAATTGCTTGAACTTGAAGTACAAGAGCAACAGAGAACGGGTATCGGCTCTTTAAAGGTTAGATATAATCAAGTATTTGGTTACTCTATTGAGGTTACCAAACCTAATGTGCATTTAGTTCCATCGGATTACATTCGTTTACAGACACTTGTAGGTAAAGAACGTTTTACCATTCCTGCGTTACAAAAACTTGAACATGACATGCGTTATGCTGAAAATGGCATTGCTGATCTTGAAAGAGAAGTGTTTGCCCGTATTAAGCGTGAAGTAGCTGCGCTCTTGCATGCTTTGCGATCAACATCGTATGCGTTAAGCAGACTTGACGCGCTTCTTGGTTTTGCAACGGTTGCTTATGATCATAATTATGTTCGTCCTGTTTTGCATGAAGGACGTGATATATGTATTAAACAGGGAAGACATCCTGTCGTTGAGCGTATACTTGCGCATAGATTCATTCCTAATGATACCGAGTTAACGGAACAGAATTCTTTGTGGATTCTTACCGGGCCTAATATGGGTGGCAAGTCGACTTATTTACGTCAGGTTGCTTTAATAGCAATCATGGCTCAAGCGGGCTCATTTGTTCCTGCTGACTATGCGCGTATGCCAATTTTAGATAGAATATTTACCCGTATTGGTGCCGGGGATAATCTCAGTGAGGGTAAAAGTACATTTTTAGTTGAGATGGAAGAAACGGCAGCGATTTGTACTCAGGCTACCGCGAGAAGTCTTGTTATTTTGGACGAGGTTGGCCGGGGGACAAGTACGTTTGATGGAATGGCTATCGCGCAAGCTGTTGTGGAATACATTTTAGAAAATGTACGGGCATTATGTTTATTTGCGACTCATTACCATGAACTGACATTGTTAAAGGATACGTTTTCCGGTATTGCCAACTATCATGCCGCTTCATCAAAAACAAAGCAGGGTGTATTATTTTTATATAAAATTGAGCCTGGCGTTGCCGATGGCAGTTTTGGTCTGGATGTTGCTAAGTTAGCCAATATACCTGATCCTATTTTAAAGCGAGCAGAAAAGCTTTTAGAAGGTTTAACACAGCGAGATTATGCAGTTTATCCAGTGTCTGGAGTTGGTGGCGGGTATAAGGCTACGTTTGATGGCGCATCTACTGATCTGCAGGTGAAACTTGCCAAAGCTGAAACTCAGCTGGCAGAACAGGCTCAGGTGTTAAAGAGGATTAAAGATATAGATCTTGATGAACTTTCACCTAGAAAGGCTTTTGATATTATTATAAGTATAAGGGAAAACCATATTGTAGAATAGCGATAGATGTTAAAATTTTCTTACTAGATCTTTTTTTATTATTTGGTATATTAAAATACGTTATTGAACAGAAAAAAGTCTCTTTTTAGGATTATTTATGGAAACGACGACAAAGACAGGCCAAACAGAAATTACAACTGCTGAACAATATGCTATATTCCAAACAGGCGGAAAACAGTATCAGGCAGTTGAAGGCAAAACTTTAGCTGTTGAAAAAATCGAAGGTAAGCCAGGAACAAAACTTGAATTTAAAGAAGTTTTGTTGCGCAAGTTAGGACAAGAAAAGATTGAGATTGGTCAACCTCATCTTGATACTCCTGTTAAAGCTTCTATTGTTAAGCAAATGAGAGGTCCTAAGGTTACTGCATTTAGGTTCAAAAGGCGCAAAAAGGTTCAAGTAAAGACCGGTCATCGTCAAGCTATGACAGTTATTCGCATTGAATCAATCTAAACATCTCTTTTAAAATTTATAAAAGACAGCTTTATTCTATGAATGGCTGTCTTTTATTATTTTTGTTGTATGAGTATGATATCTTATTGTATCCAGGTATAAAAATGTTTATTTTGTCGCTATTCAAATTACAACTTGCATTTTAAGTGTCTGAATTAACAAATGGCTGGAAATTTTTTATGATAGGGATGATCTCGTATTTTAATATTTTAAAACTGAAAGGTTTTGAGGATCTATAATGAATGATTCAATAGAAGGCTTGAGTTTGAGAAGCACATATGGAGGTATTATTAAAGCGTTGGGAATTGTTTTTGGTGATATAGGAACAAGCCCTATTTATACGCTGTATGCAATATTTTGTGTTATTCCGCCCATATTTGAGAATGTGCTTGGAACCGTATCGCTTGTTATATGGACATTGATTGCTGTAGTAACGGTGCAATATGCTTGGCTAGCAATGAGCTTATCAAAAAAAGGTGAAGGTGGAACAATCGTACTGCGAGAAATTTTAAAGTCACTGCTTACCACAAAGGCAAAGATATTGGTTATTACACTTATGTCATTTATAGGTTTGTCTTTGTTTATCGGTGATGGTGTTATTACACCGGCAATTAGTATACTGAGTGCTGTAGAGGGTATTCGTTTGATTCCAGGTTGTGTCACGTTAAGTACAACTATTTTAGTAGGTATTGCGGTAGTTATTGCATACTGTCTTTTTGTATTTCAGCGACGTGGTGTCGAAAAAGTTTCCGCTACGTTTGGACCTATTATGGCTGTGTGGTTTTTCGTGTTGGCACTATCAGGTCTTGTCGCTATTATTGAGGCTCCTATTATTCTGAAGGCTTTAAATCCCTACTATGGCATACGGTGTGTGTTGCATAATAAGATGGCGGGACTTTTTATCTTATCAGGCGTAATTTTGTGTGCTACAGGTGGGGAGGCTTTGTATGCTGATATGGGACATCTTGGACGTAAGCCAATTCGCCAAGCATGGGCCTATGTATTTATTTCATTAATTCTGAATTATATGGGACAGGGGGCATTTTTGCTGGTACATCCTCAAGCTAATTTAGTGTTTCATGAAATGTTTTATAGTCAAGCAAGCTTTTTGTATATACCGTTTTTAATACTGTGTATTATGGCTTCGATTATTGCATCGCAAGCAATGATCAGTGGCGTATTTTCTGTAGTATATCAAGGAATAATGACAGGTATAATGCCACGACTCAAGGTAGATTATACATCATCAAGGCTGCACGCGCAGGTCTATATTGGCATTATTAATTGGACTCTTTTTGCGGCAGTATTTTTTGTTATGTTGAAGTTTAAAGAATCTGCTCATCTGGCTGCGGCGTATGGTCTTGCTGTCAGTGGTACCATGGTAATTACGAGCAGCTTTATTGCGCTTATATTTTACCTGCGCAATAATATTCTCAAAACATTGCTTGGTCTTATGCTTGTCTTGATTAATATCCTATTCTTCTGTTCTTCTATGGTTAAATTGCAGCAGGGGGGGTATTGGTCGTTGGTTATTGCAATGGTTCCATTGTCGATAATCCTCATTTATTATTTTGGCCAAAAAAAGATGAGGGGATTACTTAAATCCATGCCGTTGCGTCAGTTCTTAACTTTGTATAAAGAGCTATATGCAAAAGCTGATAAAATTGAAGGAACAGGGTTATTCTTTGTAAGAGCTACGACATCGATTCCTTCTTATGTGGCACAAACAATGTTTGATAATGGTATTATGTATACCGATAATATTTTGGTTTCTATTATTCAGCGTGACAATCCTTTTGGGGTATTAGGGTTCTTTAAAGAGCAACTTTCTGATGGACTGCGCGTATTTGAAATCCATTGTGGTTATATGGAAGTGCCTAATATCGAAAAAATACTCGAAGATTCGGGAATCGAAATAAAGGCGATATTCTTTGGAATGGATGAAATTGTAACCAAAAAGCCATTGTGGCGTATCTTTGCAATTATAAAACATTTGTCACCAACATTTGTGCGCTTCCATCGTCTGCCAACCAATAAAATACATGGTGTAGTGACACTTATAAAGATGTAACAAAACGCGAATTCGATAAATAGAAATACCTAAGTTGTGACCTTTGAAATTTACAAAAAAGTAAAACTCCCATAGCATAA
>CAZQNW010000037.1:0-10303 GCA_964595035.1 uncultured Pseudomonadota bacterium
TGACCTTCTGTTTGAGATGCTCATTATTTATGTTATACTTACGTATATACTACTATCTCGTTATATATATTCTTGCTATTTATACTGGTTTCCAGTTACAACTAATCATGTTTAGAATATTAACCATTGAAGGGCGACAATGATCACGAATATTTTATCTAAACTCTTCGGAACCAACAATGAGAGGCAATTAAGAAAGATGCAGCCTGTAGTTGCTCAAATTAATGCATATGAGCCAATTATAAGCGCATTGACCGATGAGCAACTTGCACAAAAAACCAACGAATTTCGCGAACAAATATCTCAAGGGAAATCTTTGGAAGATATCCTCCCAGAGGCATTTGCCGTTGTTCGTGAAACTGCAAAACGCAGATTAGGACAGCGACATTTTGATGTACAGCTTCTTGGCGGCATAGTCCTTCATCAAGGCAAAATTGCTGAAATGAAAACCGGTGAAGGTAAAACATTAACAGCAACATTGCCTCTGTATCTTAACGCACTTGCAGGCAAGGGCGCACACCTTGTTACAGTAAACGATTATTTAGCACGACGTGATGCTGAATGGATGGGCACTATTTATAATGCATTAGGGTTGAGCGTCGCCGCATTGCAAAATCATATGTTCGATGCTGAACGCAAAAAAGTATACAATTCTGATATAGTTTATGGAACCAACAGCGAATTTGGATTTGATTATTTACGCGACAATATGAAGTTCCGCCTAGAAGACTATGTTCAACGTGATTTACATTACGCAATTGTTGACGAAGTCGACTCTATTTTGATCGATGAAGCAAGAACACCACTCATTATATCCGGTTCATCACATGAAGGCAGCAAGCTGTATATACTTGTCAATCAAGTAGTTGCGAAATTGCATAAAACAGAAGATTATGAGATTGACGAAAAAGCGCGATCAGCCTTGCTTACCGAAAAGGGTGTCGACAAGATAGAACATGCCTTTAACATAACTAACCTATATGCAATTGAAAATATGACTTTGTTACACCATGTTGAACAAGCACTCAAAGCACACGCTCTTTTCAAGCGTGATGTTGATTATGTTGTTAAAGATAATGAAGTACTAATTGTTGACGAATTTACAGGTCGTATTCTTCCCGGTCGCAGATACAGTGATGGATTACACCAAGCTCTTGAAGCTAAAGAAAACGTCAAAATCGAACAGGAGAGCCAAACGCTGGCTTCTATTACCTTACAAAACTACTTTAGACTGTATAAGAAACTTGCAGGCATGACCGGTACAGCTGCTACAGAAGCGGAAGAGTTCTTCAGTATCTATAAACTCAATGTCATAACAATTCCAACAAATCAACCGATGATCCGCCAAGACAAACCTGATCTTATTTTCTTAACGAAAAAAGCGAAATACAAAGCAATTATCGCAGACATTCGTAAACGTTACGAAAAAAGACAACCTGTTCTTATCGGTACTATCGCTATCGAAACATCTGAACTGCTTAGCGATATTTTAAGAGAACATGGAATTCCTCACGATGTATTAAACGCAAAACAACATGAACGCGAAGCAGAGATTGTAGCACACGCCGGTGAACCAGGTCGCATTACCATTGCAACAAACATGGCTGGGCGTGGTACTGATATTAAATTAACTCCCGAATCAGTCCAAGCAGGAGGATTGTACATTCTCGGTACTGAACGACATGAAAGTCGCCGTATTGATAACCAGTTACGAGGACGTTCAGGTCGTCAGGGAGATCCTGGAGAATCGCGCTTTTATATTTCTCTTGAAGATGACCTTATCCGCATATTTGCCGGAGATACGCTCAAGAAAAATATGGAACGTTTTGGCATGACCGAAGATGAAGCAATAGAATCTCCATTCGTGTCCAAAAATATAGAGCGCGCGCAAGAAAAGGTTGAAAAAACTCACTTTGACGCGCGTAAAAACCTGCTTGAGTATGATGACGTTTTAAATCAACAACGTATCGTTGTGTATACATATCGTCGTGAAGTTCTTGAAGGAACCGATAATATTTCCGGTTTAATTCGTGACTTTATAGGTAAAGCACTTCAGGATGCTGCAGCTCGCATTGCCCCAAAACGCAGCATCACCAATGAACAAATCAAGTTAATGTTCGAATTCGTATCAACATTAACCGGTATTCCTGTAAGCGAGATAGAACAAGTAGGAGTAAATGTATCCAATACCGATACACTTACACATGATCTTAATAACTTCTTGCTTGAAAAATACCAATTATATCGCGGGCAAAAAAATCGCGAACGCATACAAGAAGCAGAAAAGTGGCTCATGCTTGAAACAATCGATCAATCCTGGAAGCAACATATGCTCAACCTTGATCATCTCAAAGAAGGCATAAGTCTGCGCAGCTGGGGCCAAAAGAATCCTCTTATTGAATACAAGCGTGAAGCTTTTGATATGTTTACCGATATGATGCAACAGATACGCGCTGATATCGTATTCCATATTTTCCATCTCAACCTTGATATGTTTAATGAACATGCGATTGAAGAACGCCGTGAACGCGAGCTCGAAGAAATCAATATGATCGGTGGCGATGAAACATCCCAAGCAACTCAGGTTGTACGCAACGAGGAAAAGATAGGGCGTAATGAGCCATGCCCATGCGGATCCGGTAAAAAATATAAAAAATGCTGCGGATCATAATATAAATAAGCATACAAAAATAATGGGACTTTTAATCGAAAGTCCCATTATTTTTTACAACATTTGAGACAATTATTCTTCGACAGAATCAAAATATTCTTTTTCAGAGTCACGCACTGATTTAAGCGCATCAGCATAATAATGATATGCTTCGAGTGTATTAACAACAAAAGATACCTCTTGCAAGCGGCTCCTTTTCATCCCGTATAAAAAGCGTAATGTTCTGACTACTGTGTACACCATATTTTGTGCCATTTCAGATCTGTCATAACCTTCAAAGAATACATCATGACCCAAGGCAGGAAGAATAACACGTACATTTTTAACATCATATCTTTGAAAAACATCATACAATTGCTTTGATAATACGTTTATAAGGCCTTCACATATTAACGAAACAACCTGAGGTCTTTGTTTTTGTTTAACCACTTGAGGCATATACATCAGAACCATCATATCAAATGCAAGGTTACCAACTGTCGGTATAACACACGAATTGCCGGGGCATTTTTCAAGCGCATTGAACAACATCGGATTAGAGATGTATAGTTTTCGAAGCTCACTCACAAAGGAACTGCCTGCTGTCTGATATAGTTCTAAACAAGCTGCAGGCATCTGCCTACTAGGCGTATAAGTATTAATTACTGCTGTTCCATAATATTGCGCAATATGACCAAGGTGTATAGATATTCTATAACCATGAAGTTTATGCCGCAACACAATCGGTGCGCACGAAGAAACCTGAGTAAGAATTTTTTGTGCTTGCTGTGCAGGTTGAAACAAATAGCGTATATCCTGTAACACCTCGTCCTCCTCATACAACAAAGAACCTTGTACGCCCAATGGAGAACGCCTTCTAGGGACAATTTCACAACCTTTTTGCGCTACGGGAACAGCAGCAGTTTCCTGTGTAGAATAAAGACCGAACTCATACAATAAACCTACACAAAGCAATAACCAAGAAAAGTAATAACGAAACATGAAAACCTGCTCTTAAAAAAGGACCTCAAAAATATACCGTTTCATATACATAAAAACATATATAAGAACTATATATGTCAGATTCAAATAAATATACGTACTATTTCTATATGAGAATTTAAATCTTGTCAACGATAATAATTATTGCTCGTATAACTTTTAAGAAAAATAATAATTGTAGAGGCAGCATAGGCATACTCCCTCTACAATTATAAGACTATAAGACTTAACTCAAGTATTATTTTTTTCTTGATCTTTTCTCTCGAGCTAAACGCAAATCAGTTAACCGTTTAATAAACGCTTTTATTGATGCGTCATACCCTTCTTTAGCACGAGCTTCTTGAGCCCTGGCATCTGTACCAACTTTCTTCTCAGCATCTTCAAATGCTTTCCTTGCTTGTTCAGCTATTTTTTTCTGTTGCTCCGGTAAATTACTTTGCATTATTAAATTATTTAGAGCGCGCGTTAACCTCCCATAGGCTTCTATAATTTGAACCTGTGATCCTATTTTTATTTTATTTATTTCGAACTGATATCGGAAATTCAACATATCCATACTTTTTTGTTCTACGAGCGGAATAAGACTTGGCAACCCACTTACAACATCATTAATTCTTGCAATAAGTTCTGCTACATTCATATCCGCAATTTTGTCTTCTTGAATTGTCTGACCAGATGCCTTAATTACTTGCCCAACTAATATGTTATATATACCCGCGAGATCCCTTAGCATAGCACTTTTTTCTGTTTTTAATTGTTCTACTTCTGCTAATTGTGCTTGCAGTGATTCAATCTGCTTTTTCTGCTCTTCTACTTCTTTACTTTTTTGTTCTGCAACTTGGGCTGCCAATGCAAGCTTCTTATTCTCCTCTTGCAACTTTTGTTCTGCAGCTTGTACTACACCTTTTTCTTTTTCTACTTGTGCCAACTGGTCTAGTATTCTCTTTAACTCGGCTTGCGCTTTTACATAAGAACCCTGCTGTTGAACTTGTGTTAATTGTGCTTGCAACTGCGCTTGCGCTGCTCGCAGTTCTTCTGCTTGCTTTTTTTGAGCATCTTCAGCTTCTTGTTTCTCTCTTTGCAGTTTTGTTAACTTATCTTGTAAACTCTTAAACTCTGCTTGCAACCTTTGTTCTGCAGCTTGTGCTTTATCTTTTTCTTCTTCAACTTGAGCACACTTGTCTTGTATTCTCTTTAACTCGGCTTGCGCTGCTTGCAGTTGTGTCTGCATTGTAGCAATATCAGCACCCTGCTTTTGAGCTTGTGCTAATCGTGCTTGCAATGATTCAATCTGCTTCTTCTGCGCTTCTGCTTCTTCTTTAATTTTTTGTTCTGCAACTTGTTCTGCAGCTTGCGCTTTGTCTTTTTCTTGTTTTACTTTTGCTAACTCAGCTTGCAATTCTTGCAGTTGTGTCTGCATTGTAGCAATATCAGCACCCTGCTTTTGAGCTTGTGCTAATCGTGCTTGCAATGATTCAATCTGCTTTTTCTGCTCTTCTACTTCTTTACTTTTTTGTTCTGCAACTTGGGCTGCAGCTTGCGCTTTATCTTTTTCTTGTTTTACTTTTGCCAACTCAGCTTGCGCTGCTTGCAGTTGTGCCTGCATTGTAGCAACATCAGCACCCTGCTTTTGAGCTTGTGCTAATCGTGCTTGCAATGATTCAATCTGCTTTTTCTGCTCTTCTACTTCTTTACTTTTTTGTTCTGCAACTTGGGCTGCAGCTTGCGCTTTATCTTTTTCTTGTTTTACTTTTGCCAACTCAGCTTGCGCTTCTTGCAGTTGTGCCTGCATTGTAGCAACATCAGCACCCTGTTTTTTAGCTTGTGCTAATTGTGCTCGCAGTAATTCAATCTGCTTCTTCTGCTCTTCGGCTGCTTTACTTTTTTTCTCTTCTTCCGCTAAACGCTTTTCTAAATTTTGCAATAGTTGTGCCCTTTGCGCCAACAATTCTTCTTGTCTTGCATTTTGGGCAATAGCTTGATCACGCTCAATCGCTCTCGCTTTCAGTTGTCTCTGAGAATCTTCAAGCTGTTTTTGTAAATCTTCGTATGCTTTTGTAGCACGCGTAACATCCGACTGCTGCCCATATAAACGCTTATTTTCTTGTTCCAATCTAGTCTTTTGGTCGCGCAGCTCCTTGAGCTGAGCTTCCATTTTTCCCTGATTTTCCAAAAGTTGTTTAACAAGCTTAGATTGATCTTCAACCTCACTAACAGGACATTTTAAAATATTGGCCAACATATTTTGATAGCGCTTGGCAGTTGCGGGATTTTGACCTTGCATAACATTAATTATTTCGCGTGCTTGTGCAATTTTCCTTTGAATATCAGGAATCAAAGCACGTTCAAACTCAGCCCTCTTTTGCCCCTCACTTAACGCCGCTCCAACAACCAGAGTACACGGTTGACACAAAATGAGTGCAGCACATAAACAGATATATTTAGCACAATGCATACCATTTTCTCCTTTTTTTTATAAAACAGACAAACTGACCTTACAGTTAATATAATATCTTTTAAAATGCGCATTCAAGAATCAATGATTTATATCGATTTTTTAAAACAACGCGAACTCGATCTAACAAACCAATTCAACAACATTATTACATGTAGCAATAGAAGGCTTTTTTTCGCGGAAACAATAGGTTGCGAGAGAGGCTAATACGTGGCATAGAAAGCCAGCTATACTTCGATGTCTTGAGTGTTCTATAGAAATAGATTCTTTCAAAATATTTCCTACCGATTCGATAACACCACGTTTTCGCAATAATAGTTTATCTTTTAATTCTACAAGATTGTTACTCATATTTTTCCTAATTTTTGTAACCAAATGTACCCCATGAGAATATAGTTTTTTGAAAAGTTCTTCATGTATAAGATAACCTCTGTCGCCAAATAATTTACCGAATAATTTTTTGGTTAACTTGATCAATACGGATTCATTGTTGTCTGCAATGTTGCCGGGAGTTATGCAAAAGGCTACCACTTCACCTTGATGATTGATTACCAGGTGTAGCTTAAATCCATAAAACCATCCCATACGGGATTTTCCCTTTTGTGCAATTCCTTCGAAAATCTTATGTAATGACGCTCTTTTTACATGACATACTTCTAATGGGAAACTATCGATGTATGATATTCCTGTACATTGTCTCAACCCATTTAATTGTAAAAATATAAGCAATGGTAAGAGTGCTTTCTGTCTCAGCTCAATAAAGCGATTATAGCTGACCAGAGTATGAAAATCTCCTTTCATATGAATCAAAACATGCTTTTCATAATAATCTTTGAATGTTCTGTAGCCTGATTCGTGATAATACATCATGATCGTCATAATCTCACTCAAAGTTAGACTGAATGCTCTTTTTCTTTTATCATCGCCGTTCGTTAACAAATTTCTTTCAAATTCTTTTTCAAATTGCTTACAAAACTCATCGACTTCATAGAAAATCTTTATTAAGCGCATGCATTAATCCTTTCCTTTTTGTTTAAAATCTGACTCACAAGGAAAGGATATTTTTTGCTCAATTTTGTCTATGCCTTAGATCGAGTTCGCGTTATTTTATTCTTTTGCAAGTCATAGACAGAACTTTCAATTAATGCGTAACCACTGTAAAACAGGAAGTTTTTACTTCAAATTCGAACTTTTTTCAAGGACCAATGCCTAGACTTTTAAGACAGTCTTAATATATGGTATTTTCTATTAAAAACAATTCTGATATAATGTTGTATATTTAACTATTTTTTGTTTATAATTTTATCACAAAGAATTATTATATGCATGCTAAAATATTTTCCGCAGCTACTATTGGAGTCGAAGCACGCTTGGTTGAGGTTGAAGTTGACCTTTCTTTAGGGCTTATCCAATTTTATATCGTAGGGTTACCTGATACCGCAATCAAAGAAAGTAGTAAGAGAATACAAACAGCACTTAAAAATAGCGGTATTCGTTTGCCGGCAAAAAAGATTACGGTTAATTTGGCTCCGGCAGATTTAAAAAAAGAAGGGACCTTGTTTGATTTGCCTATTGCGGTAGGTATTTTGTGTGCGGATGATCATATACGCTTGAGCCGTGAATTTCTCGAACAAACTTTATTTATTGGTGAGTTATCTCTTGATGGAAGTATTAGAGGTATTAAGGGCGCTTTGGCGGTTGCGTATGATGCTCTCAGGTTGGGTAAAAAGCGCATTATTTTACCTAAGGCAAATGCACAAGAAGCATCACTGATCAAGGAATTGGAGATTATCGGTGTCGAATCAATAGTAGAGCTTGTTGCCCATTTGCGCAATGAAAAGATTGTTCCATATACAAAAATTTCACTAGATTCATTTCATGCTGCAACTCAGTGTTACACAACTGATTTTGCACACGTTAAGGGACAGCAGCAAGCAAAACGGGCGTTGCAAATTGCCGCTGCCGGCAGGCACAATATTGTATTTATAGGTCCTCCAGGATCCGGTAAAACAATGCTTGCGCGGTGTTTGCCAACCATAATGCCACCACTTACATTTGACGAGATACTGCAAACAAGTAAAATTTATTCGATAAGCGGAAAGCTTGATGAAAAGGGACTTATTATTGAGCGTCCTTTCCGTAATCCACATCATACTATATCACAAGCAGGTCTTGTAGGTGGTGGCTCATATCCTCAACCGGGTGAAATAAGTTTAGCGCATAACGGCATTTTGTTTTTAGACGAACTGACTGAATTTAAACGCACAACGCTTGAAGTTTTAAGACAGCCATTAGAACATGGTTCTGTATCAATTGCTCGCGCACAACAAGCGGTTACGTTCCCTGCCTCATTTCTGCTTATTGCTGCACTTAATCCATGCCCATGCGGTTTTTATGGAGATAAAAAACGAACTTGTACATGTAGTACGCAGCAGGTTGCTAAGTATATGGAAAAATTATCAGGCCCATTACTTGATCGTATTGATTTGCATGTGAGCGTACAAGCGGTAGATTACACTACTATCAAAGATACACACGCATCTCACGTAAGTTCCGCAACATTATATGAAGCTGTTGAATCTGCTGTTTCATGCCAAAAAAAGCGCTTTGGATCGTCTTCTATGTATAATAGTCAGATGAGCGCCGATATGGTTGAAACCTATTGTATTCTTACACCTGCTGCTGAAAATATATTGAAAAAAGCGTTTGATGTATTGCATCTTAGTATGCGTGGTTATCATAAAATATTAAAAATAGCCAGAACCATTGCTGATTTGCAGGCGCATGAGTATATTGATGTTGCACATATACAAGAAGCTATAATGTATCGTTCGTTAGATAGAACTATGGGAGAGTATACATGATTCTTGGAGTTGGCATAGATTCGGTCCAAGTCAAACGATTTGCTCAATGGTCAAGTATCAGCGTAATGCAACTTAAAAAGATATTTTCCGAGGAAGAAATAGTCTATTGTTTAAAATCACCGCGGTTGAGTGCGCAGCGCTTTGCTGTACGCTTTGCTGTACGGGAGGCCTTTTTTAAAGCATTATGTTCCATGCAACAAAAGTCACCATTGCCATTTTTAAAAGTCTGTAAGGCAGTTACACTGCTTCATTCTGAATATAATGTTCCTGTATTGCACATACATTGGACTATGTTAGGTGAAGATGACATATCGGCTTCTTCGTTAGCCGTTCATTGTTCATTGACACATACAAAAGATGATGCACAAGCGTATGTTATTATTGAGCGATGCTGATCATTATCATAATTGACATACATGTGTATGTGTTCTTGAATTGTTCAGTTTAGTTTCTTGTAAGAATGAACTTAATTTTTGACAATGTTGTTCAAACTGTTTTTCATTATGCTCAAAATCTTGGTTACAGTCTAATACTAAGACAGGTACGTCTTTAAGTTTCTGATCTATGCCTTTTTTCTCAAGCAGAAAATCAGAATGAAGTTTATCGATATTTTTAAGATACGATAATGTTAGGCTGCTTTCTGCTGAACGATTACGAATTTTAGTCCGTTCAAAAGCAACTTCAGGATCAACCTTTAAATAAATAAAACCATCAGGCACATTGCAATTATTACACGTCAAAAATGAGAACCATTCCTTGTAAATTGACCACTCAATGTCAGTCAAAAAACCACTTTGGTAGCTATTTTTGGCAAAGCAATAAAAACCGGAATAGATAGAACGTTCCACGAGGCGAAATTCATGATCATGTTTTTGCTCGATTATATGTTCCTTTACACGACTTATAAGAGCGAGTGTTTCAAGCGTATAGGCCCATCGTTGAGGTTGCTCATAAAAACGTTGCAACAATGATTGACCACTTTCTTCTGTATGCCAGTTATTGAGCGGCTCAAGCCCTATAGAAATATAAGGAACGTGCTGTTCAATAAGTTTTAAAAACGTTGATTTACCTGCACCGATATTGCCCTCGAGAATATACATAAAAATCCTCTATACATGATTATAACCATATTTTAGACCGTGAGGCAGTATTAAGTATACCCTATATTTGTCATTTCGATAACATTCTATGGAAACTAACTATCCCGCCTTGACAGTTGATTCAAAATTCTTGCTTATTATTCGAATCTTGGTAACCCGCTAACTTAAGATTGTTTTTTGGCAATAGAAAGGGTCCTTTATATGGCAGTGTTAAGTATGAAAAAATATTCTG
>CAZQNW010000038.1:0-10247 GCA_964595035.1 uncultured Pseudomonadota bacterium
TTTTATCATCGCCGTTCGTTAACAAATTTCTTTCAAATTCTTTTTCAAATTGCTTGCAAAACTCATCGACTTCATAGAAAATCTTTATTAAGCGCATGCATTAATCCTTTCCTTTTTGTTTAAAATCTGACTCACAAGGAAAGGATATTTTTTGCTCAATTTTGTCTATGCCTTAGATCGAGTTCGCGTTAAAATACATATACGCATAAGCGGTATGTACAATCTCATCTACAGTAGAATGTCGGGCATACCAACCCAACGTTTTTTGCACATGCCCTGAAGCGGCAACTAATATTGCCGGATCACCAGGACGATCAGCTGCAACTACCACCTGAACATGAGTTTTACAAATTCGTTCAACAGCAGAAATCATTTCTTTAACGGAAATACCAGTCCCTGTGCCTAAATTAAATATGTCAGACGTACCACCATGCTGCAAATAAGACAAGGCTAAAAGATGCGCATTGGCAATATCCAATACATGAACAAAATCACGAATACAGGTCCCATCAGAAGTTGGTTTTTTATCTCCGAATATGGTAAAAGATTTATGCTCATGCGCTGCGCGCAACAGAAGAGGAATCAGATGTGTTTCAGGAATATGTTGCTCGCCAAGCCCTTGTTCAGGCCATGCTCCGGCAGCATTAAAAAATCGGAATATAACATACGATAATCCATAAGCATTATGCATATCCTTTATTATTGACTCCATCATATATTTAGTCATACCATAAGGACTTATCGGATCAAAAGAATGGTTCTCTGTTAAAGGAAGAACCTTAGGAACTCCAAAAACCGCACAACTTGATGAAAACAATATAGTTTTGACGTGATGATTAAGCATAACTCTAAGTAGTTGTATCGTTTTAACTACATTGTTCTCATAAAAAGCCAAAGGATTTTTAACTGATTCGCCAACTTCTATTGAAGCTGCACAATGAATCACAGCATCAATCTTGTATTGCGTAAAAATAGCATTAAGAATCTGTTCGTCTCCAAAGTCGCCATATATAAACTTGGCCCATGGATACTTAAACGACTGACCGTAAACTAATGAATCCAGAACAATAATCGTATAATTATGCTGCGCTAAAAGACAACCGATATGAGATCCTATGTATCCTGCCCCACCGGTAATTAATAATGTTTTCATCATATACTCCTTATCATTACATGAAATGAGCCCAGATTATATTAATCTGAGCTCACATTGTATAATTATTTGAAGTATATGAGACTTAATCACAAAATCAAATTATAATTACTCAGGGTCTTCGCAGGAACCTTCTTGAGAACTCGTTCCAACACCATCTCCACCTTGAAGTTCACAAGCAATCGCACCCTGAATATCTTCAGCTATACGTTGTAGATCAGCTTCGGTAATAATCTTTCTTACAAGAAGGGCCTGTACCACGCCCATAGACAATTCAGCTCTGAATTTTGTTTCTTGCAACTGTCTTTCAAGGTCAGCTACATATGCAGGATCAATGTCGGGATGTATTTGATGCTCAGCTTGCACAGAAGGAGCCTGTGGTTCGGATTCGGTTCTTTCTAACTGAGCAATACGCGCTCTAAGCTGTTTAATCTTTTCATTGTATTCCTGCCGCACGGCAACTTTTTCTCTATATGCTTGCTGTTCAACAGCGGCTTTTTGTTCGGCATATTGACGAGCTGCTTGCATAGCAATTCTTGCTCTACCTTCTTCGCATGCAAAGTTTAGTTCTAATCGTTTGAGCTGAGCTCTCAATTGATCATTTTCAGCACGGAGCTCGGCAACTGCTGTCTCTGAAGAACTTTCATGTCGGCGAAGTTCATCATTTTCTGCGCGCAATAGCTCACTCTGCCTTCTTGCGTCGGCAACTTCATCTCGCGCATGCTTTACTTCACCTTGTAATTCTTGAACTTCAGATCTTAATTGTTCTTCATGCGCTTCAATATCTCGCATACATGACGTTTCATCAGCTCTTTCGCTCAAAAAATCATCGTGTTCAGAATGTGATACCAATTCAGCAGTATTAGTGGATGGAGCACGACTTAGAGGTTGTTCCTTATCTACGGCAGCAGAACTCTCAAAACTTGGTTGCTGCCGTACAGGAGCAACATGACGATCTTCGTGAACACTTACAGGAGTTGATATAGCTCTATCTGAATGTGCACTCGTTCTGACAGCTCTTGATGAATGCGTTACCTTGCTTGGAACATCCCTTCTTCTTGACACAGAGTCCTGAGTACGAACCTGAGGAACACGTATACCTGACAAACCTTTTGAAACTTTAGATATAACTGATCGCGTAAAGGACTCCGGAATACGGGCAGACGATAACTTTGTTTTTAGTTCCCCTACGAAAGCTTCGTTATCGGATCCTTTTTCTTGCAATAAGGCAATACATGCCCATGCATGCATTACATCAAAAACGGTCATATTTTTTTGACCTAAAAGTCGCCTTAAAGTTGTTTCAATCTCTTGGACAGATACTTTACGGGCATCATGCTTAATGGCATCCGGCATAGCCGCGATAACCGCGCGAGGATCTTGGCCTCGAGCACACAAAACACCCACAAATCCCCAATACTGATAGCTCATAGGACACAATGCAACCATTTTCGCCTTCCCAAGACTCGCTTGCATAGTCGCAA
Source organism: uncultured Pseudomonadota bacterium (assembly GCA_964595035.1). Lineage (GTDB taxonomy): Bacteria > Babelota > Babeliae > Babelales > Vermiphilaceae > JAKASV01. The sequence continues at coordinate 2,638 of CAZQNW010000038.1, forward strand.
CTTGCTCAGGGGTTAAATGTACCGGATCTCGTTGCCATAAATGAAGCCCCAAAGACTCCATGGCAAAAAGTGAACCGGTGCTTATTAGACTTATAATAAGAAATAATGCTGTGAATCTTTTATTCATTCTAAAACCTTCCATTTAGAAAAGTCATGCTATATAATAACCTCTATTATAATAACCTCTATTTGAATATTTTTATTATACTATCAGCATAAAAAATAGCAAGAGCCTTTGTGCAATATTTATAAATAAATACCATGTATTGCGATTAACATTGTATTGCAATTAAAAATCCCGGATTTCTCCGGGATTTCTTGCGCATAATCTGGTTTTCTTACTTAAAATGAGAACCCTACTTTGGCCCAGCCAAGCCAACGAGAAAGGTAGGTATTATCATCACAATACTCAAATGACCCGCCTAACCCAACAAAGCAAGGGAATTTCAGCTCATCCCAGCGCCACATAAATGATCCGTAGAAGGTATGGGTAATAAATCCAGGATGAGAAGCAGATTCAAGATCAAGATCACATTCCTTAATCAGATTCAGGTCATATGATTCGACCGGTAAAGGCTGAATATCATCCTGTTCTTCACTTATAGTGAACCTGTTAATCGATTGTAAGTTATTAGTATAACCGGCTCCTTGATTAATCGCCTTAAGAGCCGGACCTTCTTTCCAACAGGATGCTAATTTTACACATTCGGCCTGCCGCGTAAAGAAATTATACCCAACTTCAGCCTCAACATGTCGTCCTGTCAACACTAATCCACTGTTCACAATTTTAGCCATACGTGGACTTACGCACATATCTTTTGTAAATACATTAATACCGGGAGTTGCTAACAAGAGAGCAGCTGTTGAGTCAGTCATTTGCAAATCAGCAGCTAATTGTGCTTGTTCTTTGTTTGCGTATACCTGCATATAACGGCTCCACGGCCTGTTCTTTAAATCGAATGACCTGCGCTCCGTATGTTTGGCAAAATACCACGCGTTCATATCAAGAACAAAAGACAGCGCGAGATCGGAATTATAGCTCTGCCAGAATTGAAATACACCAGTCATGCCAACCTCTCCAGCCCAATGTTTACCGTAGCCAACTATCGGCTCAAATATATAATGAGCTGTTGGGTTATTTCCTGTTGGCGCAATAATACCGGCGAATGATTCAAAGAAGCAGCAATCATTTTTTAGCCATTGATACCCGAACTTTACTTCCAAGTTAGCTAAACGTGTTTTATGCATATCTTTGCAATCATCAATTTTGCCATAACACCAATCCGACTGTTTAAACGCTTCAATCATATTCTGCGGCAGCCCATTGCCCATTAATTCTGTATTATCTGATGACACTTCTTCGTATAAGCGTACTTTATTTCGTACATGTAATAGTGGCCCGGAAATTTCAAACCAGACCATATTATCAGTACCCGGCAATTCCCAGAAAGCCTGACGATAGGTTAAGCCTACACCAGCAACCGCTTGTGAAGCTTCCAAGCAAATCAAGCTGTTAAATGTTCCATGCTCTAGATCTTGTGGATAAATATTAAAATGCTCGGAAAGTAAATCAGGTTGATCACGTTTAAAATTGTTACTTACCGATAGCATGTTTTTACAAAATGGTGTAAAAAATTGAGCTAAATCAGAAGATTTAAGTGACTTACCTCCTAATGGAACTACTTCTAACGCTCCACCTATGCCATCCTTACGAACACCAATACGATTTCTGAAACCGGTAATACGCTCAGGCATTGCCGACTGGTACTGAGGCATAACAACGAATGTCGTATGACTTGAAACTTTGCAACAACAATCATCTTTTGCCAATAAGACAGAAACACCCAAGGCACCAACAGCGCAAAGCCATATTATACACTTTTTCATGTACACTCCTTTTATGGGGACTAGCCAAGACACCAAGATCACATCTATCCATCGTTTACCACATGGCTCGTACCAAACACAAGAATTTGTTTACGGGATACATATAAAACAGACTCTTCTTAGGGTATGAAATAATTTACGAACCAATATATTAAATTATAAGACTGAACAAATAATGACGGATTACATAAAAAAAAGAAGCTACTAACAAGATACTATCAACTCGGTCAAGTATCCCTCCATGGCCGGGTAATATACGCCCCGAATCTTTAATCTTTGCAATGCGCTTGAGCCATGATTCCAAAAGGTCACCAAAAAATGCAACAATTGATGTAGCTGTAGATAACCCTGCTATGTATAACCCGTCTATAGGGGCTTTTATGTACCATATAATGCCCATAAATACAATCATAGTCAGCACAAGACCTCCACAGAAACCTTCCCACGTTTTGCCGGGGCTTACATGAGGAGCAATTAAATGACGCCCAAAGAGATTACCTGCTACATAGGAACCCGTATCATGCACCGCCGACAAGATAATAGCTAAACCAAGCAAGGGACGATATGCACTACTTTCATTAAGAACAATTAACATAATAAACGGCAAAATCGGATATACCGGCACAAGCCACCAAAGAAGACGATGATTCCTTGCAATCTTAGGCCATTCCGTCACAAGAACTATCATGAGAAGCGCGGCAATAATTAAAGAACTAAAAATAGATGGAACTATAGAAAGGATACCTAACAACACCACCAAAAAAAATGCTGTAACAGTCCGTAAGAGAAAGTTTGACATACAAGCCTCACAGTTCATAAGGAGCAAATGCATTTTCAATATAAACGATCTGCCCGGTATGGAAATTTTCAAGTAATGCGACATCGAAACGATATAATGAATTATACATTTTATGTTCTACAATAAAGTGGCGCGCACACGCAACAATACGCTTTTGCTTTGTCGTACTAACAACCTCACTTAAATCAAAAGAACTATGAGTACGCGCTTTAACTTCCACAAAAACAATCATGTCACCACGTGATGCAATAAGATCAATCTCTCCATTACGCTGTCTATAGTTGCGAGCCAGAACACGAAATCCTTCTTTTTTGAGGTAATCACCGACAAGAGATTCCCCTTTGTCTCCAAGTTGTTTAATATTCATAGATGTTGCTGTTTAAAACATGTCGACACAGGATGGTTCTTTTTCATCTGTTTCTTTATGTTGAGTTTGCACGGCAACAACTGTTTTTTGGGCTGCCTCAAAATCGGCTGCCGCCACAGCATATGCTGCATCGAGTCCTGAAAAACAAGTAGCTAAGTCAGGTATGTTTGAATCACCGTAGGCAATTTTTATAGCGGATAACCTTGATTTTGCTGCAACAAAATTACGGCGCTTGATATAAAAATTAAAGATATTAATTTCACTCTCAAGCAATCTTTTTTTGCATTTGATAACTATTTCTTCTACCTCTTTTCTATAAGTGGTAAATGAAGAACGCTCTAAAAATGTTTGTGCCAATTCTTGTGTTTCAATAGTTTTGCTTTGATCATGTTCAGCATCAAGAATCATATTAAATGATGCTAATATTGCTTGATACAATGCAAACTCAGCCTCATCGCTTCCGGGAAACAACAGAGTAAAGTCATGGTACATTTTTGAAGCTTTAGCATAATCCTCAGTTTCGAATAATAACTGAGCCAATTCGAGTGTAATACTTTTCAATTCATTATAGTCGGTATGCATATGTGACATACGTTCTAAATATTTGATTGCCGTTTTTTTGTCTGTTTTTAAAAGTTCATCTTTACGGGCCTTAAGTTCCTCATAGGTCATATCGGACATAGTTTTTTTCGTAAAGAACGACCAAAAAGATGATTCTTTCCCCTCTTCCGGCTTTTTTGTCTGCTCTGTGCCTTGTTTGACATCAGGAACCATGCACGCTTGCGATCCCTCTTGTGTCGCGGCAGAAGTGGCCGCTCCCTCTGAAGCATATTGAGTCTGCCCAAAAGTAAGCAACAATATAACTAACACTATATGTATCATACGAACATCCTTTTCAGTTTCCCTTTCCCTAATTTTAACAAAAGTATCTTAACATAATTCAGGCACCCCCACAATCACCAATATCACCCATAATAAACCTTAAGCTCTTTGACACCCGTAATCAGTCATGATACATTAACGTCACAAAAATTTTACCTATGGAGATTTTATGAAAAAATTGCTTACAGTATGCATGTTAACATATATTCTTTCCCATTCATTACATGCAGCATGTTTTTTTACACATGGAACGTTACGCACTCCTTCATTATACGCCCAGAGTATTGTTAAAAAAACTAACCCCATAATTTCATGTTTTTTAGCAGGTTTTACCACTTTCAAACAATCACGCTTAGCACAAAAAATAACCGGAGCCAGTATTTTAGCGGCAGCCGGTTATGCCGCATACAGACTTTTCAATTATGTGTGGTATACATCAAATAAATCTGTTCAATATCTCATCAATCACAATCACGAAATATACACAAGAGCACTTGAGTACCAACCTCTTATTAATATACTTACACGTGCCCATGAGCAACGTTTAAAAAAACTTGAATCTTGTTCACAAGGAGATGAGGAGATTCTTAGTGAACTTATGTACACAAAAAATAAGTCCTACGAAACCCTTATGTCGGACCTTAATCGCATATTGCAAACCCTTACATTAGATAAAGCTAAAACGCAGGTAACATTGAAAAAACTTACACTCAATAATAATAGCTCACCAGAACAAATAACACTCTATAGAAATCTGGAAAACAGCTTGCAACAACTAGCTGCCATAGAACTTAATCTAAAAGTACTCAAAGATTATATGACTCACCATCAAAAATCTATTGAACTATATGAGCACGCGTTAACTCTCGATGAAGCACTTGCACGCATAGCACCCTATGCTCCCATGATTTGTGATCTTTATACAAGGTATGGAGACATTTCTCACAGAAATATCCAAACAATCGTAATTGATGAACATATACTTAACGAATTTGCAGCGGCACACCCAAATATGGAAGCAACAATACAAGCTCTTGAATCAATAATTACATCTTTAGAAAACACAAAAAATAGTATTGATGCCAAGCTTCAATGTATACAAAATCCACATCAAAAGATTCGTGAAAGCTTGGCAAACGCGGAACATCAAATACCTTATTTACGCACATTAAAGGCCTTTCTTATGCATCATAGAGATTATTTCGCCTTTTATGCTCAAGAAATTAAACTAATTACCCGTTATGGCAATGGCTCCGAACCTATTCCATTACCATCAAATACATTGTATCCTCACATAGAAATTGTTGCACAGCTTGAACGAGACTTAGCTGCCTTTAACCCTATCAAACAAAAAATTGCAACCTTATATCCTGCTCGCGGCCAAGAACTGGGGACAATTGAATATCTGTTGCGTAGGCAGATTATAGATATTGTTAAATCTCAAAGTTACCAGGAAGAATTACGCAGACGTAAAGAGGATGAAGACAGGCAACAAATACTTTTAGAACAACGTCGTCTGGCCAACGCACAAGAACGACAGACTCAAGAAACTCAGCGCATACGGATTCTACAGGAAGCAACATTGCAAGAACAAACCCGGTACACTCAGGAAATGGTACGTTGTAATAGCCTTATACAAACTATTATTAGTCGTTTAAATGAATCTCAGCGGCCATGGGGAACTTTATCCGCCTCTGACAACCCCACGGTGATTGCAGACAATCTTGAGCAGTTAGCAAGAACAGTACGCACTACATACAGAACACATATGCGTTAAAGTATCTAAGTTGAGTAAATTTATTTCTTAGTACTCTAGGATGAAAATATCCAATCTGCTATCTTGATAATAAGTATTTTAATGGTTATAGCCATCGGTTGGAGTTTGCCATGATTAAGAATGATTTTGGAGTATTCCTTGTTAATGCCGGATTTATCGATACACAACAATTACAAGAGTGTCAGCAGGAATTACAAAAAGGTATTCCTCTTGAAAGATGTATATTAGAGAAACAATTTATAACGCCTGAAAATGCTGCTAAAGCAATGGCTCAGTATTTTAATGTATCATTCATAACAAGTGTCAGCGAGCGTGAAGCCGATTTAGGTTTACTGGCAAGGGTCCCTCTTAATTTTTTACGTGATAATATTATTTTGCCTCTTGTAGTCAATGGACAAATAACATTAGTAACTTCAAATCCCTTTCAATTTCAACCGATTGATGAACTTGATATGCTCCTTGGCGGCAACACACAACGCGCTGTATCTACTCCCAAAATCATTACCGATGCCATTAATCGTTACTACCCACTCGAAGGCACCAAAGAAATGATTGCCGAACTCGAAGAAGAACAAGAAGGAATTGAAGAGGCTGTAGAATTTGGTGATATCGAAGAAAAAGATATTATGGCAGCAGCAAGTGAAGCTCCTATCATCAAACTCGTTAACCATATTTTATACCAAGCGGTCAAGCGTGGAGCTTCTGATATACATATCGAACCGTATGAAAAAGAACTTGTCGTTCGTTATCGTATTGACGGTATATTATACCAGGTCATGACACCACCAAAAAGAATTCAAAACGCATTGATATCACGTATCAAAATTATGTCGAATCTTAACATTGCTGAAAAGCGTGTTCCGCAAGATGGTCGTATTGATATTAAAGTAGCGGGAAAAGCCATCGACATTCGTGTATCTATTTTACCGGTATCCTTTGGTGAGCGTATCGTTATGCGTCTATTAGATAAAACCGGTTCGATAGGCAAGATAAAAGATTTGGGTCTCAGTGAGCATGATTATGCCATTTTAATGGAAGCCATAGAAAAACCAAACGGAATTATCTATATTACAGGTCCTACAGGTTCCGGTAAAACATCGACTTTATACATTATTTTGGCACAACTAAACAATCCTGATGTCAATATAATTACGGTAGAAGATCCTGTTGAAAAACAAGTACCCGGCATCGGACAAGTTCAAGTTAAAGAAAAGATAGGGCTCACCTTTGCAGCCGCGCTCAGATCCATTTTACGACAAGACCCTGACATCATCATGATTGGTGAAACACGCGATGCTGAAACAGCGCAAATCGCCATTCAAGCGGCATTGACAGGCCACTTAGTACTCAGTACATTACACACAAACAGTGCACCCGCAAGTATCACGCGCTTGCTTGACATGGGTGTTGAACCTTACTTAATTGCGTCTTCAGTTGTTTTAATTGTTGCACAACGACTCGTACGACGTCTATGTGAAAACTGTAAGCAGAAGTATATTCCATCAGATGAACTCATTAAAAGCCTGGGTCTTACCCATAAAGAAGCTGAAAAAATTACTTTTTATCAAGCGGTCGGTTGTGAACACTGCAACAACACCGGATACAAAGGTCGAATGGCAATATTCGAAATGATGCGCATGACACCGGAAACCGGCAAGTTAACCATGGAACGAGCTGATACATCACGCATTCGTAAACAAGCAGTTCAGGATGGTATGATTATGCTTATACAAGATGGTATTCGTAGGATTAAAGATGGTGTAACAACAATCGAAGAAGTTCTATCGGTTGCAACAATAGAACAAGAAGCTACCGACGTATTTTAACGCGAATTCGATACAAGGATTTTTCATATTCTCTATAAGCAAAATTTTATGTAGCTAATCAGCCATTAAATC
>CAZQNW010000039.1:0-9684 GCA_964595035.1 uncultured Pseudomonadota bacterium
TGTATGGAAGGATAAGCGAGTACAACAAAAGGCATTGGCGCTTGCGTGTGCTTTACACGAACGTCTTGGGGCGCACTCTCCTGCTCATTTGCTTGATCCTTATACGTTGCGCGATATTTGCCTTATGGGATTACCTGCTGATGCTTTTGGTTCAGAACCAAAAGCCGGGAGTGATTCTCGTTGCGTTATTTCTTGATATGCAGTGTTTGTGATGTTTGCCTGATGGGTATACATACGGGCAATAGAGGGGTTTATGTGGAGTGTTATCTCGCGAGGGTTATTGCAGCCGGTTATCTCGGCTAATGTTGTGGCGGATATTTCTGGTTGGGGGCCGACAAGCACAACCTCTGTTCCGAGGTGAACATCTGGTATCTTGCTTATATCAATGGTTGTTACATTCATGGCAACCTTACCTATAACAGGTGCATATGCATGTGCGTGAGGGAAATATACTACAGCCTTGTTGCTTAATCGTTTATCATAACCATCGGAATATCCGATAGGTAGTAAAGCAATTGTTGTTTTTTCTTGTGTGGTATAAGTGCGATCATAACCTACGTATGTTTGTGCCGGTAATACTTTAATAAGACAAATACGTGTGTGCCAACTGAGCACTGGTTGTAACTGATATTCAGGGTGAACTAATAGTGTACGTTCTTTTTGTGCTTCTGAAGGATACAATCCATAAGCGCCGGCTGCTATACGTATCATATTTAACATAGAAAGATCATACGTAGTGCTTGCTGCAGAATTGGTTATATGCTTGTAGGCAATAGAGATATTTTGTTCTTGTAGTTCTTTGAGTATGTTGATAAAGCGGTTGTATTGAAGTTGTGTATAAGATTGATCTTTATTAGAGGCTTCAGCAAAATGACTGCATATGCCATTAATATGTATATAAGGTAATGTTTGTGCATACTTAATGAATGGTATAACATCATCAACTAATACTCCAAAGCGTCCAAGCCCTGTATCAACTTTTATATGAACATTACATTTTTTACCGATGGCCATTGCACAGGAATTTAATTCGAGCAATTCCCGTTTATCGGAGATCATAATATCAATATCATGAATTATAGCTTGAGTTGGATCTTCATCCATGATACCCATAACAAGGATTGGTTTTTTAATGCCGTCATTGCGTAATATCAAAGCCTCTGATAATGAGGCAGTATCAAGCATATGTATGTTTTCGTTATTTTCAGCTATATGTGCTATCTGTGTAATGCCATGACCATAAGCATTTGCCTTTACTACAAGTGATATCATAGTCGATGGCCCAATAATATTCTTATAGCAAGCAATGTTGTGATTAAAGGCCTGAACATCAATCTCTACCCATGTGCGGCGATGAACTGTAGCCATATTTCCTACCATAAACCGATAAGGCTTTGTGCCATATGCGTGGCATGAACAATTAAGAAAATACAATACACAACAAGAGTGTATGCCTTGCTCGTGTAAAATGCAATATTACAAGGCAAAAAGTATAATTTTAAAGCTATAAAATTAACATAGTATATTTCTATTTATAATGTTTTTGCCGTGATACCGATCTTTATATACATGAGTAAGGTGATTGATAGGTAAGTATAATAGTTGCAAAACATAACATGCATATACAAAAAAATAGGCTCCCGTTTTCAGAGAGCCTATTTTACATAAAAATGTTTTGTTTATTTTATATGTACAGGAATAACTTTAGCAGCTTTTTTGACATCTTTTACTGGAAGCGTAACGGTCAATGTCTTTGTATCCTTTGTATAATCTATAGCAGCGTCTTCCATAACAACAGGACCTGAAATTGGTTGGCAAATATGTGAGCTGCTTGCAAAAACCTGATGACTTGTTTTTTTGTTTTTGTCGTCTTGATCAGTAGTTTCACGACTTGCTTTTTGATTCATTGATACGGATAATAAAGAATTATTTGCGGAAAGATTAATGGTTATGCCGGAAGTTTTTATAGTAAGTTCTTTATCACCGAATGACGCGTCAAATTGATCTGCTTGTATTCCTGTAAAGATAACTTTGACCATGTTATCTTCTTTATTGACCGCAATGTTAACACCCTCTTGTCCCGTACCTAATTCTTTTTTCAATGAGGCATTAAAATCTGCGTGCATTTTGTTCATATTATCAAACATTGATTGCATAGCCTCATCCATTGATTTTAAAGCTTCTTGCATGCATTCAAATGGAGAATTTGATCCATAAGTTTTTTGTATGCTTATTAAGCTCGCGCATGCTAAAACGAAAGCATAATAATTAAACTTCATGATGCCTCCTATTGGTTAATAATATTTTAAATGAACCATTGAATTAAATTTCAACATATTTATAATACCAAGATATTCTCCCAAAATCAACGGTTTTTGATATATTATTTTTTCTAATTGTAAATTATAATGCCTCTTTAATGGTGCCTAGTATGGTGTCTTGGTAATTACGTATAGTGTGTCGTATAAGGCCGGTTAGTTTATCAATAGATTTTTTATCATAAGAGAACCGTGATGTTTTATAGGTAGTACTAAACTCATCTTTAGGATCAAATGCGGGGTCATACGAGTCTTGTTTGAGTGGTACTACATAAATAAGTATTGGCATGTGAGGGTTATCGGGTTTATACACGGTTACCGGATGGTCTAATATTGTGGAAAAATCTATATGGGGTATTTCCACACCTTGTTCTGTAAGGTCTGCGACAGCTTTTTTAAGTTCACCTGCTCCTTTATGGACATCCTCAGAAGCATCCAACATAATGATAATGTCTACCGCGCGTTCTTTTTTAAGTACGGGAGGGAGTGGTAAGTTGTAGACATATCCCGCATCCATAAATATAAGATCTGTTAAGTTGCGATCGCGGTATGAATGTGTTTCAAGGCCGTACAACGGGTTCTTAATCTTAATTGATGCTATGCGAAACTCCGATAATCCAATATTAAGAAGGAGTTTACTTATTGTATTGTACAATATTGGATCAAGTTGTTGCATAGCTGTGTCGAGCATTTCTTGAATACTACCTGACAGCGCCGAGCCCCAGAGGCCCATAAAGAAACCAAGTGATGGTTCCGGTGCAAAATCCACGGAAATACCATTAATGAATTTTCTACCGAATGCCCATGTTGGCATATTAAAGTGTAATGAATCGCAGCTTACCTCAAATGGTGTAAATGTTACCCAGTGATTGTCGATGCTTGTCTCAACGCCTGTACACAAAATAAATGGCCATGATCCGTCACGCACCAAGTGAGCCATTGACGAAAATGTTACACGTTGACGGTCAACTTTATTTTTTATGCCGCGTAAAAATGTATTTGCTAAATATACGCCATAAATATCAACGATGCCGGTATCTTGCCTGAAGATATATTTTGGCCATAATGATGACGCAAGCGCATCAATAGAAAACATGCGCATATGGGAAATAGCTTTTGTAAAATGGTTATAATAGCTGTCCATAGGTTCGCCATACAGCATCCAGTCAGTCAAAAACCATGTAGAACCCGATAGCCCCGCGCAGTAGGTGATACCGTTAAGTAACCCTATATCGTCAAGTCCTGCCATTAATCCATATGATGATATAGCCGCTCGCATTCCGCCACCGCTTAAACAAACAGCAATGCGTGGAGTTTTTTCTAACTCAATTGGTTGTTGTAATAGGTTTTTAAGTGTTGCATTAACCTTTTTGATACGTTCTGCTATACTATTGCGTTCTTCTGCGCAGATACCATCTTCGATGCGTAACATTGCCTGTGTTTTTCTGTAAGGGCCATCAGTGTAATGTTCTTGAAGCTTTTCAAATATGGCATCGGTTATAGTGTCAAATACTTCGCTTACCGGTTTTTTTATGTGCCATTCAGCTTCAGTATATCCGTGAAGAGTATTTTCATCTTCTACTATATGGTATATTAATCCGTAAAGCCAACCTGCACTTTGGCAAGCTGCTTTTTTATACGCGTCAGCATCCAAGGTTTCTTTAAGTTCGGCTAATTGCTTTGAAAATATTAGTTCCCTGTTTGCCATAAATGTATATGTAGGTCTTTCAAGTGTTGTGTACGCATGAGCAGGTATTGATACGATAGGTGACTGTAACCGTGCCGGGCCTATACTTGTTCCCCAGACATTACTTTTGACTGAATAAAGACCGACATGCACAGGAACCTTCGCATGATTAAAAATGACAAGTGTGTCAGCTTGAACAAACTGCACCGCAATGAGAAATAATAGCATAACATCTGTATGTTTCATGTGGTTTTTCTTTACGTATGAAATGTATATTATAAAGTGCCCCCGTTTTTCAACAGGGGGCACTGAACATTACGATATGATGTAATATATTCCGTTGTACGTAGTCGGCCAAAGAGCCATTGCGTGTGTTGATGAGCCGTCTGTGTTTACCGCCAAAGCTTTTTGATTTGAAGATAGGCAGGCGCGTGCTATGACAACAGAAGTATCGCAGTATCCCGAGTTGTTACACTCAGAAATATAGATAGTATTGCGTCTGTAATCTTCTTGCGAAGAGAGAAGAAGGAGAGCATTGCCATTGTTGACCAAGACTATATCTTCAATTTTTGTTGCCTGATCGTTAACAGCGGTGAGGATAGGGTTCCAGTCATGCCACTGAGTTTCTGTGTTATATCGTGTTACATAACAGATTCCTGAAGGCTTTTGCCATGCCCAAACAGTATTTCCGGCCGAATCTGTTGTACTTTGTAACCGATAATACGTTGGCATATCAACTGTTTTTTGTTCTGTGTGAGGATTATATGTGTGCCATGCACATGATGGATTATACGGTGTCGTTTGTATCCCATGTGAATCGGCCCATGTAAAAAACGTAACACCAGCTGATGATGCAATAGATACATACGCATTGCATGCGAAACAATCCTGAGCGAATTCTACCGTATAGGGTTGCCAGCTTTGCCATGTTTGAGATGCGTCATAATATGATCCGGATACGGTATAGTTTGTTTTCTGTTTTGCAATCCAGATAAACGCATTATTGCCGTGAGCGTCAGCACATTGAGAGATATTAATACAGGCATTCGTTGATAATGTTTTTATTGGTGACCATGATTGTGTTGTAGCATCATACAGTATTGCATAGGCACCATTGTCGGAACACCAAGCTATTGCCGTTTTTGTTGAAAATTCTTTTGTAGTAAAGAAATCAGCAACAGCTTCATCTTGCTTTGAAAGCGAAACAGGTACAGGATCCCATGTCTGCCAATCTTGTCCGGAATATACTGCAGCTTGTAGTTCACGATCTCTATTTTCCCATACTAATAAAGCTGTTCCTTCTTCGTTTATTCCTATCTTCACGTGTGATTGTAAAGAACATGTTCCTATCTCTTTTATGTTGCTCCATGATTTTGTTTCAGCTGAGTATAGGGCCGCTTGCACAGTTGTAGCATTATTTTGTTGAGTAGTCCACAGTGCGGCTATATTGCCGTTTTTGTCTTGAGCTGCATCAACATGCAAAGAGCCCGAAGAGTTTGGAATAATTGCCTGTTTTGTCCAGGCGTATAGCTGCGTGTAGCTGAGTAATGATATGTATGTTATCAAAGCAAGTTTCAATGAATATTTAATCATAATTTAGTTCCTCTCTCTATAAACTCTTTATTTAGAATGAATATCCGATACCTAGGCCACCTGCAAAGCCGCCGATATTCAATTTATAAGCTATGGTATTTACAGCGGTGCACGGACATTTTAAGCGTGCTCCTAAGTAATCCGCAAAAAGTTCAATATTTAAACCTTTGTATACATCAAAAAGAATCCCGGCATGAATAAATCCACCGGCCGTGTTGGCGTTGTCGCGACAAGGCGCGTATAGAGAGTTTTGGGTAATACGGGCAAAAAATCCTTTAATTCCGCCGCCTACAAAAAAGCTTACATAATCACGGAAGTAATAAAAATACTTAAGACCAAGCCCTATTGTAGGAAGTTTAAACTCAATACATTCTCCGCATGTGCACGTTGTATTACAACAATCTGTCCCCGTTGTGGTGGTTACAAGTGCTCTGCCTTTTTTACCAAAGTAGCTTGCATTAAGCTCAAGATATAAACAGTCCCATACATTATATCGCGCGGCTCCTTCAATAAAGTAGCCGCCTTTTGATCCGCAACATGAGAACATATTACGCAAAGCTTTTTCTTGAGGAACAAAATATCCTTGTTTTATCATACAGGTCCAATCATGTTCATGAGCGCAAATACATGTTGTTATAAGTAGTAACGCGAGTAATGCTATGTGTTTTTTCATATCTATCCTTTAACTATTTAATGGTAACTATAACAGGGTTACTACGAGTTCCTTGAGCATCGATGCTATAGATGTAATAAATATACTGAGAATAAGGGTTAACGTTGTGCTGACAGTATGTTAATGGTTCGTCAGCAGCGATAGTGGCAACAGGTGTATCAAGATTAGGAAATACGTAAATTGCATACGAAATTGGTGTTGGTGTGCCCGGTTCATATGCGGGATTTTGCCAACTGATACAATTATCTGTGATTGCTCTTCGTGGAAGTCGTGTTATCTGTTTTTTTGCCTGTATATCTGTTGCTTGACCCGGTTGAGGGAGCGCTTGTTCACGCATATGTACTTGTAATATATCTTCAGAGGTGTCTGTTGAAGGTCCGCGTGTTGTTGTGGTACGCGTTGTACGTGTTAATGTCGTTATCTGGCGTGTACCGTTCCAATTGGTTGCCGAGCCAATATTGGTTACGTAGCCTTCAACAGTAAATGTTTCCGGATCAAAAATTTCTTCGGTAAAGCCGTTTACTTGTGCGATTTCGATGGCGGTCGTGGGCGTTTCTGTTGCGCTGAGTGTTTTTGTTATGAGGTTATTGCGTGTTGTAGTGCGTGTTCTTGTTGTGGTTGTGGTTGTGCGAGTTCCGCGTGAACCGCCAAGGCCTATTGCCGGAATTGATACTTCAATTAAATCCTCAAGATCATCGACGTCTCTCAAAAATTTATCAACAGTTTTAACAGAGCTGGTTCTCGTTGCTGTTAGAGCTTGCCAGACATTACTTGTATGATCAAATCGATAACTTATTGGCTTCTTCTGATTTTGAATTGTCCATGTCAAAATACTGTTTCCAGCACTATCGATCGTGAAGGCTAAGGATTTTACGGGTGTTTCTGCCGGTATGCGGTCTAATGTTTCGGTATTGGCAATCGGATCAAATGTAGTCCATTGTTCTTCAGTATCGAGAGCTTTGAAGCTTGTTGCTTGAATTAAGAAACTTCCATCTGTTGAATCTGTTGCAACCCAAGCAAATAATGTTGCTCCAAATGAATCGGATTGCACGACGGGTGTTATAGTACTTACAAGGTCTAAGCCGTCTTCAGAAAGGTAACGGTAACCAATAAGTAATTGACCGGGTTCAGCATAGTTTGCTTGCGCCCGTATGATGCCGTTATTTTGAATAAGCCATAGCAAAGCTCGCGCGAATGTATTGGAAATTGCCTGTTGTGTAAGTATAGCATCTGCCGGCGAGGCTTGTTCAAGTGAAATAGTTTGTCTTGTTATCCCAGGTGAACGGGTAGTGGTTGTAGTTGTGCGTCCGGTGAACGTGGTGCGTGTCAGCGAGTCGATGAAACAGAATGAGAGATTTATTGTATTAGGATCGTCTGCGCGTGTTGTGCGTGTTGTTGTTGTGGTTGTTCCGATGCGAGGCAATATCGGAAGTTGTCCGGGTTCAGATATGACTATTGTTGTAGGAAGTTCAGAGGCGTTAATCGTTCTTGTTGTTGTGGTAGTCGTTGTTGTTCTTGTGCGTGTCGTACGTGTGAATGTTGTAAGATACGCGGTAATGTCAGGGTTTTCTGTTGTTGTACGTGTTCTTGCTGTATATACAATACCATGATTACCATAACCGTCGGTTGCTCCTGCAATTTCGTATGCAAATAAACTGTCCGGAGATACCTGAATTTGTTCCCAGGCAGTTTCGGCTGTATCGGGATAATGTACAAATGTATACACTATACCGTCGCTGATAATGTCAACAAAGAAAACACCTTCACCATTTGAGGAAACTGAAAAAGCTGATGCTGTTCCAAGAGTTACTAATTTGCTCACCAACTCAGGAACTTCATATGCGCGGGTAGCAAAAAGATTCGATAGTGGAAATCCCCAAGAAGCTGCTGCCTGATGAGTATTGTTGATTGCTATATTAGGTGCAAATCCATCAAGCCCTATAAGGGAAATATCATGAGCGAGATACCAACTTCTATCGGATGAATTTTGGCTTACTTGAATAATCAAGTCAATTGTTGTATCCGGATTTTCTTTTGTTCTGTACCATATGGCAATAGCGTTACCATTGGTATCCATGGCAAGGTTAGGTGCTTCCGCGTTTTGAGAAACAGGTGAAATACGTATTGCAGGCAAACTCCAGGAATTGGTAGTTGCGGTAAAATGTGTAGAATATATTGCTGAGCCATCAACAGTATTTTGTTGCCATAATGCGACAGCATTACCGTTGTTATCCATAGCCACATGAGGAACTATGTACTCTATTAATTCATCTGAGGTTAATATTTCAGGAGCTTGCCATCCTGTGCCATGTGCGTATAGACAAACTTGAACAGACCTATTACTTTGACTAAGCCATATTGCCATGGCATTACCAGCATAGTTTCCTTGTGATGTTTTTGTTGCTGCTATCGCTGGGAAACTACTTGATGCTATATCCGAAGAAATTGTTGTAATATTTGACCATCCGGCAGGCCATCCTTGTTCCGGTTCGTAGCGTGCTGATCGTAATTCTCCCAATATAACATTGTTCCATGTAACAATTGCGTTTCCTAAGCCATCAAATGTAACATTTGCTTGTGTGGGTATCAATTGTTCAGAAATGCTATGCGCGTCTGTCCATGCATTATCCCAACCATAAAGAATAAAGTTTTGTTTTGTAAAGTACCTTGCTAGTATTCCTGAAAAAAGTTGTGGCCATACGATCATGCCATTTCCTGTATTATCCATTGCTATGCGAACAGAGTTGATAACTCCATTTCCAAGTTGTTTTTCTTGAGTCCAGCCGTTTGCCCATCCTGCGGATGCGTCAAAGTATGCGGCATATACATTCTGTGAATTCACAAGCCACGCAACAATGACATTACCGTTTCCATCCATGGCAATTTCAGGATTGGTTGTAATGTTGCCAAAACTTGAAAGTCGTTTAGGGGTAGCCCATGTATCGGTTTTTTTTGTGTAATGCGTAGTCCATACTGCATAGGAACTGTCAGGGGCCAGTTGTGTCCAAGTAAGAACAATGTTGCCGGTAGAGTCTATTGCCAGGGTAGGACTGTTTTTATCAGCTGTAGCATCCGCAATTTGGATTGGCATTTCAAAGCCAAGCTGTGGAGTTTCTTGTGCCCATATCCCATGGCTTAATAATCCAATGCTACCTATGCAACATAATAGTTGCACAAGAATTTTGTGCATCATCTTCTCCTTTTAATGAGAGGTTATAAAAAATACAGTACTTGCGTATTTAAGATATACTGATTAATGAAGGTCGAGGTCAAGAAAATACATATGTTAACGCGAATTCGATAAATATCAGTTAGATAGGTATGGTTGTTCTGAAGGCGCTAATGAAGGCTTGTTTGATTGGATATATAACCTCGATCACCAAAGAGTTTTCCCCATAAACCATGGGTAACCT
>CAZQNW010000040.1:0-8256 GCA_964595035.1 uncultured Pseudomonadota bacterium
CTTATTTTCTTCTGTATATAATTCCGAAACGTTAAAATAATGAGATTTTAAGTCAGCGGCGATACTTGAGTGTAGCCCCCATCCTTGTTGAAGAAGTTCTTGCATAAAGCTTGGAGATGGAACAAATTGCACGAGGCCATTTTGAATATTTTCGAATAGCGCGAGTGTTGACCATGCATAAGGGAATGTTAATATTCCTTTAAAGCCTTTGAGGTCAAATGGGCCATTATATGTTCCATAATAAAATGGTATTTCATTATCACTGAGTATTTTTTTGAGTTTTTCTACCGAAATTCCTGTAATTCTTGGGTGTACAAAAATCGTGTTTTGTTTGTCGATGGAACTTGGAATGTATGATTGATTGCCATAACGGAAATGGTCTTCACATCTACCAATTGGTTTTATAGTGAATGTTCCGATATCTATTCCTTTTTTGGCAGCATAGATGTGTTCATATGCTGTATATGAGATAATACGTACGTTTGGTTGCTGTGTAGCTTTTTTAAACAGATCATAATATTCTCTATCCGGATGTACACTATCAAAATAATCAAAACGATTACATATCCAGATGATCAATGGTTTTTTCCAGCCGTTTTGTAAGAATATGCGAGATAATGGTGCGGTGTCGGAAGTTATTATTGCATCGAATTGGTCAAAATATTCTTTATGAAGATTCCATACTTTTTCAGCTCGTTCGTGAGTTACATTATAAATAGCATTTCCTTTTGTGGAACCATCAAAGCGCGGTACATCGGATTGAATAAACCAAGAAGTGACGTTTAAACCAAGTTCTGCACTAACTGCTGCGAATTCTTCGATGCAACCTTTGTGAAAACTCATGTGAAGAATATTGTGTATGGGGGCTTGTTCGGCTAATGCAAGAGCATTTAAACATAATAACAGTGAAATTAACTGATTAATTATTTTCATTGTTTCTCTCTCTACTAAAGTTTTTATTATTTTTATATCTATTTTGATTAAAACGTTTTTTTGGTAATATTACACCGAATTTTTTCTCCCCATTTGATTCATAGATGGTATAAGGTTTGTTCAATTTGTGTGATACAGCAGTCAATAAGTGGTATTCTGCAATTCTATTAACGTCGTCAAAAATCATGATTGTATTTGTATTGAATAGATACAAATTGGTATAGAATCCCCATCGTCCAATTGTACCTGTTGGGCCGTCTATTAAGATGAGATCGTAGTGCGTAGGGAGTTCAGTACTTAATACTGATACGTCATACCAACCATGTCTAATGGGAGCATAAATGTAGTGAGTATTGTACTTGCCTACCCATTGGGGATCATGTTCTATTGAATATACGGTATAATATTCTGAAAGTATTCCACTGGCCCAGCCACTTCCTAATTCAAGTATGGTTTTTCCTGTAGGTAGAACTTGTCGTATGTAATCAAATAATTCTTTATCTATGGACCACCCTCCGAAGTTCTTTAACAGATCTTGTTGTTTTATTGGGTAAGAACATATTGTACAAAACAAAAATATAGTACAAAATCCTATAGTTTTTTTGAGTGATATGCTCATGTATACTTTCCTTTCTTTTATGTATATGAACATACCTTACTAATACAATAGATTCTTTCAGGATTCAAGTTAATGTTTTTAGATATTTGCATAAGACGAGGAAACTTGTTATATGTAGCGATAGGTATTTGCATGAGTTAAAAGGAGTGTGTAGTAAAAATTGTTGAAGTGATATTGTTGGTATATAACTTGGAGAGAAAATGAAGTTTCTGATTAAGCAAATTTCATGTATTGTGTTTTTTTTAGGCGTATCTGTATATACGGATAGCTTGGCGATTGAAGAGAAACCAATCGTTATTCTTATAACGTCGTATAATAATGAACGTTGGGTTGAGCGCAATCTGCAGTCTGTTTTTGTACAGAAATATGATAATTACCGTGTTATCTACGTAGATGATTGTTCGACAGACAAGACTTTTGAATGTGCAAGTAAACAAGTCGAAATACATAAGCAGCAGCATCGCTTTACTATAATTCATAATGATGAACGACGTAATGCTATGGCTAATTTTTATACAGCTATTCATTCATGCGCAGATAATGAAATAGTAGTAACGCTTGATGGCGATGATTGGCTTGCCCATGATCAGGTGCTATCAAAGATAAATGAAGCTTATAGTCATAATGATATTTGGTTTACTTATGGGCAATATCAATGTTTTCCATCAGGGCAACCTGGTGATGTTAATAGATCATTTCCTCAGTATATTGTAGACAATAATATGTTTCGCAAATATTGGTATTTTCCTGTCTCGCATTTGCGCACACATTATGCATGGCTTTTTAAATTAGTTGCTCTCAAAGATTTTTTATATGATGATTATTATTATGCTATGACATCAGATAAAGCGATGTTAGCTCCTATGATTGAGATGGCTTCGCGAGGTCATTTTATGCAGTTACATGATGTGCTTTATATATATAATACAAGTAACCCAATTAGTGATGGTGCTGTGAATGTGCGTTTGCAGACTGATTTACGGGATTATATTTTAGCACAAAAGGAATACGGTCCTTTGCAAGCTCCTCAACATGTAGAGAGTTTTGATGAGTATGACCATACAACGGTACTTATGTTAATAGATGAACCGTCACGCTCTGTTTCTTCTGCATTATTTAAGAATATTGAGTCTTTGCATGCGATCTATGCATTAGTTCCTCAGACTTGTGAGGGATCTGTTCAGATGGATGCGACTATACAGACTCTATATTATGAGAATAACGAATTTCTTAAAGCTTTATCTCAGTGTATTAATAATATTGATAGTCGCTATATATTGTTGGTCAAAGCGTCTGATTATATTGAATGTGATGTAAATCTTATAGATGCAATGCGCTTATTAAAAAAGACTCATACTGATTTGTTTTATTTTTCATTGGCTCAAAGTGATGTGAATGCGTACAAGCGTTCTCGTTTACCTAAGGTTGATCTTATTGCTCCTGTATATGCATGGTATTCAGATAACAAAACGGATACGTGGACTATTCCCGTATTTAATATGACATTGTGGAATAAGGCATTATTGCAAAAAGCATTGTCTGTTATTGGCAATATGACTGATTATACATCAGTAGAAAGCTCTGTTGCACAGTGGCTTGAACATGCGCATACGCTTGGACTTATGTATACAACAACATGTGTAAAATAACGGGTTTTATCGTTGTACAAAGGTCAGTTCATATTCCATGTGGCTTGATGTATTGAGAATGCCACTAAGCGGTTTAATATCAATTTTTTTGCCGGACTCGAATAATTCAAGTAATTCGAGTGTATTCCAAGAGTTCATAAAATTATTTTGATAATCATGTTGTACACGATTTACCGGAATATTGACAATAATTGAATGCTCAAAGCAAAGCCCTGTTTTGTGAAGTATGTGTCCTGCTATTCCTGCCCATGCAGCCTCTAGTGTGTTTGGGTTGCTATAAGAAATATTACTAAGGTCTGGCATAATAGCATCTTTGCGATAGAGGGTCATATCAACATTGTTGGGATAGCCCCAGTCAAAGGTACCATTGCGCAATGTCCAGCTATACATGTCTGTGTCGATTGGTTGTAACGGTGGCAAGGGGGAATGTTTTTTATGTGGGTAACTATAATTCAGGTGTGTTCCAAGACGTAAGAAAAAGGCGTAAGCATTATATGTTTGCAGCGCTTGAGCGCAGTAGTTCAGATCAGCATAATTCTTTACAATAATATCATCAGGAGCAAACAGGATATAATTACTTGTTCCAGCATTGCAGGCCTGTAAAAATAATGGTTTAAAATCTTGACTAGGGTTGTTTCCTTGTTTCAAAAAGTTAACCTTTGGAAATTGCTTGTATACTTCTTGGTATGATTGTTCAAACCTTGAGTTTGATGCTCTATAAAGTACCGTTATACGTTCAATGCCTTTAAGGTATTGTTCTGTAGATTCAAGTAATGCGTATAATTGCATGGGGCGGTCATAGGAAAATATCACGAAGTCGGCAGCTTGGATCTGTGATAGATGGAGCAGGGTTAATGCTGTGTAATATAGGAAAATTTTATTGAATGCGTTCATTATCATATATCCTTTATGTGTATGTTAATACTTTGTATGTATCTTAACAATTTAATTGTGTATGGCAAATATTTAGGTTGGTAAGTGTGAAAATTTATGAGTTGAATTGATGTTGAGGCATGAAAATAAACTGGAGGAGAGGAAGGGATTCGAACCCTTGATCCCGATCTCTCGAGATAACGGTTTTCAAGACCGCCGCATTAGACCGCTCTGCCACCTCTCCGAAACATATATATTAAGCATATAAATTCTTTGCTTTTTTGGCAAATAAATTTAGAGGTTGAGAGGAATTGGGTAATTAGTGTATAGTTCAATTGATGTTGCTTGGGTCAACCATAAGGCTGAAGGAGAGATTATGGCTTTGCATCCCCTGGTTATCGATATACATGTTGTTAAAGAAGGTGTTGGTAGTGGTTGGTTTATAGAACCGTCAGGATCCTTGAAAGTTCATCATAAAGAACCAGAAAGTCGCAGTGCCAATGAGTTTATTATTAAAACCTTGGCTGAAGCTCTAGGTGTCTCCCTGAGCAAAATTACGATAGTTCATGGCGAAGAAGAGCGTATAAAGCGCGTAAAAATTGGCAAAGATGTTACCAAAGAACAACTAATCGAAATTCTTGGGGCGAAAAAATAGCATAAAAACAAGATTTATTTTTTATAATGTGTTTTGTATTAAAAATACAGAAAAAAGTGGTGCGCCTAAAAGGAGTCGAACCTTTAACCTTCAGATCCGTAGTCTGACGCTCTATCCAGTTGAGCTATAGGCGCATTTCAATGCTTTTATGGCGGAGAGAGAGGGATTCGAACCCTCGCAACCGGTTTTACCCGATTTCTTGCTTAGCAGGCAAGCGCTTTAAGCCACTCAGCCATCTCTCCACTACTATATCAAACTGATAGATAAATGCTAGAAAAATCAAAACATTTATACAACAAAGACATTATAACTGGTTTTAAAGATTTTGCCTAGGTTAAAGTTGTATTAAATTTTTGTTTCTTGGATAGTAAAGCTTTGTATGTTGTATATTTTGTTAAATATGTCTTCATTTATTGAAAAATAAATATGTTTGAGATTATAAATTTAAAATAGCGATATATTGATTTATTATTTTGGTATTTGTTATAATAACAACGTAGAGTATGGTAATGTCTGTTTGTTCTTGGAAAAAGGAAGGGTTTACTGTGAACAGAAAAATGTTATTAAGTTTAGGTGCAATCGCTCTCTTGGGGGCGATGCAAGTTTTGGCATATACGCACAAGGTAATAAATACGACAGAATATCCTGCTAGAGTGCTTTTCGGATATGTTGCATGTAAGGACGATTATAGGGAGGTTGCTCCTGGTGATACGGTTGCGAATGATGGTAAGCTGTGTATTATTAGTAAGATTAGTGCTGTGATTAAATACTCCGGGCTTCCTCAATCGGCAATAGATTTATTTAGTACAGTTACAACAAAAGAAGTTGATATGCAGAAGATGCTTAAACTTGCTCAGCCAAGGGATATTGAAACTAAATATAATTATACAGGTCCATATACCGGAAGTGCTACATGGATTATCTATGGTAGCCCATTATATGGCTTTGGTATTACACGCAAAGTTGATTAAGATTTAAAATTATTAGAAAGAGCTCAGGCAATTGATGTTGTCTGTTGTCTGGGCTCTTTCTCTTTTTGTTGGATCAAGCTGTAGTTTTATTACGTATAATTTGCTATTGTAGGATCAGTATGTGTAGTTTATTGAGGTTAATATGTCACTGCAGCTTACAGTAAAAGTGGTTCCGAGTTCCGGTAAACATGGATGGACCGTTGATAAATCAGGTCAACTTAAATGTTTTTTGAAAAATCCACCGGAAAAGGGTTTGGCTAATAAAGAGTTAGTTAAGCTTTTGTCCAATGCGCTGCGTGTTCCACAAGATGCGATTATTCTTGTTGGTGGGCTAACATCACGAACAAAGAGACTTTTAATTGAAACTTCGATGACCTTAGCTCAGGTTGAGCAAATTTTGGGTATTGAAAGGCAGCAGTCATTACTTTGAAGTACGAAGGAGAGTCTCAATGCCGTACTTTAGGTACCAAGGTGTTAATCTGTCAGGTCGTATTAGAACGGGCAAGCTTTTTGCTGCGGATACGTGTGATCTTGATACGATCTTGTTAAAACGTGATATTGCATTTATTTCCGCGACTGAAGCATCAACACGCTTTTTGCCTCGCATAACTAAAGAAACGGTTATGCATTTCTTTGAACGATTATCAATGTTGTTGCGTGCAGGAATATTGTTACCTGATGCTCTTATTATTTTAAGGGATTCATTCAGTCATGTGCGCATGCAACTTGTTATTGCTGATCTCTACACAAAAATTGAACAGGGTATCCCTTTGCATAAAGCCCTTGAAAGACATAAAGATATTTTTGATGAACGCATGGTGCACATGGTTTATATCGGGCAAGAAACAGGAAGCTTGGCAATAACCGTGCATGCATTAGCAGAATACATACAAACGGTTATGGCTTTTCGAGCAAAAATAAAGTCTGCTGTAATGGGGCCGATTATATCGTTTACTTTTTTTATAGGTATTGTCCTTATTCTTATTGTAGGGATAATTCCTACATTAGCAGCTGTTTTTGAATCCGCTCATCAGCAGTTGCCTGCAATTACGCAAGCATTGCTTGCAATAAGTGGTTGGCTGAGAAGTTGGTATGGCATAAGTATGATACTTTTTGTGATTTTTGCCGTGAGTTTTGTTTTCAAAACTATCAAAAATAGCGCTACAATAAAACATATGCATGATAGTATTGTTCTTCGTATTCCGTATGTGCGTCGTTTTGTGTATGATACACAACGCGTCTGGTTTCTGGATTCATTAGTACTTTTGGTGAAAGGGAAAATGCCATTAAATGTTGCTTTATCTGTTGCTCAGCATTCATGCACAAACGATATTATTTATACATATGTGGCAACTCTTGAGCAAGCTGTATCTCAAGGTAAGCCTTTAACGAGTGCGTTTCAGCAGTGCCCAGGTGAGTTCTTTTCCCAAGAGGATAATGCGATTATAGCCGTTGGCGAAAATGCCTGTCAGTTGAGTCTCTCTTTGGCGCAGATTGCAGATAACTCACGGAATCATGTTGCACGTTCAGTACACTATATGACAACTGTTATTCAGCCTCTTTTGTTTATTATTTTGGGGCTTATGATTACATTGCTTATTGTAGCGATGTATGCTCCAATGTTTACACTCTCGTGGGCGATAACATAATAGGGCTTTCATCTATGATGCGTTCAAACATCAGGCTTGATTCTGGGGATGGACTACGGTGTTCAAGAATCTTGCGAAGAGCCTGAACGACAAGTGAGAGTTGTTCTTTAGAATTAACAGACCAAATGGGAGCGTTGCCGGCTAAGTTGCGGGCAAGCAATTTTAATGTTTGTATAAAAGCTTGTGAAGGAGCAGGATGACGTGCAACAAGCCATCGAGGATTTTCTTGTTTACGTACCAAATAGTCTCTTGTGCTGAGGTTAAACTGCTCCTGCTCTTCAAGAATAGGTATGGTGACAATACCACTGTACAGCTCATGAACGTCTACTTTGTGTTCGCTAAGCATTTTGCGGGCGTAAATTTCATGTTCTAAGCTGTCTTGAAGTCCTACACCGATTGTAGGAATATTGAGAATATGCAGTTGTTGTAATAATGCGAGTGATTCTTGATCTACTACCGGGTTTATACCCATTTCATTAAAGCATGTTATTGCCGTATCAGTAAATTTGCCATATCCTTCTTTTTCAAGTTCAGTAAAAAGTGCTTTAATGGTGTTAGTTATTCCGGGCGTTGTTTGGGCTATTTCAAG
Organism: uncultured Pseudomonadota bacterium; assembly: GCA_964595035.1. GTDB lineage: Bacteria > Babelota > Babeliae > Babelales > Vermiphilaceae > JAKASV01. Next base: position 7,939 of record CAZQNW010000040.1, read on the forward strand.
TCCTCTTTGTTGCATGTGTTTGACCGTTGCCGGTAATGCTAACAGGCTTCTCCAATTAAGACATGAAAAAATATGTTTAGCACTCGAAAGAGCGTGTTCTATGATGTGGCCTGTATCAGCATTTTGGCTTAGTATGTTAAAGTCGCATGCAACCACGAGTGGCTGTTCCATTGCTCGTAGATCAAATGTAAGCATAAGCATGCTTACTATGCCCATTATGCATAATTTTTTTGGCATAAAAGTCCTTTTTTGCTAAATGTCCAGAAAAATACTTCCCCTGTATGTATGTTAGTCTATTGCTGTACAATAATTCAATAT
>CAZQNW010000041.1:0-8018 GCA_964595035.1 uncultured Pseudomonadota bacterium
GACATGTTCGTAAAGCCCTATAAAAAAGGCTTTTATCCTATGTTCTTTTACTTCATGGGTGGTGGTGTCAATCGGCACTTATCAGGATTCACGCGCATTAAAAACGCCGAAACGTTTAGGGCTATTTTGGATAATAACCCCTATTGGAAATCACGTGTGGATATGCCACGAAAATGGTACTGGCTCCCTGAAGATGCACGATGGATTACCATTTCAGGATCTAATATTGGCCGCTACAAGCAAGTATCAATAGATATTCCAGGAACGTATTGCATAATTGCCGATGCTATCGACCTTGAACGCTCAATGACTCTCGTTAACGCTGAAGATCGCATCGAATCTATGGCTCTGTGCAATACTGCAAAATTCATTATTGATCCACACATTGATAATTTTGCAATCGAACGCAATTCAAAGAAAATTGTAATAGTTGATACAGAACATTTTCCTACAATAGTTGGATTTAAAAAAGATGTCGGCAACTTTTCAAGCCAAGCTGCGTGGTATATTAATTTGGCGTTGGAAGCTGCAAATGATATATTCTTACGCGACAAAAGCCGCTGGCATGCATCCTAATTACACATGTAAAATATCCATTTCTATTTGGCGCACGATTTCTTGTAAATCAGCATCAACAGCTACAGCCTTTTCCATTCTTTCAAGAGCATGAATTATCGTAGCATGGTCACGCTCACCGAAAAGTTTACCGATATCTCTTAAAGATTTATCCGTAATTTTTTTCATTAAATAAATAGCCAAATGTCTGACAAACGCTAAGTCCTTGCTTCTTTTTTTAGATTTAATTTCTTCAACAGAATAGGGATAACGACGACACAAGCTTTTCATAACACAATCAAAATCAACCGATATTGATTTTTTTGATTCAGGCATAACAGTGCAACCTAATATTTTTCTAGCTAATTCAATTGATACAGGTTGCTTTGTCAGCGCCGCAAACGCGAGAACGCGCACCAAAGCTCCCTCAAGCTCTCTAATGCTTGTATTGACAGCAGAAGCAATGAAAGTCGCGACATCATCATTAATACATTCTTGACCAAGTTCAGCCTTCTTTTTTAAAATTGCTACGCGCGTATCAAGGTCGGGCGCCTCAATATCGGTTACCAAGCCCCATGACAACCTTGACCGCAACCCCTCATTAAGCCCCTTCATATTACGCGGTAATGTATCTCCTGAAAAAACAATCTGTTTTTGAGACTCGTACAATCCATTAAAAATATTAAAAAAGACCTCCTGTGTTTTTTCTCCACGCGAAATAAATTGAACATCATCCATCAACAACACATCGACCTGCTGATATTTAGCATGAAATTGATGAATTTTATCTGACCGTAGGGCATGCACAAATTCATATACAAACCTATCGGCAGCCTGGTACATAACCATACTCTTGGCATTATTACTCTTTATACCATTACCAATAGCGTGTAATAAGTGCGTTTTTCCAAGACCAGATCCGCTACAAATATACAGCGGATTATAGGCTATTCCAGGTTTTTCTACAACAGCACACGCCGCCGCATACGCCATACAATTATGCGGACCGACAACAAACGTATCAAATTTATAGCCTTTGTTTATGTGACTAAGCACGCGCGCAGGAGCAACACGCATTAATGAACCGGACTCACTGTGCTGTTTAGACTCAGTGTGAACAGCTGGGACACTTGCAGCATTTTTACTCGCGTCAATCTGTGACCGTGTATCAAGAATAATAACGTGTACTTCATGCACCTGAAGCAATCTGCTTAAATTAAACTGAATTGTTTCGAGATAATTCGATTTAATCCAATCTTTAACAAAAGAATTGGGAGCCTCAAGGTAAGCGACCCGATTGGTCGGATCCCATTGACGCAACGTCACAGCTTTGAACCATGTGTCGACAACACGACTCCCAACCTCTTGCCCTAATATGACTAAAAAATCATCCCAAATTTGCGATACCACTGTTTTCCTACACGCCGCCATATTACGTTCGTAATCATTCATTAACCTTAGGACTGTGAATATTTTAAGTGTATAGCGACAAGCCCCCAGGGACAACACATTTCTATTTCTCGGCAAAAATAGCTCATATTACATATACTTTTTATGCAACATTCGTTGACCTACTTAGCTCACGTTTGGCATTGGTTTCATTCCAAGCAAAAGCCAATTCTTTATTCAACGCTGTAAATGGATATCTGTAATCAAATGCCAACTGCTGTTCCTCTCCAATGACCCTATCAAATGGCAATACTATAAACACATGATCCGATATATGCATAATATTATCTGATACGCGCAACGTTAAGAATCCTGTATCCACACTCTTCTTTACAGCTTTTCTGAAGTCTTCTAAAGAATGAACGATTTGACCATTAACTTCATTAATAGTTGTCCCCGCTGAAAGTGTGCGTGTTCTTGCAACATACGAAGTAGGAAAAACATGTGTAACAATGAGCACCGGTTCACTTTGGTTTTTGATGTCAGCAAAGTTTGCTAACGCAGGAGCCTTATTAGCCAATGCTGCTACATGGTTAATAGTTAGTTCCATAATAACCATACCGGCAAACGTCTCATAATCAATGTCTTCAAAATTTGGATATACTTTGCGAATGGGCATAAGATCCATTTGTTTAAACGTCGTAGTTACTTCTTTTCTTTTGCCGTTACGATATAACACAATGCTTACCTTATCACCAATTGACAGCCGTGAAACAAAATCAGTAATTGAGATCTTATCTTCAGTCCATGGAACATTCATTTCGCCATATTGATCAACACGATGTCCATTGATTTCATAAATCATATCACCGCGTAAGACACCCGCTTTATACAAGGTACTATTTTTTACAACCTCAACAATATATGGGCCACCCGGCTGAGGATTGCCTAAATATTCGGTAAGTGCATCTGTAGCATTATTGAACAAAATGCCCAAGAAAGGTTTTCTTACTATTTTCTCCTTAAATAACGACGGCAAAATTATTTTTAAATCATTTACAGGAATAATGTATCCGGCATTCTGAGCCTCCATTACCATTGCTGTATTAATACCAATAACCTGTCCTTTAATATTCAACAATGGTCCGCCGGAACTTCCCGGATTAATTGCGGCACTCATCTGAATCATGGTCGATTCACGTCCGCTAATGACACCCGTAGTACTCTTGAGTGATTCTTGACCCAATGGATACCCTAATGCCATAACTTCATCCGCACGATGCACCGAATCAGAATCACCAAGCTGCAAATAAGGTATAGCACCAAGCTCACGACGAACAACTTCAACACCTTCGTCACTCATACGCAACAAGGCCAAGTCATGATCAGGAGCAATACCAACAATTGTAGTATCAAAGATACGTTTGCCAAAATGCGGAATCTGAACCCATACCGATTTAGCTTGAATAACAACGTGAGCATTCGTTATGATATAACCCTTGTCATCAATAAAGAACCCGCTGCCTGAACTTTTATACTGGCTCGGCGTCTTATACGGTTGAAGAATATCAATTTCAGCAACTTGGCTAAAAACCTGAACAACGGTATTTCTAACACGTTCCTGAATATCACGCCATGCTTCATGCTGCATAACAACTTTTTCTACAACCTGGGCTCCCGGAACTTTATCAACTTCTTGTGTTTGTTTAGTTGCTTTTAACGCCTGAATCTCAAAACGCAATTCTTCAGTCTGCTTGTTACTTTTAGCAACATAATAACCACCTAATAACAATGTGCCGCCTACAATAACGTATTTCGCAGCACCTATATAATTTCTTCCCATCATAAAACTCCAGCATTTGATTTAGTGTACAGTAACCTACTCTCAAATAACGACCTGTTAATGATACCATATCAACACAACATTAGTAAGTCCCAAAAAGATTCGATCCTGTTGACTGAACACCTGTTTTCTATCAAACTTAACATAGGAATAAAGAATAACGTTGATAATGAAAGTTACAAGCGTGAACAATCAAGAATCGGTCAAAAGCCTTGATAAAATAGTTGCTTTGTGCAAACGTCGCGGATTCGTCTATCAATCAGCAGATATATATGGTGGGTTAAACGGCGTATATGACTTCGGGCATCTGGGTTCGCTCATTAAAAACAATATCAGGAACATATGGATAAAGTCACTTCAAAATCCCTATGGCCCAATTATACAATTTGAAGGCGCATTACTCGGTCCTGAATCAGTTTGGAAAGCATCCGGGCACGTTGATCATTTTAGTGACCCTATGGTCGATTGCCTTAATTGCAAGCGCCGTTTTCGTGCAGATGACCCTGATATTGCAAAGGGATGCCCTGCATGCGGCAAAAAAGATAGCTGGACACCGGTTCGTCAGTTTAACATGATGTTTAAAACCGAAGTCGGTGCAGCTGCAGACGGGTCTTCTATCGCGTATTTACGCCCTGAAACTGCCCAAGCAATCTTTATCAACTTCAAAAATGTTGTATCCACATCACGCGTTAAAATTCCATTCGGTATTGCACAAATAGGTAAAGCATTCCGTAATGAAATTACTCCAAAGCAATTCTTGTTCCGCATGAGAGAATTTGAACAGATGGAAATGGAATGGTTCTGTAAAGAACAGGACGCTTTAACATTCTTTGAGTTTTGGCAAGCCCATCGGTTAAATTTCTATCGCACCCTTGGCATCAATTCAGAAAATATTCGTCAACGCCCTCATGAAAAAGATGAGCTCGCACACTATTCGACATGCTGCACCGACGTTGAATACAACTTCCCATTCGGGTGGAAAGAAATGGAAGGTATTGCCCATCGTGGTACATTCGATTTAACTCAACATACAAAATTTTCAGGAAAAGACTTGTCGGTTTACGATGATGAAACCAAAAAGTCGTATATCCCTACCGTTATTGAATGTTCAGTAGGAACCGACAGAGCATTCTTGATGGTCATGTTTGATGCCTATCATGAAGATGTAGTTGAAGGTGAAACACGCACGGTTATGAAATTCGCACCTTGTGTTGCACCAATCAAAGCTGCAGTACTACCGTTGACAAAAAAACAAACAGAAGCTGCAACAAAACTCTTTGAGGACATCAAAAATCTTGGCTACCCAGTTGATTTTGATGAATCAGGCTCTATTGGCAAGCGCTATCGTCGTCAAGACGAAATAGGTACACCTGTATGCTTTACCTATGATTTTGAAAGTGAGCAAGACGCTTGTGTTACAGCACGTGATAGAGATACGACAACTCAAAAGCGTATAGCTATCGATCAGGTACCTGTATATCTCGCTACATTGCTCAACAAATAATGTATTTTAAAATTTAATGGCATGAGTATATATAATACGTGTACTCATGCCATTTTTCTTATTATTATTTCCATAGTTGTAGTTTTTTTAGATACTAAAGAATGGTAGATTGTAATTTTGATATGTATACACAAAAAAGGTTATAAGGACGTTTAGATGGATGATAGTAAAAAATTATTGTATTTTGCCCCTGGCAGAGCCCTATTCTTTACAGCAATTATCCTTATTATCATCGGAACCGGTTTACTCGCATTACCCATATGCCGCACATGTCATATCAGTTTACTAGACCTCTTTTTTAGTTCTACAGCAGCTGTATGCGTTACCGGTATGTTTACTGTACCCATGACCAGTTTTACGTATATTGGACAAGGAATATTGCTATTACTACTACAAATTGGTGGCTTAAGTCTCATTACATTTACGATACTCATCGTTTCGCGCTTTATTCATGTAGGATTATCGGGCCAATTAAAGGCACAACAATTTGCGGAAATCGAAATCGGAAAAGAAGGGAAAAGCCTTTTACCTTTTATTCTCATTGGTACATTGGTTATAGAGACTATTGGCGCATTAAGTTTTTATATAGTTTTCAGACATACATACCCATGGTACCAGGCACTTCTTTTGGGATTCTATCAATCAATATCATCATTTTGTAATATTGGCGTCTCAATGTTTGGCTTTGATATTGAACAATACGCACATAATATTCCGGTACTACTCACCACAACAGCACTCATGTTTTTCGGCATCCTCGGATTTCCAGCACTAAAAGAACTTTATGATTATTGCATCTATATTAAAAATAAACGCAAAGGCAAACTCTTTTCATTCAGCCTCCAGACCAAAATCATTGTATATGGTTCTGTCACGTTAACCCTAGGCGGTATGCTTATACTTTTCATTACAGAGAAAAATAATACCTTAGCAGGTATGTCACCATTACATCAATGCGTTACACTCCTATTTAATGCCTTATCATTTCGCAGTGCGGGATTTCTCACGGTTCCCGTTGGCAGCTTAACCATGAGCACTCTACTTATCATGATGATCTATGGCTTTATTGGATCGTCACCTGGATCCACAGGCAGTGGTATTAAATTAACAAGTTTTGCTGTGGCTATTGCATCTATTAAAGCAGTTATGTCGGGAAATATGGATATCAAGCTTAGTAACCGTTCCATACCTATTGATCAAGCGATTAAGTCATTTACTATTATAGTCGTTGGTATTGTATGGATCTTTATGACCACATTCTTCTTATCAATCACGGAACAAGGACATTCACTGCTTGAATTATTATTAGAATCTACATCAGCATTTACAAACCTAGGCGTTTCATTAGGATTAACCGAAAAGCTTACCGATGCCGGTAAATACATTCTCATGCTCAGCATGATTGTAGGTCGTATTGGTCCCTTAGCATTTATATTAGCATGGGCAAAAAGATCATTAATAAAAAGTAAAAAGAATTATATTTACCCTGAAGAACGGATTATGTTGGAATAAAGGATCTACGAATGAAATTTTGCGTTATAGGATTAGGAAAATTCGGTTATAGTGTAGCAGTAACACTTGCAAATCGCGGCATGGAAGTTATTGCCATTGACAGTGATATGCAGATCATAACAAGTATTAAAGACAAAGTTACACATGCAATATGCATGCGTGTCACCGATGAAGCATCCTTAAAAAGCATCGGCATCGAACACGTCAATACTGTCATCATTAGTATTGGTGATGATTTTGCACAAGCAGTTCTCACAACAGTACTCTGCAAAGAAAAACTTGGTATCAAACATGTTGTTGCCCGCACGACATCAGAACTCAAAAAAGAAGTGCTACGGTTGATTGGAGCTGATGAAATAATCATGCCTGAACAAGAAATTGGTGTTCGTCTTGCACTTTCGTTAAGCGAAGCTCACAACAAATAAGTAGTATTAGACCTCTCCTGAAACCTTAAAAAAGGTTCATACTCATTATTGCTTATAGCGGAGTCGATCATGAAGTATAAAAAGTAAAGCGTAGTACATTTAAGAAGATGATTGAAATTTTGACAACTGCGGAAAAAGAGAAAAAGCAAAGGAAGGACTGCCTAACAACCTAAGCATGGAAGATAGATTACTGATGACATTAGAATATCTGCGAGAATATAGAACATATGCACATATAGCAGCGTCATACGGGTTAAGTGAAAGTAATACTTACGAGAATATTCGCTGGATAGAAGATACTCTATCGTAAGTTAACGCGAATTCGATACATATCAGTTAGATAAGCATGGTTGTCATGAACGATCTATGAAGACTTGTTTGAATGGAAAGCATAGCTATACCCTTAAAAACTTTATGCGCATGAATTCGCCTATTGTTGCATACCGCAATGGGAGTTGAATCAATGTAGGAAATTCCGATTGCGATAGTATTGAACGAGATTGCAACATACCTAGAAAACCGCTATGTATGTTCTATAATAATCTTTGAATGACTTGAATTTTGCACCATGATAAAAAAATGCATATCGTTAAAATTCACTGCGCGTCATAGTACTTGGTCGTCCTCTATTAGACGCATCTTCGAGTAAATGTTTATTAAGTTCTTTGCAAAAATCATCAATATGACAGAAAATAGTAGTTAGCAGCAAGTTAAACTCCTCTCTTATTATAGTATAACCTAAGTTGTGACCCTAAAAACATAGCCTGGTTACCCCATAAGCCAAAATAAA
>CAZQNW010000042.1:0-7989 GCA_964595035.1 uncultured Pseudomonadota bacterium
TGTCGGAATTTTTATCACTTCACGCAGGCCAACTTTTCTTCATGGGTATTCTCATTGCGATAATCTTTATTATTCTGTTTTCCATTATCAATATAAAATACAATCCCTCTAAATCAAGAACTAATATACTTGAAAATGCGCTCGCCATTACGATAACACTCGTCATTATGGGCTGCTTTTTTATTATTACCACTACAAATATTTACCTGTTATTATTTAATTTCATATTATTAAGCCTTATTTTTATCCTTATAATATTAGGTTATGAAAAAAGGGATATGATACTTGTTAATACTGGAATGTTTTGGCTCGTTGCTTTTATTGTCGCACGCTATTTTGATTTCTTCTGGAAACTCATGTCTCGGTCACTCTTTTTCTTAATTGGCGGATTACTTCTTTTATGTTGTGGCATTATACTTGAACGTAAAAGAAGGGAATTAAAAGCTTTAGTAGCTGCACCGGAAAAATATACACCTATTTATGTATCACATAAAAAATATCTATTTATTCTGTTAGGTATTTTCTGGTTTGCCATCATTGGCGGTTATATTGCTATCAAAGAATACGTTTTACAAACCGGGCAGGAAGTTATCCTGAAAACTATTCCTGTAGACCCAAGAGATCTTTTTAGGGGGGATTATGTAAGATTAAGATACCCTATCAGTACAATTGATATACAACAAATACCCTCAGAAAAGTATAACTATAAAATAGGTGAAACCATTTTTGTAGAACTAGTGATAAAGAACAATTATGCAGAGGCCTCACGTATTACTACTAAGCACAAAAAAGGCATATTGGCTATAAAGGGAACAATAAAAAACATTTCGCAAAACTCTAATTTACCTACAGACAAGAAACTTTTCATTGAATATGGTATTGAAAGTTATTTTGTCCCAGAAGGCAGGGGTCGAGAAATTGAGATGGCAGTCGGTAAAAATATTGATGTTAAAATAACCATCAGCAAGTCCGGCAAAGCGGTTATTAAAGAACTGCTGCTAGAAGGGCACGTGTTCACTGCCAAATAATTTGTAAAAGAAATACACAAAAATTTGCTACCTTATTAATCACAAATCATTGCATGAACCATCTTTTATAGCCTTTTTATTCTTTTGCAAGTCCTAGACAGAATTTTCAGTTAATTCGTAACTCATGTTTTTAGTAGGCTCCAAGAATAACTCAAGGGATTTCCTCTTTACATTAAGTTCTGGTGCGTATTATAATGGGGGAAAGACTTGTACAACATACTATTAATCAGCACGATAAGTCTCTGTGGTATTAATGATTCAGGCTGTATACGCAGTATATCGTCAGGAAAGGAGGAGCTATCAAATAAAAAGGGCGGGTTATCTATGACACAATGCTTTTATCATTGTGCATTACCCATTTGTGTCTTGTATCAGTTTAATCTTAAAAGGAGTTTACATGATGAAAAATACGCTCAAGCGCCTAGTAAGTATAACTGCATTATTGAGTTTCAGTTGTGCTTTTGCTGATGTCACACCCTATATAGCTATCCGCTCACAAGGATTTAACGCTGCGCGTGAACTCGTTGGATGGCAATCGTTAATTAACAGATATGATATGGACTGCATCTACGGTGCATTTTCCATAACACCGGAATATACCAGAACATTCAATTCATATCGCCTAGCTCAAGCTTTATTTTGCGACGCAATACCATGCAACGCATGCAACAAAACATGCTCAACCTTCCGCGTCCAAGGTAGCAGAGTAACGGACAGAGATAATAACGCCCTCATGGCCGAGAATTTTTACCTGCCAACAGATTTTTCAAGCGAAATAACCATTCAACCACGCATCGACAACTTCCTCGTAGATTTCAACTTCTATCTTGGACTCGATGAATGGTGCAACGGTATGTATTTCAGAATACACACACCAATTTGCCATACACGCTGGAATATGCACTTCTGCGAAGACATCATCAATGAAGGGTCAGCGAATTATGCCCCTGGATATTTCAGCGGCACACTCGCAGGAACATATCCAAATGAGTATGGCATCAATCGCAGCAAAATGCTTCAAAGCTTTGAAGAATATATTGTAGATAACAAGGCTATCGAAGGCGTTCCAGGTGTTATGTTTAACAGCCTTAATAATGCCCGTATTTCAAAATGCGAACTTACTAAAACACGCTTGGCTGAGTTAACAGCAGCTCTTGGGTGGAACATTGTCAACCGTGAAAACGGCACACTCGGTATCAATATTCGTGCTGCGGCCCCAACAGGAAATACTCCCCAAGCATGTTACTTATTTGAACCAATAGTTGGTAACGGCCATCACTGGGAACTCGGTGGCGGTGTAAATTCCCGCTGGTGCATGTGGAGATCACAAGATGAATGTGACGACTTCAGTTTCTATTTTGACGCAAACGTAACACACTTGTTTAAAACACGTCAATGCAGAACCTTTGATTTAAACTGCAAACCACTCAGCCGTTATATGCTCGCTATGAAATTCAAAAACAACGTTGAGAATCTTCAGGCCGGCTCTGACGTTGCATCACTTTCAATCCCTAACGCACAGTTTGCAGATGAATATATGCCTGTCGCGAACTTAACGACAATGCCTGTCGACGTCAGCGCATCAGTCCAGGCAGATTTAGTATTCAAATTTGCTTATACCCATGCCAACTTCCAATTCGACATCGGTTATGATTTCTGGGCTCGCAGCTGCCTTAAGATTACTCCTCTAGGATCCTGCTGTGGAAACAACTTCAGTGAAAATACGTGGGCCCTTAAAGGTAACGCGTTTACCTATGGCTTTACCGCAACAGGTGCAAGCTTTGAATTGCTCAATACACCTGTCGCATTATCAGCAACAGAAAATAACGCCAACATCTTTGGTGGTACCAACAGCGGCAACACATGGAACCAGAACTTGGGCATAGATAATCCAAAGTTGGCATGGAACGATACTCCAACAGAACTGTACACAAAACTCATCGGCGATACTACACCTACACAGGTACATACCTCCTATGAACCACTATTTATTAAAGCGTCTGACTTTGATATTGACGGCGCGCGCACACGCGGCATGTCTCACAAAGTATTTACAAACTTTGGATATATCTGGAAAGATAGCGAAGAATGGCAACCATTCCTCGGATTTGGTGCCGAAGTTGAATGGGCTCGTCATGATGACAGGTTCTGCTGCTCATCATGCAATACTACATGCTGCACACCTTGCCAACCGGTCAGCTGCGATCCTTGCCACAAAAACGATTGCCATACTCAAAACGGATCCTGCTGCAAAACAATCGCTCTCACTCAATGGGGTGTCTGGGTCAAAGGTGGCGTTGCATTTGACTAATGCTTTTAACATAAAGCAAAAAAAGGACCGGCATATTCCGGTCCTTTTTTTATATACAGATCTTATTATTTTTCTTTGCAGGATCCATATGACGGTCCAGCAAACTTATACCACCTGCACAAGCGACTACAAAAATTTGCTCCTTTCTATAATTTCGTACGTCCTCATAAAGGCATAGACCTTTTGACGCCGAGACAGTTTTATGAGGTAATGAGTTATAAGGGGTCTCAGTCTCATATGTTATGAACCAAGACACCCATTTGCTCATTATACAATTTTTGTCATACTATCTTTTAGTTATAAGTACTAAAATTTATCAATAATTTTTCAATGAACATATCTATTAAAGTGAAGGTTATATATGAATAACATATATTTTCGTTATACTTTAGCTTTTTTACTTGTAGGAACTCTACATACGGTATCCGCCAGCCAGGAACAAGAACAGGCACAGCAGGAAACTAAAAAGCCTGTACTTGAATTATCAACAACAACCTTAACATCATGCGGCAAATCAATGTTCGAATTTTTAAGAGCTCATCCAAAGCTCACAGGCATAGCATGTTGCGCTGCACTCGTAGCCTGCCCTTTAACACGAACTCTTATTATAAAATTATTAACAAAACCATTCGAAATATATCATGACAGGCGTATACGCCACATAGAAGCTGAAACGGCAAGGCTCGGTCAAGAAGCTCAGGTATTACGACGAGATATAGACACTGAGCATGAAAGGCAACAATCCTTCTTAGCACCCCAACTGGAATCTATTCACACACACACAGAGCAGATTGCAGCTCAGCAATGGTCAGCAGATACACTACGTATGGCACAAAGCCATGGCAGATTCGATCAAGCTGTTCAGCAAGCCACCAGCACATTATCAGGCAATATTCAGGTATTTAATAATTTTGTAGAGCAAACTGATGGCATAACCCAAGATTTACAAAGAATCTCACTTCAAAGTATACAACCTTGGATACGCACTACAAAAGCACTTGGTGAAACCTGTCAAGACATACAACGCGCACACTCATCAATACATGCAATTGCCGAAGATCAACAACGAATAATACAAACGTTAACTCAACAATAACAGTACGGAGTACCCATATGAAATTGAACAATTCTCTTATACCTCTATGCCTTTTAACCATTACCCTATCCAGCTTACAGGTTACATGCAGTATGGAACCGGATGGGACCTTTGAAACAGCAAGCCCCACAATGTTTACACATCTTTGGGGCAGCGGATCCTCTGAAATTGACAGACTTGGCGCGCAAACAGCACGTGCGATGAAATCATTTGCTGATGTATTATTGAAAAAAGTACAGGATCAAAATCAACAAAGTATCGGACAAAAAGCTCTACAAGTCGCCGGTCACTGCGCTAAAAAGATTATTTTTACCCCTAAATATCTATTGCTTACAACAGGTATAGCATTATATGCCTCACCAAGGCTACGAAATGCTACCGGTAGATTTATTGCAAACCGCTATAACGCTTTTGCAGAACACAATCCTAACAATATTTTTGTCAGAGCAATCGCGGGAATACGTAGCATATATAACTTCATCGTAGGCGGAGATGAACGTGTACGAGCAGCTCAGGAACAACAAGAGGTAACCCGTCAAGAAGTCGGAACACTCAGGGTCCAACTGGAGGAAGCCCGGCGGGCTAGAACAACCCTTGAAGGAAGGCTTGAAGCTGTCACTGAAGCAGTAAATCGCGTTGAAGAGGTAACACGTACACTCACAGGCAACGTTACGCAAACACGCGATGCATTACAAGCTCATACCCAAACCGTTGAAGGTATCTTAAGAGATACCACCAGATTAACCAGTGAGCTACAAACACTTCAAGATCCAGAGCGAAGTCCATTCGTAAAAAGGCTGGGCACACTAAGAGAAACATTAGAAGCTCATCGAAACCAACTTGGAGCAATGCAAGCAAGAATTGAACAGGGCGAACAACAGGTTGCAACAACAATAACAGGTCTAAGACAAGAAGTAAACTCACTTACAAGCAGTCTTGCCGGAGTTAGCGGTAACACACAAGAAATACTGCGTCGCCTTGCAGCACGTTCTGCTACACAACAAGATTCAACAGAAGCAAGCACCGCAAAAGTTGTTCATCATCCTTTAACTGTTGTTGGCAGAGGACAACTTCAAGGAGATGGACTTTTATCTATTTTAGCAGATAGTTAAGACTCGCTAAAAGCAAAAAATAAGATTTCTCACTCATATAATTTAAGCACCGCATTTTTAAAAGAGTGCGGCGCTTATTTTTTTAAATATAACGCGAACTCGATCTAATACATAGACAAAATGAGCAAAAAATATCCTTTCCTTGTGAGTCCGATTTTAAACAACATGCAGACAACAATGAAGGAGTATTAATCAAGTTAACCAAGAAATTATATAGCCGGCTTTCTATGCCACGTATTAGCCTCTCGCAACCTTATTTTTATTATTTTCAATGTTTTGTACGTTTTTGCTAATTTATATTGACAAATTGTATTTAATTTTTGTTAGTATATAATTAAGAACTATAAACTTGCTTGTTTTCACATGTACCAAGAGGGAGGGAGAAATATGAAAAATATACAAAATGGTGGTTATAAAGAGTGATTTTGTAATGATATAGTCAATTTTTAAAAGTAAGGAAAAGTATGATGATTAATACAAAAAATTCAGTGTTTACATGTTTAATCTTAGGGCTTTTGGCAAGTAACATCTTACTTAATGCCATTATTGAAACCGACCCTAGCTTGAATGATCCCAATAAGTTCTTATCACATATGACAATCCTGCAAGGAATACTTGCCAGATCTGCTACAGGCATGATTACTCCAATACAGGCTAAGGTAATACCAAACAATAGCACAGTTCTTGTCATAGGAGATCTTCATGGCGATGCTAATTCTCTCCGTTATAATCTGGCACAAATGAGAGCGAAAGGATATTTTAAGGGCGGTTCTCTTGAGTTAACAAATGATTGTTATTTAGTATTTACAGGTGATTATACTGATCGTGGACTGGACGGAATTCAGGTATGGAATATCCTATGCGCACTAAAGCAAGCAAATCCTGAAAAAGTATTCATTCTGCGTGGAAATCATGAAGAGGTGTCGATGAATATCAAGTGGGGCTTTGCAGCTGACATTCAAACCACAATTACAAATAAAGAATCAATTCCTACTATTTGGGCTACTCTAAAGGCTACATACGATTTAATGCCTCAAGCTTTATTCCTGGGAGTTCGCAAACCTGATGATGGCAACGTTGATTTCGTTATGTTTTGCCATGGCAGCATTGATAGGAATTTGACTACTACCTCTATTAGCCAGGCCTTACAAGATGCTCTCAAACATGGCAACACCTTGATCACGAAGGATGCCGGTAATGGTGCACAATGTTTTATGTGGGGAGATCTAACAACTTCCAATTCCATCAAGCTGCGTCAGCCAGAACGATACCCAAGGTGCAAATGGGAAACGCAATTGTCTATATTCCAATATTTTAATGACCTGCCTCAAGGAGCAGCATATAACATTTCAGCCCTCATGCGCGGTCATCAGCACCTGCCTGGCGGCATCCTTAAGTTAAAGGCTGTTGTTGCTGAACCTCAGGAAGATGACTGGGAAGTACTCAATAATAATCAAGAAATCCAATGTAAGGGCAATGTATTCATGTTTATGTCCTGTCCGGAAGGATTATGGTTCTCTGATCTAAAAGAGGATTCCTTTGGGATTCTTAATTATGATACTCAGAATGCAACATGGATACTCAAGACAAATATTTATGCGCGAACTACAATGAACGAGTATAAGGAGCGTTTAAAAACAACCCTTTTAAGAAGATTAGATTATGCATACAATACACTAAAATTGAGAAACCTAAAAGATTATAATTTTAAAACCAATGGAATTTATGGCGTCTATGTCGAATTACTAAGGTATCTTTATGGAGATAAAATAGTAACAGCTGACGAACTTAGACAGAAGGGACTTGACTTTATACAAAACATACGATAATTGCACTAAATATCTCGGAACATATTAATGAAGAGTCCCAATTTAACGAATGTATCTAAATTGGGACTCTTTTATGGCGCTTATGTTATGGCTACTAGGCTGTATCAACATTTAAATTAACGCGAACTCGATCTAACAAATCAATCCAACAACATTATTACATGTATCAATAGAAGGCTTTTTTTTCGGAAACAAGTTTGTTACTCATATTTTTCATGATTTTTGTAACAAAATGTACCCGTTAGAATTTCGTTAACAAATTTCTTTCAAATTCTTTTTCAAATTGCTTACAAAACTCATCGACTTCATAGAAAATCTTTATTAAATGTTAAATACCGGTAGCGAGGGCATGATCTGCGCCGGCAGCCGAAGGCTGACCAGTCAGTATCATGCTTCTGAGCGGAAGAGCGGTCCGGCGGCAGCCGGTGCCCTTTGGGTCCAGGGTGCTTTGGGCACGCAAAGCATCCTGGCGCTGGCCGCGGAGGCCTGAGAGAGATTAGAAAATAATTAAAAGTAGATGCTTGTAAAATGATAAAAATAACTCAAACAAATCTTGCGTACTTAGTAAGTATCACAACTTTATGTAATCTCTTGTCAAAATCAGATAATCATG
>CAZQNW010000043.1:0-7332 GCA_964595035.1 uncultured Pseudomonadota bacterium
CGTATTGTCACTTCCAAAGGAAAATATCACCCCATCTCAAGTAACATACAGGGTTCAACGTCTTTTGAGCGAATGGAATCCTGATTTATATCCGGAACAAAGAGAACTTGTTGATAGTATAAGAGGTTACGTTAAATGGGCATATAGCACCCTTCTTATGCAACAGCTACTTGAGGGACGAATTATTGTATCTCAATTAAGTAATCAAGAGATTGATGCACTTGTGCAAAGCATTCCTGATATTCCCGGTTCAGCGACCATGAGTAATCGAGATAAATTGACGGGTTATATTCAAGAGCATCGATCTAAGTAATAGTAGTTTTTGAATGAGCGCACTATGAAAAATATAGTGGCAGTATTTTTTATAGTGCGTTAAACTATCAATAGTTTAAGTATTATTCGCTCTTCTTTTACATACGGAAATTTTATTTATGCATCATGTGCTAGGTTGCCTGCTATTCAGGGTTTTTGTTTTGTTTTCAATTTTTTGTGTATATCCTAGTAAAGCTTTTTTTGAAAGGCTTACTATTTGGAAGATGCCCAATGGGCAACTCATATATGGATTTGGTGATTTACATGGATTGCAACCAGGATACGAAGAAGTTGCGTATATGAGGCATGAAGCGCATAGAAGTTTATTTTTGAGTGCTTTAGGTCGTTTGACCTGTAAGCCTGAAGATGTTCTTGTTATTGCTGAGGATGTATTTTGTTATCGGGGTAATCATGCAACTGTGAAAACGTTGATTGAATTTAGGAAGTCTCTGGGGTGGGGTAGTGAGTATAGAGAGCCTCCAATAGTTGATATTATTCAAGAATTAGATGCAAAAAGATTTCCAGTAATTAATGCTGAATGTAGAATTGTTAAACTATTTGGATTATCTGAACCAATTCGTAAAATTGTTGAAGAAGCCTGTCAACAAACATTGCTACCAATTACTGCCCAACATGTTGTTCAAGAATATGATGAAGCTGTACAAGAGCTGCAGCAGTATCATGAACCTATGTTGCAAGATTATTATAGAAGTGCTTTGCATTCTACAGATGAATTTGATGTAAGAGACCTTGAGCCTTTGCGCCATGAACAAGGCGATATTCTAAGATATATTGATACACATATTCCTGAGCAAAGTAGGACTGATTGGAAAAATAAATTTCTCCTGTTCGATTGTCCTTTGGTAGATGCTCGTATTGTACACCATATTGTGAATAATAGCCTTAAGAGAAAGATTATAGTTCTTGCTGGTACAGCCCATATTTATCGTATGGGTAAGATTTTAGAATCAGTGCTTTCATGTAGACGAATCGCACATATAGGATCTGATGAGCCATGTGAATATGCAAGTTCGAAAACTTACTCAAGCAACGGTTGTCTTGAAGAGCCTGATTTTAAGATCCTTGAAGCGGATGATCCTGTGGCTGTGGCAGGTTGTTCTTATTCATAGTGTAAGGAATTTTGTGTATGCAGTCTGTATTCAAGTATCTATTATTAAGGTTTTGCATCGTACTTTCTCTTTTTTATATTTGTCCTTGTAGTCCATTTTTTGAAAGTCTTACTGTTTGGAAGATGCCGAGTGGGCAACTTATATATGGATTGGGTGATGTACATACAATTCTTAAAGAGGAATATGCTGAAGTTGCTTCCTTAACGAATAGTCAGCATCGATATTTTATTTTAGATGTTTTAGACGCTATTGAGAAATCTGAGAGACGAGAAGAAACCGTGGCAATTGTTGAAGATGCTTGGGATTATTGTGGCGGTCATCGCGGAGTCTGCGCGGCGATTGAGTTGTATGAGGTGATTAAACTCTATAGCGATTATAAGGATACCCCTTTATTCAATCTCATCAGAGAAATAAATAAAAGACGTATTGCATCGTTAAATGTAGAACATAGACATACAAAAATTTGGGGTCTTACGAGAAATGTTCGTACTCTGGTTGCACAGTGTAGCGAACAACCGGTTCCACCAATTTCTGCTGGAGATATTGTTCAAGAATATGATGAAGCTGTACAAGAGCTGCAGCAGTATCCAGAACCTATGTTGCAAGATTATTATAGGAGTGCTTTGCGTCCAATAGATGGATTTGATCTGAGAGATCTTGAGCCTATGCGCCGCCAACAAGATGATATTTTGGACTATGTTAGCAAGCATGTTCCTGAACAAAGTAGGGCTGATTGGGAAGATAAACTTTTGAGTTTCGATTGTCCTTTAGTTGATGCTCGCATTATACATGATATTGTTAACAGTCTTAAAAAGAAAATCATAGTTCTTGCCGGTGCAGCCCATGTTTACTACATGGGAAAAATTTTAGAATCGGTGCTTTCATGTCGTCGAATTATGCATATAGGCAATAGTGATCACCATGAATATGATCAATCAAGAGCTGTAAGAATCTCTTATCTTGAACAACGTGATTTTGAAATTCTTCATGCCGATGATCCTGTGGCTGTGGCAGGTTGTTCTTATTCATAATTCTTCGAAGTAGTTATTGTTGTGTGTGTTGTACTCTATGGAGTAATTGAAACAAAAGATCTTCGCGAATTGTCGCATCACTGATATCAGGGATGTTTCGTTCAACCCATGTATACATGGCAGTGTAAAGTTCTTTCCAAGCAATTGATTGAGGTGAGTGGGATACAATGTACTTTATGAGGGAAACTTTTGATTCTATCTGATGGATCGATTGTAACGTACGTTCAATAGTTGCTATGATGCATGTTTGTTGATGTTTATTTTGTGCGGTATGTTTATCGGATAGTTCAATCAATTCTTTGACAACAGCTATCTTCTTGGGTTCGTTTTGTAGTGTCGGAAGCTTTTCCTTAATCCAGTCACATAGTATTGTATAAAGTTCATTGTCTGTATCATGTTGCTCAAATAATTGTGGTACTGTCTTGTCTAGAATACGTGTTATTGCATCTTCCGCATGAATTGATGGCAGTGTTTTTTGTGTAATATGTGTTAATAATTGTTTACTATGTTTATTGGTCGGATAGATGCGCGTTGTATATTGAGCAAGAATCTGATTGAATATCGCTGCTTTATGAGTATTATCGAGTACATGATCAAGTTTATCAATTGTCCATGTATATAAAATTTTTAATAATTGCTGAGGTTCTTTGCTTTCAGGGGCAGTCGTAATGAGTGATTCGATAATATTGTAGCAAGCGTCTTTATCATGTATTGTTTCCAGTATGTCTTGTGTACATTGAGTGATATCGTCAGAAAATGCTGCATCAAAGTTTTTGTGTATGATAAGTTTTGCTATATGTGCAATACACAGTGCTTTGAGTGTATCGTTTTTAAGTGATTGTAGTGTGCTTATTATATATGCACGTGTATTAAAATCTTTATGCCATACGAAATCTTTTTTATCAGCTTGCATATAATCAAGCAATGTGCATGCTATCGCTGCTTTTGTGTCTTGTATATGAACGTTCTTGATAATGTGGAAAAGCAACTTTGGTAGGTGAATGTTTTCGGTATATTGAGTTGGATGCATTGATGCGTGCATAAGTATATCAAATGCCTTCCTTTGTATGTCGTAGGTTGTCGGTAAGCTTTGATAAAGTTGTATTAATAGATGAATATAATGATCGATCATACTTGCCGTATTGATACATCCATGACTTATATCATGTATAAGAGTCAAGCGATTATGCGGGTCATCAAGTGATTGCATCATGCATCTGCAATAGATAATTGTAGGATGCAGCATGTTGATAGATTGCCAATCTGGTGCATACAAAGCAACAAGATAAGGCAACATGAAATTCTTTGTAGAAGCATTATCTTGTTGTTGCAAGGCACGCAGAAAACTGTTGAAATAGGTAGCCATGTAGGCGCAAGAGGAAGGTTCATTTTGATTCTGTTGGTTGTGCGTGCAGATATGATGCATATACACGATATCCTCTATAGGAAGAGTTAACACAGTATCTTCAGAGACTGCCTGTAATTGTTTAATATCTTTATCTGTGTAAGATACATTTTTGGTGTCTGTGCATATTTTTGGTGAACAGCCAATTGTTTTTGCGTATGCTTGTAGAGCATCAAAAAGCTCTTCTTTGTTGTGTGCCTTATGCCACAAAAATGCTAGTAATAGGTTTATAGTGTTATGTTGTGGATAGAGAATTCCTTCTTCTTTGAGAGATCCTACTAATCCATGTACAAATGCGCTCATAGAGTCTTTGAATAGCGGGTTTTCAATTACTGTGCTTTTTGATTCAAGGTCTAATAGAGACCGATTCCTTGCTATTTTTTTGTGTAATTTTTTTAATGAAGATACTATGCTTTTTTGATGATTGTTATTCAGTTTATTAACTACAAGATTTTCACGTTCATTGTTCCAAATTTGTGCAAGCGATTTTATTGATTCACGCAGTTCTTTACGTTCTTCTTTAGTACAAGAATTAAGAAGTTCATCTTCAAGTGTAAGATAGTGTGCATTGTCTTGAGCAATCGTCTGTTTAAGATTATGTATAATTTCATCTTTGATTTCACGAAAGCTACATGTTGTTATCTGTTTCAACACACTTTTTACTTGGTGAATTAATTGTACATCATCAATGCTATTATGTTGTCGAAGATGTACCATGCCAAGTATCTGCCCGATATGTGATGCTTTAAGGTAATGTCCAATTATCATGGCACTCATTGGTATTGTGCCACTGCTGCATAGTTTTGAACCAAAGAGCTGATGAAGCATAATTACTGATTCAGAATCTGTATATCCTAGGCAAGATAAATTTTTGGCATAGGTATAACATAATGCTCCAAACACAGGTGAAACTTCCGTATATTCTTGTGGAATACATGAAGAAATGTTTTTGAGTTCTGTTAGAGCAATTGTACTGTGAGTTGCATGGAACATAAAAAGAGCAGAAAAAGATACTATACAAAATACCTTTTTTGAAACATACATTACCACTCTCCTTTTTTTGTAGTTGGTATTAATAATTTTTACATATCTACTATTAATACCATAGTATGTTATATGCAAGGATCCTTGCAACAAAAGCCTATCAAAAATTAATTGTTGGCCCTTGAAATGTTAGCCGGTGTTTTTGTTTTTTCTTGTGGATGATGGACACTAGGCTGAACAATTGAATGAAAATTAAGGGTTTGTAAAGTGCCACTATCGATGTAAGGAGCAACTAATGCTGATACGAATGGAAGGTCTTCAAGTGCACGTTGGACAATTTTAAGGCCGCGGACATTTTTTTTACACATGCGCTCTGAATGTTTTCGTAATTCTTTGAGCCACAATTCTTTTTCTGCTGGATTGTTATCAAGTCTGCCAAATAGGCGAATGAGTAGGGTGTTATAATCAATGCAAAAGCTCTTTTCTGGATGTGTGAGATTAGCTTGCTGAACTCTCCCTTCGATATAAGCAAAAAATGCTTCTCGGTTTTCGGATTCAGATGGTGAACGATCGATTACGACCGTCTCAAGTGGTGCTTGTGCATTGATTTGTACACTGCAAAGTAAAAAAAATGAAAAAATAGAACCGATGTGTTTGAACATATGCCCCTCAATAATGTTATGGGTTTTTAAACGATTCAACGAATAAGTAAAATGATACATCAATTGTTTTCAAACTTCAATGTTTGCTTGTTATAATGTTGCAGTCTTTATCATACGTGTTGTGATTTTTGCAACTTATAATTGACAAAGTATTTTATCTATTTTATTCCTAAGTCCAACATATGCATGTTGTTCTTGAAAATCTAAGGAGATGTTATGAAGAGAATAATTCAGCGAGTTCTTTTTGTCTTGCTATTCAGTGTAGTCGTATCTGCTTTAGCTGGAGATTTGGTTGAAAATAAAGCTCACGTAGGTTTTCTTGTTGTAGCTACGGGGAAATACATACGTTATATTGAAGCGTTGTTTAAATCAGCCGAACAGTATTTTTTACCTGGTCATCCTCGTACATTTTTTGTTTTTACCGATCATATTGATGAGGCTCCCAAAGGCCCTAATATCATTCCGGTATATCAAAAAAGACTTGGCTGGCCATATGATACGATGATGCGCTGCAAGATGTACATTGACCATCAAGATTTATATCAAAATATTGATTATTTATATGCGTGTGACGCAGATACCTTGGTAACCGATGTTGTAGGTGATGAAATTTTAGGAGATTTGGTTGCAACAAGACATCCATGTTTTGAAGGCCGTCGAGGTACTTATGAAAATAATCCTCATTCTCTGGCATATGTTGCACCTTATGAAGGCCAGTATTATTTTGCCGGTGGTTTTTATGGTGGCAAGACTGCGGAATTTATCAAAATGAATCAAACTATGTATGACAATATTATGACAGATCTTGAACATGGTATTATGCCGCTGTGGCACGATGAAAGTCATTTGAACCGTTATTTTATTGATCATCAACCAACGCTTATTCTATCGCCTGAATATTGTTGGGCGCCACGCTGGTCTGATAATTTTCATTGTCGCATGCTTATTGTTCAAAAAAACGCAGCGGAAACGAATGAGCTGAGAAAGTAAGAATACGTACTATTAAAAGGTATATAAAGTTTGGAAGTACTATGAAGTTGCATATAAAAATAGTATCGATACTGAGTTTTTGTGTATTAGGTATAGTTGCTCAGGAAATTAATTCCGTTAAAGTTACTGAAAATAAGCATTCTATCGGGTTATGTATTATGGCAACCGGGAAATATGTTCAATTTGTATCACAGCTTATTGAATCGGCTGAACGTTACTTTTTGACAGAGCATAATCGTATGTATTTTGTTTTTACAGATTCTGTAGATAAAGTTCCACAGGCTCCCCATATTATACCTGTATATCAAAAACGTCTTGGTTGGCCATATGATACGATGATGCGTTGTTCTGTATATATTCAACATGTAGATTTGTACCAAGATCTTGATTATATGTTTGCTTGTGATGTGGATATGCGTTTTGTAGATATTGTAGGTGATGAGATTCTTGGAATGCGTGTCGCAACACAACATCCTGGATACGTAGGAAGACGTGGTACGTACGAGACGAATCCTCTTTCATGTGCTTATGTACGGTCTGGTGAAGGGTCAATATATTTTGCAGGAGGTTTTTATGGAGGATCAAAGGACGAATTTATTGCAATGAATCAGATCTTGTTTGAAAGAATTACTTCAGATCTAAATCAAGGTATTATGCCGATTTGGCATGATGAGAGCCATTTGAATCGTTATTTTATAGATTACAAACCAACAATTATACTGTCACCTTCATACTGTTATCCTGAAGGATGGAATTTAAAGTATCATCCGCGATTGTTAGCATTGAATAAGAACCATGCTCAGATGCGTGCTGATTAG
>CAZQNW010000044.1:0-7228 GCA_964595035.1 uncultured Pseudomonadota bacterium
TAAATACGTGCACCGCACGCTTTGCAAAAGTTAGACATTTCATTTATGTAGCTGATTTTTATGGCGAGGAACCCATTTGAAGCATATTTAATAGCTTCTGAGCTGATGATATTGGTATGTAAGATTGGTGTTCCTGCGTCTATCATCTTTTTGTAGACTGTGTTCATAATGGTTTTTGCTTTTTCTGATTCACTACCTACAACGATGCGATCTGGATATAAAAAGTCGTTGACAGCAGAGCCTTCTCGCAAAAATTCAGGATTCGATACCATGTCAAATAAATCCTGAGACATTCCATTATCAAGTAATATTGAACGAAGTTGATAGCCTGTGCCAACAGGGACCGTGCTTTTTGTACAAATAACTTTGTAACTATCTATGTTGTGTGCAATAGTATCAATAACTGAGTATACGTATTGCAGATCAGCCGATCCGTTATCATTCATGGGTGTGCCTACTGCAATAAATACAATATCTGATTCTCGAATTGCTTGCGCAATATCTGTTGTAAAACGTAAACGTTGTTCTTGTACATTGCGTTGTATTACTGCGTCAAGTCCAGGTTCATAAATAGGTACGATGCCTTGCTGTAACCCTTCAATTTTATGTATATCAATATCAGCGCATACAACAGAATTACCAATATCAGCTAATCCTGCTCCTGTAACAAGTCCCACATAACCAACGCCGATAACGGCAATTTTGGGACTATCATGTCCTGCTATTGTGTCTAATTGCATGCATAATGGCAATAATAGCAACAGTATCAAATGATGTTTCATTCTTTCCCCCTGTTCGCGTTGTGCGCGTATAAACAATGAACCATAACCTCTCCGTGGAGGTCTATTCCTACCAATTAAGATATGAAATCATAGAAATAAAAAATAAGAATTTCTATGAAAACGCTTGCTTTTTTCTTAAAAGCTTAATAGCATGGAGCTGCTAGGAAGGAATTGTAGTGATGAAGCCTCAGGACGAGCATCAGATATCTAATTTCTAATTTGGTTACTCTAGAAATTGTTAGGCCTCAGCGACTTTAGACAAATTCTTTTTATGAGGTTGTGCAACCGTGATTTTTTTGCGTGATTGTTTATGCGATTCTTTTGGCTGATATGCCTGTACGATTACATGATTTTTTGTGAAATTCTTGAACGCAATTGAACGTTTTTTAAGACGACTGTATTGTTGCTCAAATTTTGTAATAATCTGCTCATCGTCAAGTACAACAACACTTTCTTGATTAGCCAGATCTGCTGATTTAGTAAAATTAAACGAACCAATCCACACTAATTTTTTATTGTTCATATTTTTACCAAATACAACAAATTTATGGTGCATCTTATTAGAAAGAGTTGCCTTTGATTGATCGGGATTATAAATATATGTAGCAAGACCTTCTTGTGAAAGCCAGCTGACTTTATTAAATCGGTCTTGCAAGCATAATGGATCAGTTATAATTTCTACTGTGATGCCACGCTCTTGTGCTCGTTTAATTGCACGGGCTATTTCTATATTAGTGAACTGGAATATGGCAATTTTTAAACTTAATTGTTCTTGATCAATGAATTCTATCAAACGTTTTTCAAGTGCGTCGTCAGGAGAAAAGAAGGCTTGTCTTACACAACCTGGGCAGGAAGTTGTTTGTGGTTGAGATTGTTGTTGTATGTGTTGAGTCTCTTCCACAGGCATGCCGACTATGAAATGTGTATGGCCAAAGGTTGATGGTATATGATTTTCTGCATGAGGACCGTGAAAAATAAGTATTGTTATGCAAAGCATAAAACATATCTTTGTATATCGAGTGATTATTTTCTTCATAAAACTACCGGAATCTTTCTTAATGAAATTTCCACCTCATTTCAACTTCACCTGTTATATCTCTGTGTTCATCGCGGCCGCCTTTTAATGATATATCATCAGAGAGCATATATTCTACCTCAAAACGAGTATCTTCGGATAGATTAAAGTTATTCTGAATCATTGCACGCCAGCGATCATTTATATCAATTTCTATCTTGCCGCGTAATCCTCCGCGTCCTGTTTGGTCTGAAAAACTTGGAACAAAGTGTATGTACTGTAATGGTTTGAGTAGTACGTTGACATATTTTTCTAGAAATTTTGTTCGTTTAGAGCTAAATATGAGTGGCTTAATATTTTGCATAACAAGCGCGGGAATCATGGTGCCTAAAGATTCTTCTTCAGATCCGATAAGCAATAGTGCAATAATCTGTTCTGTGTTGAGCGGCGGCGTTGAACTTAAAACAACTTGGTGATTCTGTAATGATCCTGAAACTTGCAGACTTATCATATATTTTTTGATTCTGTTTTTTGCAACGATATCGATCAAAGGATCTGTCATAGCCCCTGGTGACAGTGTGATTGTTGCTTTTGTAATATAAAGAGGCCTGTAAGGGAATAGTAACCTCCCTGTAGGTAATGTAGCAGTGCCTGCTATTATAGGGTCCTTTATTGGGCCATACATATGCATATGGATTCGTGCGTCGCAATCAAGAAAAACGGTATTGACGCGAATAGGGTTATAGGTTGAAACGTCAATGTTGCATATGGTGTCAAGCACCTTAGTTGTCTGTAGACCCTGTTGTGCTAGAGAATTTGCTTCACGTAGAATTCCTGAAAATAAATTTTCTGTCAGTTGTGTACGGTCTATAAGTATAGTACCCTGTAATTCCGGTGTTCCTAATGATGGGTATGTATATAACATATTTCCGGAGATGATGCCAAATAAATCCTTACGTATATTGAATAAACATTGATTTATGATTAATGGTAGTTGTGCGTATGAAAGACGCCATGAATCGTCAAATATGACGGTAGCGTTGTGACACACAATATTACCTTCGTAAAATTGCGTTCGAGCATAATTAACTATAATAGTTTTGTTGATCAAATCAAGTGAGCAGAGAGCATCAAGTCCGGTGAGGCACATATAGGTTTGTGGAATACGAATGGTACCATGTTCAAGTTTTGTTTTGAGTTTTATTTGGTTATCGGCGTACAATCCGTAGAGTTTGAGGGTGCCTTGGCCGTGAAGATCTATATGGAGAACATTTTTTATTAAAGGGATAATAGGCTTGAGTTCCAGTATTCCTTTATATGTCGTAGAACCTTTTTTTGATTGTACTGTAATAATAGGTTCCTTCTTTTCGTTATACAGAGAAGCGTTGGTTAATTGAATATAAGGATTGAAAATTCCGGATATATTGTACGAAAATGTATTAAAAGTTCCTTCGATATGGAGCGAATTTTTATCAGCTTCTAAGGAGCCTTTAATAATCTCTTGTTGTTTGCTTTTATCATGAGAAATTGTTGCTTTATATGAGGCTTGTATTGCATTATTTGTGTAGTGTGCGTTAAGTAGTAAATCTTTTGGTTTTATCGATACATTTGGTGTGTACGCCGAACTTAATTGAGAACTATTACAAAAATTAAGAGTACCTGTTCCGGTTTTATTATTGAAATTCCAATAACTTTCAGCTGTTATACCTTCATTTTTATAGTGTATATGCCCTGCCCATGTATCTGTTGAGTTGGAGAATGTTGTTGCTATGAGTGATGCAAGTTTTGTTGTTTTGTAATAAAGGTTCTTTATGCCACAAGCTCCTTTTATTGATAATGAATTATCGGCATAGTGTACTTGGATGCGTCCTACGCAGTCTCCTGTAACAGGAAATGGTGTATGTGTATTTTGAACAAGCGAAATAATATAAGAAAGTGGTATGTGCATGGTTGCTTCAGCATTGGTACCATCTTTAGATAGGTTGATTTTGATTGGCCCCATATGTAATTTTCCATGAGTACTTTGTATATCTGCTTGGGCGGTTCCGTGTTTAAAGGAACCTGTTATATGGCATTGCTTATTGTTGTTCTCTAATTGTGGAATTTCACACTGACAGTCAACTTTGCAATGGATATTTTCTAATACGTTATTGCATGGTGTATGTATGCTGCAATCAATTGTACCTTGTAAGCTATCAACAATAGTTCTTTTAGCATAGGTTACTTTTCCGTAAAGCCATGAGAACATTATATTAAATCTATTTTTTGGCGTTAAACAGTCACAATTAAAACCAATATTAATCTGATGATGTTGAACAGGATCGTGAGCTGATAGGTGAACGTTGCGTAGCCTTAAACTTTTAAGTTCTAAAATGGCTACATTAGAGAATGATGCGAGAAGTTGTATATGAGGCATAATTTCGAGTGTGTTATTTTCAAATTTAGAATACGCATCAATGCCGTCAAGACACATATCCATTGATACTATGCGACGTGTTAATAATGCCCATGGCGATATTCTTATGGTATAATGTTGACATGCCCAGTGCCACGCGTCAGGAGCTTGTTCTTTTGGGGTTACAGCTACATGGTCTAAAACTATAGTAGTTTTTAACAGATCGATATTGGTCAAGGTACATTTCATGGTGCAATGCATTGCGTCTTCGAACATATGTATGCAATATTTTTCAAGAACATTCTTGATATCTCGATCTTGCTCCATAACCCAAAGACTACCTAGTAGTCCTATTAAAAGAGATATAAGAATTCTTAAAATCATACTTTTGTACCATTTCTATGAAATGCAATGCCATTTTCCATTGTAATGATATATGCGCAAAAATGAAACCTGACTAACCGAGCAGCTTAAGGCATACATGACCTGTATATCTTTACGTATTAAATATACTGTACCTGGCTGAATAATTCCATCAGGATGAAAAATTATTTTTGCATTGCTAAAAGTTACTGGGCAAGTAATCGGTAGCATGGGATTTGACGGTGGTCCTAGTGTACCGGGAAGTATGCCGAATTCTGTGTTTCTGGATAATTTTTCAGTTGTCAAATCATATGTGTATGATTTGTTCTTGAGATCAAAAACGAGCTCTTTAGTGGTATTAGTAACCATGGCAGTTTGCTGTAAAAGACGGCAAACTGCCAAAAGTTTTTCTATATCTTGCCTTACAAGTATTCGTTGCAAATGTGTTCCATGAATAATGATTATGCTTGTTATGATAACTAATAGAGCTATAACAATAGCACACTCAAGCAATGAAAAACCTTCGTAAGTATTCATGGAATTATAAAAATTTATTTATCTTTAATCTTTCGACATTCTTGTATGAGGTGCCATAGAGCTATCGTGTTTGGTCTCAAGCTTGTTACCATATGGGAGCCATCAGGGGAACAAGCTAAAGCGGTTGCGGTTGTTGATGGCCTGCTACTGTGTGTTACTATATGATTAAAGCCATCTATTCCTGGTTCTGGGATTCTGTGGTATGTAGTTAACATACGTCTGAAAATCGATGCGCAGACTGAACGGTCTTGCGAAAATGATGCGTGAGACAATCCGTGTCCTTCCGCAATCTCAGCGAAAGTTTTATGAAGTATGTCAAAAATGCAAACGGTTATTGCGTCAGGTTTAGATGCTATGCGTGGAATGAATGATGCTATGCATTCTTGTCCATCTTGAGATAATAATGGGTGTGAAATTGTTTGTACTACCGGAAGACTTTCTGTCATATTAAATTCTTCCTGGAGGTTTGAGTGTGCTATAGGTGTTGTATAGATTTTTCCACCTTGTGTTGCTATTCTTATGACATTTTCAGGTAAAATGCGCGCGGAGCATACATGATGTACGGTAGGTAATTTAGCAAAAATGTTGATGATTTTTTTATCCCATACATACATGCTTCCATCATCTAGTGCTACTATGCCAAGATCTCCTGATGGACTATATGCTATATCTTTAATGCAATGAGCATGTTCACCATTCGCAAAGTATATAACGTTTTTAAGTTCTCCTGTATTGACGTCATAAAAAATAATTGATGGGCGGCTTCCTGATGTTGCAACGGCTATTTCTTGTGCGTCAGGCCGGACGGTTAAGGCTGTTATTTGTTGTTGATCCAATGCGGTTTGAAAACCGGAAGTTCCATCTTCGCGCCAGAGGCTTATAGAACTGTCATCTGATCCTACTATAAAAAAAGGTTGTTCTTTTAACGGACTATAGGCAATATGTGTTATTCCGTCACTATGTTCAGTTTCCCATTCAAGTTTGTGCTTTATATAATATGCTGTATCGTATCGAGAGGATGGTGCTGTAACTTGTTCCATAGCCATGATCATGTTGCATGACAAAAGTATGCACCAAGCAGAGTTTACAAGTGCCGTTTTCATAGAATCTCCTTATGTAAAAGATCTGTTTATACGACTCGTTGGCAAGTATAGATACAAAAAATATTGACATGCAATGAATTGTTAAAAAATTTTTAAAAAACTTGAAATTCTTGAATTTGTAGCTGTGTATTCAGTAAACTCAGCTGATTTAAAATAATTATTAAGGTGAAGAAATGAAGAAAAAATATGCGTGTGCACTCTATATTTTTCGCCGAGATCTTAGAATTGAAGATAATACTGCACTTATACAAGCATCACTCGATGCTGAGTTGGTCATTCCATGTTTTATAATCGATCCTCGTCAAGTAGGTGAAATGAATAGGTATCGCAGTCTCAATGCTCTTCAATTCATGCGCGAATCATTAATAAGTTTAGATGAACAGATACGTAAGAGTGGAGGGCGCCTGTATGTAATGCAAGGACACCCTGAAGAAATTCTACTTTCGTTATTGCAAGCAGTTCCTGTAAGTGCACTATATGTCAATCGTGATTATACGCCATTTAGTATACGAAGGGACGAAGAACTCAAAAAAATATGTTATCACCACAATGTCGAATACAACCAGTTCAACGATTGTTTACTTACTGAGCCGGAAGATATAGTTTCTCTGAGTGGTACTCCCTATGCAATATTTACTCCCTTTTTTAAGCGGGCGTCTCAAGTACATATTGCTGAGCCGGATAATACTCGGGTAACAAATTGGTATACAAAGCAGATCTCGGGAACTGTAAGGTCAATACAGAAGGCTTTTGAAGCTTATGATAACCAATTACTTCATGTTCATGGCAATCATGACGATGCTCATGCTATTCTTTCAGGTCTTAAATATTTTTCTCATTATGTTACAACGCATGATTATCCTGCAATAGGTACAACAAATTTATCTGCGTATAACAAGTTTGGACTTGTTTCGATTCGACAGGTATATAACACTTTGCATAAGACATTAGGTCCGGCAACTCCTATCATTCGACAATTATTTTGGAGAGACTTTTTTACTCATATAGCCTATACAAGTCCTTTTGTATTTGG
>CAZQNW010000045.1:0-1517 GCA_964595035.1 uncultured Pseudomonadota bacterium
TTGTCTTGACGTAAGTCGATACCGGATTCTTTCTTGAATTCACCGATAACATAGTCAACGATGACATGGTCAATGTCGTCACCACCGAGGTGGGTATCACCATTGGTTGATTTAACTTCAATGACGCCATCGCTAACGTCGAGAATTGAGATATCAAACGTACCACCACCGAAGTCAAATATTGCTATGGTGCCACTCTTTTTCTTGTCGAATCCATATGCGAGAGCTGCGGCAGTAGGTTCGTTGATAATACGTTTTACCTCTAAGCCAGCAATGCGTCCGGCATCCTTAGTCGCCTGACGTTGTGAGTCATTGAAGTAAGCAGGAACTGTAATGACAGCTTCTGTTACTGTCTCGCCAAGGTAATCTTCGGCAGTCTGCTTTAATTGACTTAAAATTGCCGCTGAAATTTCTTCAGGAGTATATTCCTTGCCTTGAGCTACTATACCGACGTCCCCATTTGATCTTTTTATGACCTTATAAGGGATGTTCTTGATTTCATCTTGGACCTCATCAAATTTGTGGCCGATAAAACGCTTTACCGAGTAGATGGTATTTTCAGGATTTGTAACAGCCTGTCGTTTTGCCAGTATACCTACAAGACGTTTATCGTCTTTGGTAAATGCCACTACGGATGGAGTTATGTTTGCTCCTTCCTTGTTAGGAATAACCTTTGGGGTTGTTCCTTCCATAACTGCCACAACCGAGTTGGTTGTACCGAGATCTATGCCTATTATTTTCTTCATGTAGACCTTTCTTTACTTTTTATAGATTTAATATCTCTAAAAACTGCTGCAATTTTAATATTTCATCTTATACGTTATAATACTGTACATATTACCTGTTATTTGTCAATGATTATTTAGAAAATCTTAGTTTAATTGACTCAACTTTCTTAAGTTTCCTTTGTAAGGGAAGGATGGCATACGTTTATGTCTGGTTGTGGTTATTGCATTTTCGCCATATTGAGCTAAACTTTGGCTATAAAATTGATGTCTATGTACGAAAGAGAAGTTAATGTATAGATTTTTTAAGATTACCATAATAATTTTACTTGTATGGTCGGGACATATTAGTGGAATGGTTTCAAGCAGATGCTGTGAGCAGGAAGACCTTTCAAGTATCCGTGAATATTTTCAAAATCGAGAGCGGATCATGAGGACTGTATTGAGTCAAGCTATGAAACTTGGTCTTCTGGGCTATAATCCTTCAAGCGGAAGATCTGATGACAGGTTGGCTCAATCCATACGAGATAATAATCTTTCAATGGTTGAATTATATCTTATGGGTGGTTGTGAACCTGATATGGAGATGCTTGAATTGGCATTTGCAAACTTTAATTTTGAATGCATTGAGTTATTGATTCGATATAGCCCGGGTGTCAAATCTATGGATTTTTGGGCTAAGCTTCGTTTGGATGCTATTGTTAAGAAAACAATGTATGACTTTGTTGAATATTTTCTTCAATCAGTTTCTGATATTAATGCTACCAATGTGTACGGTTCAACGCTTTTACA
>CAZQNW010000045.1:1617-7058 GCA_964595035.1 uncultured Pseudomonadota bacterium
TGTTAGAACATGAGCCCGAAATTATTCATGATCCTCGATTAGTTGTTTTGCGTGATGCGGTATATTCAGGAAACCCTAATACTGTAGCTCTTTTATTGAAGCATGGAGCTTGTCCGGATCTCGTTGACGACCGTGGTTTGCCGCTGCTTGCATTAGCTATTGAACGTGGTTATAGTGCTATTGTTGATTTATTGCTTAAAGCCGGGGCTATCGTTACTTTTGGTGGGATACTTGCAACTGCGGTTAATTGTGGCGATAGGGCTATCGTTGAACGGTTACTTAAAGCAGGTGCTGATGCCAATGATTGCGATTCGTCTGGGAAGACAGCGCTTATGATTGCTTGCGAACATAAGCGTATCGATCTTGCTCAACTGTTATTGGAGCATGGAGCAAAAGTTGATATTGAGTGGCAAGGTAGGAAACTTATTTTTTATGCTTTTGAACAAGGGAGTGTTGAGCTTGTAGATTTATTTGTACGCTTCGGGGCGCGCATAAATGAACGTGATAGAGAAGGGGTTACGCCATTGCATATTGCTTGCAGGATAGGCTCTGATGTAATGGTTAAACGGTTGTTGCTGTATGGGGTGCCTATAGATGAGCAGTCACCTCTTATAAATGTAGAAACGTCTCATGGAGAGACTCCTTTGATGATAGCTTTACTAAAAGGGGATACTAAGATAGTAATGTTATTGCTTAAGGCTGGAGCAAGACCGGATTTGCTATTGAATGGATCTAATATTTTGGAATTTTGTGCTCAAAGATCGTATAATGATGTTGTACAAATGTTATTGCAAAATCATATAGTCAGAAATCAAATAAACCCAAACTATCCAAGATTACTTGAGATAGCCATTCGTAATAATGATAGAATGTTGATTGAACTGCTACTTTCATTCCACAGGATTACAAAGGAGGAAGGGGCTGAGCTATTGTGTATAGCTGTACGTAATGGGAATATTGAGATAGTCAAAGATTTACTTGCACGTGGAGCTAAAGGTGACCCTGAAAAATTAAGGCAAGTCTGTGGGCATGTTGAAGCGGATATTATGAGAGAACTCCTTTTGTCAGGATTAAAACTAGAAGAGATTGCGCCGCAAGTTGTACGGCAATCTGTTGAAAACTACATACGCACAGTCATTACTCCGACTCGTGCTTTTATTGAAGCAATAAAAAACGATGATCAAGTACGGTGCTTAGATATCCTTAGACATAATTCTATCGAAGTAAACTTACCTGACGAACACGGCAATACAGCTCTGCATCATTGTGTGTTGCATAATAATGTAACAATGATTAAAGAGCTTCTTGTGCGTGGTGCCGATATTACACTAAAAAATAATGATGGTAATAATCCGTTGTATTATGCAAATCCTGATGTGGTAAATGTTTTTATAACTGCTGCGATGCCAATGAGAGAAGTTTGTATGCGGGCGATTTTTCAAAATTCCAAAAAACTTGCTGCCTGTATAAATGTATCTGCCTCTAGGTATCAAGAAGCTGCTGAGAAATTACATGAAATCAAAAAAACTATTAGATTATTATCCCGTCTTGGTTGTGCTGTCTCGGCAGGATTATTCTGTGCAGTTGCTTATAAAGGTTGTCGTGTTTTCAAACCCCATGGGTTTAGACTACTGTTGAGGCAGGTATGGAAGCCTTTTGTTGCAGGCGCTTCAATGTTGGCTAACAGTATCTTGCTTTTAAAGGCATATAAGTATCCAATTCTTAATTATTGTATGCAAGGATTTTTGAAGCGTCTTAGGGTTTCAAATGATGCATCCAGTACACAGGCTATTGCGTTACAAGATCATCTAAAAAATGATTATCATAAAAGGCGTGCTGCGAGCTTCTTTGATGCTGGGTTATATGTTCCGCAGAATAAGCTTAGGCAAGATATTATCAACGAATTTCGCCGAAATGGTCCTGAATATGCGACATATGTTATGACAAGATTATACGGAAGGTTATATTCGGAATGTTGTGGATATTAATCCGTTGTCATTCCTATAGTTTGGTAACTTTACCAGCAGGGTTAGCTTCAGCTTTGAATACATCAAGCATTACGCATTCAGGAGTTACGGCAACAGCTCTGGGTTTGCCAGGGTTAACTTCTGCCACTACTTGAGCGATTTTTCTTACACCTTTTCCGGCTACATTCAAGGCCTTGCCTGTCTCGGCAAGCTAGAATGATGAAAATTTGTCTTTGATTTTGGGAGGTCACTATAACCCTAGTTTGCAGGGGCATTATAGTTTAGTATGAGCCCTGTGCTATTATTCACACTAAGAATCATATTCATTTAGATATTATCTAATTTCCTCACAAGAAAAAGACTCTATTTCAAATGAGTCCTGTAGAATAGGAAGAATTCTTGTTAAATACCACTGGAAATTTGTAATTTCTAAATTATTAGTTAATGAAATAACTTGTCTGGTCAAATTAGTGTTAACCGATAACTTGCCATGCCCCCAAAATAAAAATTGTCCACCTATTTTAGTATTTTTCCAAGTTAATATAAGACCATTAGGTTCCATGTTTTTTTCTTTTTCTATAATTAACTTAATTAAATCGTTATATTTAATAATAGAGTCAATTTGCCAGTTAACACATTCCTTATCGCCTAGCGGTATATAACTTATACTCCCATTATGAGATAATACCCATCCATTATTTAACAATAATTGCAAAATGTCTTTTGTAGATATATTACTGTATTTATCTGTTAGATTTATATCAATACTAGATGATATAGACATACTAATTCCTTAAATATATTAAATTACAACCACTCCACACATTTTATTCCTTTAGACATGTACCATTCTTTAATTATTCTAGGAATTGGAACATTTGAATGCAATTCATATTTTTTCCCATTAATTTGTGCTATTTTAAGGCCAAAACCCATATCTGTTAGAAATTTTGACAATTTCTTAGGTGAATCAGCTATTGATTGAAGTGCCCCTCCTGCCTTTGCTTCATACCATATATCTTCATAAGCCCCGTCATATTCTCTTGTTCCAAATTCTGTTTTTACCTCAAAAGAACCTCTACCATTAAGCTCTTTTGCTAAAAAATCCTCAAATTCTTTTCCTGAAAGATTAGCAGCTTGTTCATGAGCCCTCTTTTCAGCTTCAGATCTGACCTCCTCAGGGGTTTTGTTGCGCTTATCAAGTGGATTACGTTCTTGTACACCTTCCGCTGCAGCCTCTGCCTGAACTTCATGAGCTTGATCCTGTTTAGGGGTCGGCTCAAGTCTTTCTTCTACGACAGGCATAGGTTCACCAGGAACACCCTCTGCAATAGGTTTTTGTTTCTCACCAACAACCTGTATACGCTTAGTTTCTTGCAATCCTTCTTGCATCTTTTGAGCAGCTCTACCTTCTGTACCAGCTTTTGCTTTCGTAGCGGAATCTTCAGCTGCTTGCACTTCTTGAGCAGCAGCTTCTTCTAATTGGGCAGCTTCAGTAATAGGTTTAACTTCAGAACCAAGGCAAAGTTTTGCAGCTTCGTGTGCAACCTCTTCGCCTTCCATGAACGCGGTTAATCCTTCAGCGTTTGGAACTGGTATTTCTATACCTTCTAGTGTTTGTGCTTGTGGCTTCTTGCCAACTCTTGCAGCTTCTCTTTGTATGTCTTTGATAAACTTGGAGATCTCTGTGCCTGCCTGTTTGCCAAGCCTATCAAGACGAGCCAATAATTGTCTTTTTTGAAGGAGAGACAAGCCTTTTTGACAGCCAAATTCTAAAGCTGTGTGAGCAAGTTTTGGCGCTATTTTTAGACTTGAGCAACAGCGCATGACTATACGTGTTCTTTCTTCTGCTGGCAGTTGTAAAAATTCTTTAAGTGCATCGCCGACCTGTTGCCATGCTTGACGATCTGTGCATAAGTTACCTACGAATATTACGTATTTGGTAGCCGCCAGGCCTAAATCATGAAAAGCTTTTTCAGGATTTTTTATCAAAGAGGTTGTATATTCTGCAAAATCTACCATTCCCTCTGCTGCTCCGATTGCGCCTCCAATGATAGCACGATCTATACATCCGACGCGAGGTCTATTTAACATTATTGCATAAGCTGAACCTATAGTGTCGCGCATTGCTGCAAATATCCCGGCCTGTTCTGTATTGCCGTCTTGAGATGCTTTTTGTGCGGCATCATGAAGTGTGTCTATGGTAATAATTGCATCAGATAGGAGCAGTTGCTTATCAGGAGCTTCACCTCGCTCGGCTTCGGCTATAAATGGTTTTAATGGCTCATAGGCTTGAGCCAGTGCATTTTTCCCTTGTTGCTGTGGCGATTCTGCATGGTTGGCTAGCACTTGCGCGGCATGATCCACAATTGTTCTGTACGTGTCAGTACGTAGTTCATCAGAAGTTCTTTGCATTGCCGCGCATGAACCTGACGCACTGGTGCCAACCATATCAACCGTTTGATCTAAAGGCATAGATGTCATATCAATCTCATAGGCAAGCATTAATGCTGAATCACTGGAAGTAGCTGTTGTTCCTTGTCCGGGTGTGGATGTAGAAGGAGCTTCTTGTTGATCTTTTTGCGTACTTGGCAGAATGGTAACAGCAGGAGCACCTTCTGTTGCTGATTGAGCCATCTCAAGCTTCGCACGTTCGACATTTGCAGATAATTTTGCCATATGGCGGTTGAAATCTTCGTTGCCTTTTGGTGCTTTTAATGTTATTTCTCGATTACCTGCTAAGATTTTCAATGTCCCCGCAAAATCATAGGAACCGTCTAAGATGCCAAATTGTTGTAAGCAGGCGTTGAATAAAAACGACATGAATTTATCGAAGTCTCCTCGATTTTCTCTAATGGCACGCTGTTCTCGCGCTACATTTTCAGATAATTCTTGTGCTATGTCATTATAATCTCGTTGAATTGATTCAATAGTTGGATTTCTTTGTGATTCAACAGGTATAAGCATGTTTACTAAACATCGCTTGATATCTTGAGCTTCAAGTAAAAGAGCTTTGCATTCTTCATGGTCTGCGTCGTTGAGCCAGTGGAACATATCAATCCATCTGCATTGTAGTTTTGTTTTTAAATATGTTTCTAAGTTGTCTACAAGTACGATCTTTCTAAGTAATGCTTTGTGAGTAGCATCAAGATCTGTATACGAAATCCAAAGTGGCAAGAGTTCAGCTTGAAGATTTTCCGGCTTATTTTCTTCGAGTGTTGTTCTGACGATTTTCTCAAGAGACATTTTAGGGTGATACTGTTTAATTATGAAATTGCGACATTGCTCATATAGCTGCCATGCTTGTTCTTCATCGCATTTCGAGAGCCAAGCAGGCTTACTGTCAATTGCGACATACTGGCTTGCAGAGTAAGTTCCTTTTTTAGTCAATTCATATATGCAGCTGTTAGTAATTTGGACGAGAGATTTTATTCCGTTGAGCACTATAGGATATGCTTTTCGGTCGAGGTGAGA
>CAZQNW010000046.1:0-6999 GCA_964595035.1 uncultured Pseudomonadota bacterium
TCATCATATTTCATCTGCTGGAGAGAACTTATGTTAGATTGCGTAACTCCTGTTATATACAGAGTTAGACAAAAAATAAATAAAAAAAAGAGTACATCACATGTCAAAGTGATGTACTCTTTTTTTATATTTCACTCAAAAAGAACCCAAGAACCTCCATCTCCCCTTCAAATCAAAAACTTCATTATTTATTGTGGCGTATTTTTGCGGTTATACCATTAACAATGCGTAATTCGTTATTGCCGCCCTTTTTCTGCATAGATGCACTCTTAAGATTTTGCAATAACATTTTAATTTCAGATAAGCGTCCGCTGAGTGTTTGTTCTCCAGCCGCATTCACAAGCTTGAATATTTGATCAATCTTATATTCAAACTTCGCAAGTAATTTACCATCCAATAAATCCTTGCAGCGTCCTTCTAATTCCTTACCAAGCTTAATAGCCTTTACTCCATCGTGAGCATTTAAATATTCAGGCTTAATAAGAATCGCACGCAATTCATTAAGTTTAATTAAAAACTCGTTCAATATTTCAGAAACAAGGCCCAAGCTCTTATAAAACACAGGAGTATTTTCTGTTTTAGCTTCGGCTAATTTTACAGCCAAGGACATCATAACTCTTTGTTCAAATTCATCGACTTTATCACTCATCGATAGAACTAATCTCTTGTACGGTGTATGATCCGCAGGATCGATAAAGCTCGTTATACTTGCCTGGAAAAAATCTACTATACCTTCAATCTCATTGGCTAATGCATATATATACTCACGTTCATCGACTCTAAATCCAGCCTCTTGCCCTGCATACGTATGCAAAGAATGCATTGCTAAACAAGAAAACAACATGACGAAAGAAAGAAATTTCTTTTTTAAGGATATTAATCTCATAATTTTCCTCTCAACAAATAATTTCCGAATAAAAACATACCCCAAAAAAAACGGGTAATATAAATAACACGACTAACACATTCAAAGTCTTACAATACTTCAATGTAAAAACTATCTCCAAATTATGTAGGCGAGAAAACAGGTATATCGTTACTAAAATACTCCTTGTAATTTCCATTATGATACTATCTAGTTTAAATAAACGCTGTTTTAAGTCAAACGCCCATGGGAAACAACTCATAGATAGACTTACAGAGTACTATGAGATATGATAGAAATGTTATAATTTATTACAACTCATTCATAACAAACGGACGTACAATGTTGTACCACCTAGCCGCTTATATTCAACAAACCATATCAGCATTTAATGTCGTTCACTACATAAGTTTTCGCACAATTGCCTCGTTACTTACTTCTTTATTCGTTACGCTCATTACCGGAAAATGGTTTATCAGAAAATCACAAAAATATTTTACAAGTCAAGCACGAGAAAACACTCCCGAACGCCATAAATTAAAAAATAATATTCCTACCATGGGAGGACTTTTAATTCTTGGAACAGTGCTTATTTCTGCTCTCTTGTGGTGTAACCTCACCAAACTTCACGTATGGTTATTCCTATTAGGAATTGTCCTTTTTGGGCTCATTGGACTCTGGGATGATATACACAAGATAACAAAAAAAAGAGGAATTTCGGCAAAGCAAAAATGGTTTTTGCAGGTAGCTTGCGCG
Source organism: uncultured Pseudomonadota bacterium (assembly GCA_964595035.1). GTDB lineage: Bacteria > Babelota > Babeliae > Babelales > Vermiphilaceae > JAKASV01. The sequence continues at coordinate 1,622 of CAZQNW010000046.1, forward strand.
TTCATCATCGCAATTACTTTGATAACATCATCAACTATTTCAACTTCACTCTCCATACCTTTCTTTAAAAATATCCAACCACAATTCGGATGGCTCTTTGTTATTTGGATCATGTTTGTTATTCTCGCGGAAAGCAACGCTGTGAATCTAACTGATGGACTCGACGGATTAGCATGCGGCGTATTATTACCGAATCTCGTATTATTCACATTTCTCTGTTATGCATCAAGTCACTTTATCATAGCCCATTACTTGCATATACCATTTACCAATGTTCCTGAAATAACCGTTATAGCCGGAGCACTCATCGGATCAGTGCTTGGATTTTTATGGTTTAATGCACATCCGGCAGAAATTTTTATGGGCGATGTCGGATCATTATCATTAGGCTCATCTTTAGCTTTATTAGCCCTGCTATCAAAACAAGAATTACTGCTCGTTCTTGCTGGGGGAATTTTTGTACTTGAAACATTATCAGTCATGCTGCAGGTTATATCATTCAAATTGCGCGGCAAAAGACTTTTTAAAATGGCTCCTATTCATCATCACTTTGAACTACTCGGTATACATGAATCTAAAATCACAACACGCTTTATAATTGTTTCAATTATATTGAGTTTATTCGCCCTACTTACCTTAAAAATTCGTTAGCATATGGAACCGTACGAGCTCTTTGGAGAACCTTCAAACACCACGACGTTAAATTGATCTTCTTGTTTTGTTATTTCTACACGTGATATGCCTAATGGCTTGCCCCAAATTTTTTGAGTTGAAGCATCTACTACATAACGTTCAGTACGCAATTGTTGAGCATTCTGTTTCGCTCGACTAATAAGAGCTTTTTTTGCACGTTCTATTCTCCAATCACGCAACTTAGTAAAACCCCAATAACCAAGCCCTACACAAACTGCTGCAAGTGCCATATTTTGCTTAGTACATTTGGCAGTTAATGCTGCATATTTTTGTGAAAATTGCCCTATCAATGCCATAGGATTTGGCCATACAGCTTGAGCACTACTAAGACTACACAAAACAATTAATGACAAAAATAATATCTTCTTATTCATGAGAACCTCCAAAAAGATCTTTAAAAATCATATTGATATAACCATAGTACCTAAGGATAAGACGGAGGTCAAAAGGTATAGAGCGCGCTTGTTAAACTCGTGTTTTCTGAGTGATTGGACGTGATGTATACAAATACATCACAATACCAAGGAATGTTAACAAAGCAAATAAAAACAAGGACTGCACACCAAAATACAAAAAATTACGTATACAGGCCCCCAACAAAATAAAGCAATTGCACAAAGCAAGAAGAGGAATCCACCACCTAATTTCTATATTCTTTTTTCTGAAAACAAGAATAACGAGTGATAATACACTCAAAGTATATGTTATGGAACATGCAAGAGCAGAAGCTTGCTGCAAGGACAATTGTTCTCCTCGCGATACAAACAGATAGACAAGCCCTAGTAATCCTTCTGCAATAACACAATATACCGGAGCACCATGCTTATTGAGTGATGTGAACAGCGATTTAAAAAACGTATGACCATAACAAGCCATCGAATACAAGTTCCATGGATTACTAAAAAGTATTCCATAAGCAGACCCTAAGGCAGAAGCAGCGATTGCACAATACAAAATGACTTGAATCATTAACCTTGCAGTGCCACAGCCTGGCAACAAGGTTCCCAAGAGCACAGGAAACATTTCGGTATAATGGCTTAAGCCAATCAAAGCATTGCCCAACGCCCCATAAAAAATAAATTGATAGATAAAAGCAATTGCAAGCATGATCGCATAGGAAATAAAAATCGCCAACGGCCCGTTCTTTTTCGCATTTTTTATTTGGCAACTCAAAGAACAGGCAGATTCAAAACCTGTTGCCGCATAGAGTACTAATGGTAAAGCCGAAGGAATTCCTGCAAAATTCATATTGATACATGCGTAATTATGCCAAGAAAATAACGCTAACCCAACGAATATTGTAAAAAATATAGGGATCACTTTGAGTACCATAAACCATATTTGAATTACACTTCCAGTCTTAGCATTAACCATATTAAGCATCACAAAAAGCAATAACACAAAGACATCCAGAATAATAACCGGAATAGCATGTAATAACGGGATCATTTGATGCAATAGCGAAAGCGCGACATGTATCATGAGCATTACAGAAGCAAGTTTGCCGGTAAAATAGACCCATGAACTGATAAATCCAACAAATGGATGAATTACCTGTGCGCTATACCCATAAAAACCTGCTTCAGGATACAGATTAACAAGTTTTGCTATTGATATAATAAGAGGGAGGAGCAAAAGACCGATCAGAGGGTACATAAAACAACCCAAAGCACCTGCCCAACTTGACAACTTAACTGTATTTATAAAAATACCAGCGCCTATCATGATATTCAGATTAATTAAAATTGCCGCTGGCAATGATATTTTGTCTTCTTGTGACACGTACAAGCCTCATTAAAAATTGAAATATAATAAAACAACATTAATATTACAAGACTTAATGCCTTTTGTCGATATGTTGGATCTGGTTTACCTGTATACATACAACAATACCTATCGACTGCCAATCTCAGTAATTGGCCCATTTGCTAAGCCACGTATAAACTGGAAAACCCAAGGATCTTCACATTGCCAAATAGTTTGAGCAGGCCCAACATACCGAATAGTACCCCCTATCAACAGTGCCACATTATCTGCAAATTCGAAAATATTCAAATCATGACTCACCACAACAGACGTCAACCCCAAGCGCACCTGCATGTCATGCATAAGTTCATGAATAATTCTTGAAGTAATAGGATCCAGACCCGTTGTTGGTTCATCATATAAAATTACTTGCGGATTGGTAATAAGAGTACGCGCAAGACCTACACGTTTTCTCATACCCCCGGACAAATCAGATGGATATGATTTTAGAATTTTTTCATCTAAGTTAACCAGTCTCAGCTTTTCTTTTACAATTGGCAAAGCATCCTCTGATGACACACCGTTTTCGAGCAATGTAATGGCTATGTTTTCAAAAATCGTAAGTGAATCCAAAAGAGCGGCGAATTGAAATACATAGCCAATGTGTGCAATCTGAGCTTCAAGTTCACGCTTTTTTAAGGTAGTTATATCGACATCATTGATATAAATGTGTCCAGAATCAGGCTTGATTAACCCTATAATCTGCTTTAAAAGAACCGATTTACCTTCACCGGATGGGCCGATAATAACGGTCATTTGACCTGCGGGAATTTCAAGATTTACACCTTGTGTAACCCAATGTGAACCAAAGCATTTTTGCAAATTTTCTATTCGTATCATCTCATTCCTATAAAGATTCAAGCAATTGGGTCACAATATAATTAAAAATGAGGATCAAAACAGAACTTGTTACCACACTTTGTGTTGTTGCACGGCCTACGCCCTTTGCGCCATTATCAGTTGTATATCCCTTGTATGTCCCTACTAAGGTTAAAATAAATCCAAAAACCATCGCTTTGATAAGGCCACCCATAATATCGGAAAATTCTACATATGAGGTAATACTTGTTATATAGTCTTCACCACTTAACGAAAGAACACCAACTGAAATACCGTATCCTCCAATAATACCACAGATCATAGCAAAGAGCGTTAAGAATGGGAAAATAAGCGTACCACCTACTATTCTCGGAATAATAAGATATTGATATACATTGATACCTAACGTATGCAAAGCATCAATTTGTTCGGTTACACGCATGGTTGCAATTTCAGCAGCTATAGAAGATCCTGCGCGACCTGTTACCATAAGACCAGTCATAACCGGGCCTAGCTCACGAATAATGCCAAGCGCAACAACAAGTCCAATAAACTGTTCACCGCCAAATTTAGAAAAACCAACATAACTTTGCAAAGCAAAAACCATCCCGGCAAAGGTGCCAGTCAGTACAGCAATGCTTAACGATTGAACCCCGATAGAATACATTTGAGCAATAATCTGCTTAAACTTTGGTTGTGTCGTACACAAAACACGGAATACGTCTGCTACAAAAAGAGCAAACTTGCCTAGTTGCGTACATAATGCCATCGCATATGAGCCAAGCGACTCAATAAACCTAACCATCATATGCGACAACCTTTATTACTGAGCTGATTCAGTGTCTCCTGCCGGTGCTTGAGATACAGGAGCAGCCTGATTTTGAGGTAAAGCGCGAGAAATTGGTGCTACAGGACGTGTTTTAGGAATATAGTCAGTTGTTATCTTAGATTGAAGAATTGATAATCCGAATGATCCTAACATAAATAACCCACCTAAAATCCAAGTAATCTTCTGGAAAATATCTTGGCCGCCAGAACCACCAAACAATGTTTGGACTCCACCACCAAGAGCTCCTAACCCCATATTTCCTTTACCCTTTTGAATAAGGATAAACAAGACTAAAAATAAACCATCGATAACCAATAGAGTTGTCAATAATCCGACTAACATAATTTTCCCTCATAGATTAAATACTCATCTTCATACACATAAAGATATCATATTCTTGAACTTTTGAAAATCTAAACTTGAATGCCCTATCAAAAAACCATCAACCTGGGGTATATGCGTTATAGACGCAACATTATTCTCATTAAGGCTACCTCCATACAAATAACGCACAGCAATCTCTTGTGGCATATGCCGTGTAACAAGGTTGCTTAAAAGAGCGTAAACTTGTTCCAAGTAGGACAGTTCAGGCAAACGCCCTGTACCAATGGCCCATACAGGTTCATACGCAATCCACAAGGTATTTACCTTTCTTGTCTGGCCATCTAAACAATCCCGCAAACTTATCAACTGTTTTTCGAACGCTTGCGCAACCGCTTGGATATCTTCCTTATGAGAAAGTTCCCCTACACACAAAATAGGTGATATACCGGCGATCATGCACATCTTAACTTTACTTGCTATATCCTGATCTGTTTCATGGCAATATATACGCCGCTCACTATGCCCGACAATACAATAGCGGCATCCCACTTCTTCAAGGGAATTTGCTGAAACATCACCCGTATAGGCTCCTGAAGCAAATGAACTACAGGTTTGCGCTCCCAAAACAACCCGCGTACCCTTAGTTGTATTATATACGGCATTCAACATCGGAAACGATGGACACAATACAATCGTATGTCCTGTAGCTTCCGATATATCATCAATCTCAGGAATATGCGCCCTACAGTAGTAAATGGTCTGCTCAACAGTCAAAACCATCTTCCAATTCGCAACAAAAAGAAATGATTTCATATATCCTCTTCTTCTCATAAACTTTTTAAATTGATATACCATGAAAAACTATAACCTACCACCATTTTTTGTTAGAAAAAAATGGTGTATACTA
>CAZQNW010000047.1:0-6813 GCA_964595035.1 uncultured Pseudomonadota bacterium
AAAGTTGAGTTGGAAAAGGCACGTGAACAAGCACAAAATATTGTATAAAACATATTCCAACATGAGTAATAATGTGTACATCTCAATGAGCTTCATTAAACTATTTTTACAATAATTTTTAAAATACATCTTATATTACGACAGGATCTTGTAAGCAATGGCGCAATATTTTACTCATCTGCACGTACACACTGAATTTTCTTTACTGGATGGGGCAATATCACACAAAGCTCTTATAGACTTTGCTAAACAATATAATATTCCGGCCATTGGAACATCTGATCATGGTAATATTTTCGGTTCTGTAAAATTCTTCAAAGCCGCTCAAAAAGCCGGTATTAAACCAATACTTGGTATGGAGGCGTATATTACGGAAGATGCACGTATCAAAGATCAGCAAAATCGTTATTACCACATACTTATCATTGTACAAAACAAAGTTGGCTATAAAAATCTTTGCAAACTTCTTTCATTTTCATATCAACAAGGATTTTATTTTAAACCTCGTATTGATTACGAAATTCTCGCCAAACATAGCGAAGGTCTTATTGTTACATCAGCATGCCTTGGCGGCCATATTCCACAATTATTGCTGCAAGACAAGCAAGAACAAGCACAACAACGCATTGATTGGTTTTTAGAACATTTCGGTAAAGATAGATTTTATCTTGAAGTACAACCAGAAGATCAGGCAGAACAAAAGATTCTTAACCAAAAATTGTATGATATAAGTGCCCAACAAGATATCAAATGTATTGTTGGATGCGACGCACATTATGCCTCAATAGAAGATCGTCAAGCACACGAGGTCATGCTTGCAATTCAAACGCACTCAAAAATGTCAGACGCTGACCGTTTTTCTTTCGGCGAGGTAAAGGCATACCTAAGAAGCCCCGAAGAAATCTGCGCGTTATTTAAGGATCATTTGGATGCGGTTTACAATACCGGCGTCGTTGCAGACTCCTGTGAATTTAGTTTTGAAACAGGAAAACTTTTTTTCCCAAAATTTATTATTCCTTCAGAACATACTCCCGTCACATACTTTAAACATTTATGTTGGGAAGGATTTGATCGCCTACTCAAAGAAGGTCGAATAACCGAAGATCAAAAAGACCGTTATACAGAACGGCTTAATAAAGAAATAGAACTCATCGTTCAAATGGGATTTACAGAGTACTTTCTGGTTGTCAGTGATTTTATTCAATGGGCATATCGCAATGGTATCCCAGTAGGTCCAGGGCGTGGATCTGCGGCAGGATCACTTGTCGCATGGACATTACAAATTACCAACCTCGATCCCCTAAAGTATAATCTTCTTTTTGAACGTTTTTTGAATCCTGAGCGTATCAGCATGCCTGATATAGATATTGATTTTTGCATTGAAGGAAGAGAAAAAGTAATCAACTATGTCAAAGATAAATATGGTCACGATAAAGTATGCCAAATAATAACATTTGGTACTATGATGGCCAAGGGTGTTATTAAAGACGTCGCTCGCGCACTAGGCATACCATTTGATGATTCCAATATGTTAACAGGGCTCGTTCCTGATCAACTGAAAATCACATTAAAAGAAGCTATAGAACAAGAACCTCGTTTAAAAGAACTCGTCGAACATAATGAGAATGTAAAAAACTTGTTTGATATAGCATATCGCCTTGAAGGATTAACACGTCATGCCTCAAAACACGCAGCCGGCATAGTTATTTCCCCTGAACCGATTGATGAGGTTTTGCCCGTTTACATACCTCCCAAAACAGATGAACTCGTTACACAGTACGACATGACAGAACTCGAATATTTAGGGTTCTTAAAAATCGATTTTTTGGGGCTCAAGAACTTAACACTCATTAAACGCACATTGGCTCTTATTGAACGCAATCATGGAATAAAACTCGATATCAATGCTTTGCCCATCGACGATGAAAAATCATTCCAATTACTCTGCGCAGGTAAAACAACCGGTGTTTTTCAATTAGAATCTGAAGGCCTCAAAGATGTGCTACGCAAACTGCAACCTGAAAAATTTGAAGATATTATCGCTGTTAACGCACTGTATCGACCAGGCCCATTGGGGTCAGGCATGGTTGACGACTTCATAGAACGTAGGCATGGACGCCAAGAAATCAAGTATCTATTTCCGGAAATTAAACCGATACTTGAAGAAACATACGGTGTTATCGTCTATCAAGAACAAGTTATGAAAATCGCGTCAACCGTTGCGGGCTACACGCTGGGGCAAGCAGATATTCTACGTCGAGCAATGGGCAAGAAAAAAGTCGAAGTTATGGTAGAACAACGGGCTTTATTTTTAGAAGGTGCAAAAAAAAGAGGTTTTGATGAACAAAAAGCCGGTGAGCTCTTCGATCTTATGGCATACTTTGCAGGATATGGCTTTAATAAATCACATTCTGCCGCGTATGCTCTTATTGCCTATCAAACAGCGTATTTTAAGTCCCATTTTCCAGCTGAGTTTATGACGTGTCTCATATCCCTTGAATCAGGGAACCCTGATGCTATGGTTATGTATTTGCAAGAGGCCAAAAGCATGGGAATCAAAATTATTCAACCGGATATCAATACATCATCAATTGAGTTTGACGCCGTTGATGGAGCAATAATTTTCGGCCTGCAAGGTATAAAAAATGTTGGGCTAGCAGCACTCAATAATATCATGGAAGTCCGAAATAAAAAACAATTTACAGATCTGGTAGATTTCTGCACACGCGTAGATTTAAGAACCGTTAACAAACGTGTTATTGAAAGCCTCATATGTTCCGGTGCTTTTGATACTTTACCAGGCAGCAGAGCACAAAAATTTAATGATCTTGCAAAAATAATGGAAACTGCCACAGAAAGAAAAAAAGAACTGCAAACAGGTCAAACAAGTTTATTTGGCTCTATATGTAACAGAGAGCAAAAAGAACAAGGTCAAACAAACTATACATTTTCTTCATGTACGGAATGGACAGATAAAGAAAAACTTGAACGCGAAAAAGACGTTACAGGATTTTATGTAAGCGAACATCCTTTATCGGTATATCAACGGCAGCTTACATGGTTTAATGTAAAACCATTTGATATTCTTCCTCCCGATTCAACAGGCAAAGAACAAGTCACAACAGGATGCGGATTACTCAAAACACGCAAAGACATTGTTACAAAAAAAGGTGAACGCATGGCTTTCATTCAATTAGAAGAACTCAATGGTACTACGGCAGAAATTGTTGTTTTCCCAAAACTATTTAAGGTCGTAGAGCAATGGCTTAGTGAATACCAGGTATTTATTGTTAAAGGTACTGTCGATTGCACATCAGACAAAATCTGCAAAATAAAGGCCGAAACACTTGTACCCATTGACCTCATTTTTGAGCAATGGCCACGCATCAGCGACCTGACCATCGAACTACCGGAGCATGTTACAGATTCAATGCTCAAACAGATTCAGACTTTATTAACACCAGGGCCTGTTCAGTTACAATTTGCTTTTAATGAAAATAATATGAAGCTCTTATTGGAAACACACGAGAAGATTAAGCTTACATTCGGTCTTCTGGAAGCATTATCCAAGCAACCCATTAATATACATATTAACCTATAATTCAAACAAATACGTATATCTATTAATTATCTTGTTCTATAATCTGATATGCATCACTGGCATATTCTTTGTTAATTATTTCGAGCGACGATAAAAATTTCTGTAAAGCACAACTATCGTCACTTTGGACGAACCCAAGGACAGCTGCTCTAATATGCTCTTTTACACGCATTACATTATGTTCAGGTCTTTGCATAAGTGCAAACGAAATTTGTTGGTGCAAACATGCTGTATATTTAGGCTCAAGCAGATTATCTAAAAGCATCAAAGCATCATGCGCGTCATCAAATTTATGCTTGCGCAGATATTCTTCAAATAACAATTTAAGATTAACCGCAACCTTTGATTCGATGCGCAATATGGTATACAATTCGACTATTTTGCCAAGATATTCAAACTTACTTGAATCAATGTCGCGCATATGTTCATATATAGCCACCGCTTCTAAGTACTTACCATCTTTCTGGTAAAGTGCAGCAGCCTCTTCATATTTGACCAATGCCGCACCTTTATCTTGAAAAGCAAGTAAAATATCACCCTCCAGTTGCTTAGCTAATGCAGTATTATTAATCGAATGTGAAAGCAACCGATACACCCCTAAAGCCCTAACTCTCTCTCCTCGTGCAATACATTCAGCTAACGTAAACCACGCAACATTATATTTATCCTGTGGCACATACTTCATAATACCCGCATCCTCATTCCAAAGCATTATTCCCATTGTTACCTATAAACATAACCTTTGTGCTCATATCTTTTTTACAATAACATATAAATGTTTTGTAGATATAGCAAGGATAGCAATAGATTAATTAAACAGAGGAAATACTAGAGGAATAAAAATGGTGCCGGGGGATGGAATTGAACCACCGACGCTGAGCTCTTCAGGCTCACGCTCTACCACTGAGCTACCCCGGCACATGCATTAAATGAACATGAGTATAGTACCTGTGATTACGCATCTTGTCAACTAATACTTACTGAAGTTCGGACATACATAGAAGAAACTCCTTTTCTGGTGTATTTTTTTCAACAATAAGAATAAAGAAAGGAGAATCATGATGCCAGGAAAGATATCATAAAGATTATGGGGACGCTAAATATTTTTGATACAAAAGCCAGAAAATCAGTTAGTTCAATTATTTATGGCATCCAGAAATGCAAGATCTTAGAGTTTCCGTATTGCCTCCAGCATGCCAGGTAATTATGAATCCAATAACAAAAATATGTAGATCCAAAGTAGTCTTTGCATTGGTTTACATGTCAACTCGCTTTTAACAATACCTAAGAGATGATCTCGTAGCGCACGAGCGTGCGTCCATGCATCTTTGAATGGTCGATATAGCTTGTCATGCGATTGAGCTATCGAAACAGCCAAATGTGTACATGTCTTCCTTGTTTCTGTTGTCAATAATGCATATGAATAATTCGATACATTGGTTTCTTCCAAAACTTTTGCTACTCTCATTTTTTGGTGATCCTTTTTTTGAGAATATTTATTTATCCTTAACATTGGATCACCTTTTTTATTCTTTTGCAAGTCCTAGACAGAGCTTTCAATTAATGCGTAACTCATGTTGAGAGAGGGTTATGCTCAAGATTTAGGTACTTTAGGGCCAGTCCCTGGAATATCCCCTGAGGCAGTGTGGTAAGCCGGTTGTTGTCCAGGTATAGCTGACGTAGCGAATTCAGTCCGTGGAATATCCCTTCAGGAAGTGTGGTAAGTTGGTTGTTGCCCAGGTGTAGATTCCGTAGGTACAGTTCCTGGAATATCCCTTCAGGAAGTGTGGTAAGTTGGTTGTTGGCCAGGTGTAGCTGACGTAGCGAATTCAGTCCGTGGAATATCCCTTCAGGAAGTGTGGTAAGTTGGTTGTTGCCCAGGTGTAGCAGCCCTAGGCTATCCAGTCCCTGGAATATTCCTTGAGGCAGTGTGGTAAGCCGGATGTTGTCCAGGTATAGCAACTGTAGGCTATTCAGTCCCTGGAATATCCCTTTAGGCAGTGTGGTAAGTTGGTTGTTGCCCAGGTATAGTTCCTGTAGGCTATTCAGTCCCTGGAATATCTCTTGAGGCAGTGTGGTAAGTTGGTTGTTGTCCAGGTGTAGCTGATATAGTCTATTCAGTCCGTGGAATATCTCTTGAGGTAGTGAGGTAAGCCGGTTGTGGTCCAGGCGTATTGTGGTTACGGATTCAATATGTTCTATCTCACGTAGGCCTGTTAGTTCGTTAATTCTCAAATTGTTGAGATCCAAGGAGACTGAAATTTTTCCGGGTAATTTGCCATAAGAGCCCAACTCTTCGATTGAAAACCCGTAGTAGAATGCCGGATCTTCCTCAAAAATAAAATCCCCGTTGTTTCCATAATTCAAATACCATGCTTTTGCCAATAGATTTTGCAATTCAAGATAAGCTATGCGCAGTTCCGCTAGGTTCATAATTACTTCTTTCGCAACACATTTGTTTCTCATGTCAGCGCTCAAGGAGTGCAACATAACTTCGGCGACAGGATACTTAAGAATCTCAGTATCAAAAAACGCAATGAGATTCCACAGGTCAATGATGCCGTCAGTATTATTTTTGCCCCTTGTGCTGAGTTCTTGCAGTACGGCGTTTTCAATTACCGTGTAGCGCTCTCGCAATGGGTTGCTTCTAACCCTGTATGCAACTTGTAAGGCAGAGGCAAATATCTGCAGTAGGTCTTTTGTAACCATTGTGTTACGTACTTGTTTTGGAATATCAACACTACATGTCTCATCATAGTCTAGAATTCGCTCGGAAATCATGCCTTGCAGCATGCTTGACAGTTCGACTGCGCTTCGTGGTAAAGTGATCACTGTTCCATCGTAAGATCTTAAGGCTATCTGCTGCCCCTGACTGGCTGTGGCCGGTGCCGCTGCTTGTATACATAGCGGCATACACAACAATAGCCATGACAATTGTGCTGTGAATATTGGTTTCATGGGTATTCCTTTTTTTTTATATTTGTAAGTAGTTTTTTCTGAAGTTCGGACATACATAACGCGAATTCGATACATCAGGAGTTACGCATTAACTGAAAGTTCTGTCTAGGACTTGCAAAAGAATAAAATGGGTATTGTAAATTCGCTTTTGCGGACGCTCATTATGCAACAAAACAATATATGTCTTTGCCCTATGGCTTACAGCAGAACTTTCTTATGAAGTTTAGTCGCAATCGTTACGAAAATTTTTCATT
>CAZQNW010000048.1:0-6591 GCA_964595035.1 uncultured Pseudomonadota bacterium
CATATATATACGCCACTGCCTCACATCTTCTTTTCTTTCTATATTACGTTTTCATGTTGTGCTTTATCGGCATCAGACTTCAACCAAGCGTATCACTTTGAACAGGCACAAGAGAGAAAAAAGCCAAAGCCTATACTCAGATACGATTCTACAAACACAATTCGAATGCCATTTGAAGGAACACTAGGATACATGGCAATACGAGGAAATAACTTTTTTACCGGACTTTCAGACTTTATTATCACGTATTCTCTTAACAATGAAGCCGGGACCTTACTCAATAAACAAAAAACATTGGCGACCACTTTATCAAATTCAGCCTCCTCTATCATCAATTTTTCAACCATACTGCCAAGCAACCTTCCACATTCATTATATAACGAATCAATCAACCAAATGGCTTGGACAGTTATCAATGGCACTGCATATCTTGCCGTAAGAGGGTACATAACGGGACAGAACCCCTACATAGCACTCTATACACTCGATACATCAACCGGAACTTTAACAAATAAGAAAAGTACCACACTTGCGCTAACAGAACCCATTACGGATATGCAATGGGTAGTCGTTAACAACAACGCCTTTTTGGCTCTATATGGTGTCGACACCCAATATGCGCGACCCTTTATTATCACATATTCATTAATAGAACAAACCGCAACCCTTTCAAATAAACAAAAAATACTTTTATCAAGTCAAGAATCGATAAACCAGATAGCTTGGGTCGTTGTACAAAATACAGCATACTTGGGACTTTGGGGCCTTGATACCGGTTTAAACAAATATTTTATAACATTATATAGGCTCAACAGCACCGGATCCCTTATAAATCAACAAAAAACATTATTAAACAGTTCAGAATCTTTGACACAGATAGAGTGGACGGTAGTCAATAATAATGCTTACCTGGGAGTAGATGCTTATGATACTTTATCCACACGCTCCCTTATTGAGGTATACAGACTCAACCAAAATACAGGAAAACTCGACACAAGACAGGTAACATATTTACCAAAGGAAGAAAGTTGCCCACAAATTTCCTGGGTTGTCCTCAATAATACTGCTTATCTAGGATTTTGGGGTTTTAATTCTTTAAAGCAAAAATACTTTATAAGCTCTTTTACCTTAAACACAACAACACTTAAACTCGAAAACAAAAATACCACTTTTATAGCATTAGGCGATATGATCAATACAATCTTATGGGTAGTCATCGACCAAACAGCATTTCTTACCGCTCTTGGTTTTGATTCTTACAGCGGTAAAAATTTTGTCATGCTTTATACACTAGACGCTGCAAACAATACACTGATTAACCAACAGACCTATTTTATTGATACTCAAAGGAGTATAACTCAAGCTGAATGGGTTATTGTACAAAACACAGCATTCCTGGGATTACGAGGATTCGACAATCTCAATAATAGATTTTATATTATGGTATATACACTCAATTCTCTCGATGGAATCCTTTATAATAAGAAGAACTATTTGTCCACAGGAACTGATGCCTATTATGGCTTTGAATGGGTCGCTTTATAGGAGATCAATAGACTTATTGCTCCTACACGTTAAGGTTTATATACTAGATGGAAAAGAAGTGAATACTACAATAGGAAAATAATAATGCTTATCGATGAATTAGAAGAGCTCCTCAAAAATCTCGAGCCTGATATTAAAACAATTGTTACATTTTGGGAAAACTCTAACTTAGAACATGAGTTCACAACATTACAGAATCAAAGTGAACAACCGGACTTCTGGCAAAATCCTCGGCAAACCGAAATTCTAAAAGAATTGCAGCGCATTCGCATTTTGCGTGATCAATTTATCTACATAACTACCACAAATACAGAATTAAAAGAGCTATTGGAACTCTTCAAAGATGACATAACGGAACTGGAAAAACTAAAAACCGATGTACTCAACTTAGCACGAGCAGTGAAAAAATTCAAAATCACACTCCTATTATCTGACCCTCAGGACAACTCTAATTGCTTTGTAAGTATTAACGCAGGCGCAGGAGGCACAGAATCACAAGACTGGGCTGAAATGTTACTACGCATGTACGTCAGATTTTGCGAACAGTCAGATTTCAATGTTGATATCATTGACTATCAAGCAGGAGAAGCTGCCGGCATCAAATCAGCAACGCTCTTTATTAAAGGTAAAAATGCCTATGGCTTATTAAAAGGAGAACAGGGTATACACAGGCTTGTACGAATTTCCCCCTATGACGCCAATAAACGTCGCCACACTTCATTTTCGGCTGTAAGCGTAACCCCCGAAGTTCCTGAAGTTCAAATAACAATCGACCCTAATGATTTGCACATTGATACATATCGTTCCGGAGGAGCAGGAGGACAGCACGTCAACAAAACTGAGTCCGCAATTCGTATTACACATATTCCTACAGGCATTGTAGTTCAATGTCAAAACGAGCGTTCTCAGATACAAAACAAAGAAACAGCACTTAAAATGTTACGTGCGAAACTAGCACAAAAACAAAAAGAAGAACAAGAGGCAAAAGATGCTCTTGTTGAAAAGAAAAGTATTGAATGGGGTTCTCAAATACGCTCCTACGTTCTGCATCCTTATAAAATGGTAAAAGATCATAGAACCGACTATGAATCTCCTCAGCCAGACCTTGTTCTCGATGGAGATTTAAGTCCATTTATAGAGAGTTATCTTTTATGGTTAGGAAAACAAAAAACCTAAATTTTAACATCATTATATAAAAATATTGACTGAAGCATAAGCATTCCTCTATGGTGCTATAGCAGAGTAGTTAGTTTATTATAAAAAAGGAGGTTCTATGAATATGGATATACCAAAAAAAAGCTTCTACATATGCGCAGCTATAGCCTATGGATATATATGTGCGCAGCCAACACATGTATTTGTAAAAAATTGCACACCATTACAATTTAATGTTTCAATAGAATATACAGGAATAGAGGAACAACAAAACCCTATTGCTATACAAGAAGTAAAACAAATAATAACTCCTTTCGCAATTCCGGAAGAAAAAAGTATGATTCTTGCCATCCCACGAGAATTACCTATAGGAGAACATATATATACAATTAAACTTACCTCTGGACTTGAAACCATTTATTTAAAACAAAAATGCATTAGCAAAAACCCTTATATCGAGAGTGAATTGGGATTATCCCTTGAAAGCACGTGCTTGAGCGACCCCTGGTTTATGAATAATCAGGCAAAGCAAAGGCATGAACATTTTCTTTGTATCAATAACCATATTATTGTCATCGTATATTATTCTTACGATACAAAAACAGGAGAAGATGTTGACTATATATTATATGAGAAAATTGATCCATACTTTCAACCAACGTACCCT
The DNA here is from genome assembly GCA_964595035.1 of uncultured Pseudomonadota bacterium. Classification (GTDB taxonomy): domain Bacteria; phylum Babelota; class Babeliae; order Babelales; family Vermiphilaceae; genus JAKASV01. The sequence goes on from CAZQNW010000048.1 coordinate 3,368, forward strand.
TCATCCCCTTATAACAAAATAGTCAAAAGCAGTTTTGCCATTCCTGTTTTTTCCTCAAAACTAAAAAAAAATAGCCCGCTGTTTCCGCTTTCATATATCCCTTACTCATTGCATGCATTAGCAAAAACATCTTTACTGACAAAAAATAAATACGAAAATTCAGGCCATGCATTACCACAGTCCGGAATTAAACAAAGTAACGATTCATTGTCAGTACTATACAACTTTAAAAACATACCATCACTTAATGCACATAAAAATGAAGAAGAAAGGCTAACAACAAATATGTATGCGCCATTACTCGTTGCACACAACTCATAATGAATATCATACTGAACAAGAATCTTTATCTATTCCACTGGAAACTTAAAAGATTCGTATGTAAACTACTGGAGCACCTTACATACAATCTCACATGTATATCTTCATAGATTTTCTCGTTCAAACTGTTATCCTATAACAAAGTTTTCATCATATATAAGCCTGTTCAATATAAGAAAATTAAAAAAATAAAAAGGAAATATGTATAATGCTCACGGTCGTTTTAATGTATGCCATTTTTGCAAGTTCATTTCCTATTACAAAGATCTTACTTTGCTATTCAAAACCATTTTTTTTGACTGGCGTTCGTATGCTATCAGCAGGCATTCTTTTGCTTGGATATTACACAATGTATCGCAAAAGAGACTTTAGTATACAGCACAGCCATTATTGGATATATGCACAAGTAATTTTGATCGGTTTTTATTTCAACTACATAGCCCGCTATTGGAGCATTAATTATTTAAGTTCTGCTAAAGCCGGTTTTTTATTTACACTATACCCCATAATCTCATCTTTGTTATCTTATTTTTTTTGGGGAGAAAGAACGAGTAGGAAACAATGGCTTAGCATCATGTTTTGCGTATGCGCTATTGCTCCCATACTTATCCCTTGTCATACACCTGAGAAATTATGCAAAAACATGCACTTTTTCTCGCTGCCAGACCTCGTCATATTACTCTCAATTGTTGCTGATTGTTATAAATGGATACTTATACGAAAGCTTGTACTTGACCATACATGCTCCACTTTCATGGTCAATGGAATATGCATGACCGCAGGCGGAATATTAGCGTTATTAACATCTCTTGCACTAGAAGGCATTACCCCTGTTTCATCAGTTATACCTTTTACCGGATATATGTTCATTTATATACTTATCAGTAATATTATCTCATATAACTTTTACAGTTTCTTATTACGTTCATATACAGCAACATTTTTATCTTTGGCAGGCTTTATGGCACCTCTATTTTCAGCACTATATGGATGGCTTTTTCTGAAAGAATCCCTAAGTTCCTACACATATCTATCTGCCATTATTCTTGCTATTGGACTTTATATCTTCTATAAGGATGAACAAAAAAATAATCCGCGATGGGAATTGATCGGTTAAAGTTTACCTGCATTTAAACGCATCATTACTTCTGTTAAAGTATCCATAAAAGCAAGTATCTGTTCAGGAGGCTGCGTATATACCATCGCAATAAGATCTTCCAGACTATATCCCATTAAAAGCCGCCCCTGAATTCCCACATAATATCTAAGCTTGGGACGATGCAATGACGCAATAGTAAAAATCGCATGAGCTACTGTTTCAGGTTCTACTCCATATTGCTTTAGATACTGAATAAAGAGCTTTGGAGCAAGTTTTGCATAAGGATCCTCTGAATCAGGCTCAGTATTGATAATATCCGCGGATACACCAAAATCTGTATTGACCCATGCAGGCTCAAGTAGTGTAAACCGCGGCCCATTGTTTGTACGCTGTTCAAAATCAAATGAATCATTCCACGTCTGCAACATACGCTTAGACATCGCATATAAGGCCTGATAAGGATATCCCGTTTCCCCCTCCAACGACCCTAAGGTAATAATGCGTGACGCTTCACCATTCATATAAGGATAAACTGCTTGAGTAACTCTATGGACACCAAACACATTTGTTTGAAATAAGTTGATCCAATCTTCAATCTTTGACTTGATAAGACGCCCATATTGGCCAATTCCCGCATTATTAACAAGAATATCTATGCGACCAAATTTCTCTATAATCTCATGAATACACGTATTAACTGATTCATCAGATCGCACATCGAGCTTCATCAATGTATACTGTGCAGGCTTATTTTTAATTTTTTCAGGGGCACGTGAAGTTCCTATAACAGTACACCCGGCCGCAGCAAATTTTTCACAAGTAGCCTTACCTATACCACGAGATCCCCCCGTCACAAGAACGATCTTTCCTTGTAACGATCGCATCTCTTGAGGATCAGCTTGCACACGACCAATAGGTAATGAACTAGATTCTAATTTAAAAAAATCCAGAATTGAGCATAGAGCATTGTCACGCATAGCAAACAAAGATTTTTGTTGCGCATTTTTGGTTTTGACTGTGTTAACCGGACGAGAACTTCCATACATCTTCGCCCCTTTTTTATGTTAGGTTATAACTTGGTGCCGAGAGCCGGACTCGAACCGGCATGGTGTTGCCACCACTGACACCTGAAGCCAGCGCGTCTGCCAATTTCGCCATCTCGGCACATAAGATATATGCATACCCTTTTAGAATACGCATAAGATAAAAAAAAGCAAAATTATACTAATTTTTTAAAATTCCGGAAGCCGCTGCCCTGCTAAAAAATGGGCATGCATGTGAAATACACGTTGTCCAACTTCAGGGCCATTATTAAACATTAACCTAAATGCGCCGGGAGCAGGCAATGTACGAGAAAGTTTTTGAGCCATAAATAGAATATGAGACAATAAATTTGCATCTTCTTTGGTACTTTCTCTTATATCAACAATATGTTTTTTAGGAACTATAAGCAGATGCGTTGACGCCTTAGGATTAATATCTTGAAATACAACAACATACTCATCTTCGGCTACTACATGTGCCGGTAATTCACGGGCAATAATTTTACAAAAGATACAATCGGATGCCACGAGAATCTCCTTTATGCTTTTGGATATGGTGCCGGGAGTCGGACTCGAACCGACATGATGCGAACATCGCGGGATTTTGAGTCCCGTGCGTCTACCAGTTCCGCCATCCCGGCACAATAAGTTATGCCAATATATTAAGTACATTAATGATACGTAAAAAATTTTTTGCCGTCAATTAATATTGAATTATTGTACAGCAATAGACTAACATACATACAGGGGAAGTATTTTTC
>CAZQNW010000049.1:0-1715 GCA_964595035.1 uncultured Pseudomonadota bacterium
ATTTGGTGCTTTTTCTATTACATTACACGTTATGAATGAGTTGCTTTTTATTCAACAGGTGTTGTATCTGTTTGTGAAGTTAGTTCATGGGGTATGTGAGTTGCGGCTATGATTTTTTCTCTAAGAGCTTGTGCGCCAATAATGCGAACAGATTTATTTTGGGTGTGCAGTATATCAACTATTTTTTCACAAGCCTCAATCCCATCATGATCAATAAATGAAACTGCCCGTAAATCTATAACGATATTTTTATGTTTTGGTGGTACGTTTTCGAAGCGTGCTATATGTGATTGTGCGTTTATGTAGGCAAGTACACCTTTAATCGAATACATAAGAGTGTCATCTTGAATTAAAGGCTCTGCATGTTTATTTGTGCTTTTTGGATTAAGTTCATATTGTCCTGCAGATAGCTTTTTCATAAATATAAGCATTGATATGGACGCGCCTAGTAATATACCGATGATAGGATCTTCAAAAACTGTTACAGCTGCAACAATCATGGCTATTATGAAGTTTGTTTTATCGGTCTTAAACATGCGCTTAAAATGTTCGATTTCAATCATCTTAATGCCAACCATAGTTAAAATGGCTGCAACTATGGGCAAGGGCATATATTTAAAGTAACCGAGAAGAAGCATTGAAATTATAAGAACGCAGATACTGGCAATGAAAGCAGATGTTTTATGTGTAGCGCCGCTTTTTATATTAAGTGTTGTTCGCGCTAAAGCCGCCGTTGCGGGTATGCCTCCTGCAAGACCGCAAACAATGTTGGCTAAACTGAGCCCTAACATTTCTTTGTTCTTGTTATGTTTAGTCTTAGTCATTCCATCGGCAATACGTGCTGATATCATAGTTTCGATAATTGATATAATGGCAATGGTGAGGGCTGGAATAATATATTTTATAGAAAGGCTCCAGCTGAACGGAAGCATAAGATGGGGTGAAAGGTTAGCAAATTTACTTTCTAATGTTTGTATTGATAGAGAAATTATACGATGAGACGAAAGATAGCCTAGTATGATGCCAAATGGTGAAATTAAAATAGCTCCCGGTATAGAGGGGACTAATTTTGAGAGTGACCATAAAATTGCAAGCGAACAAGCGAATAATGTTGTTGATACCGGGCTGAAGGATAGTATGTGTTTGAGCGTTTCATGCACGTTCTGAACAAAACTTTCATGTAATGGCACATTAAGAAGTCCAAGCGCAAAGTTCATTTGGTTAAATATAATGATAAGAGCTACACCAAGAACAAACCCATGAATGGTGCTTGAAGGAACAAAAATAAGGTATTTTTCTAACTTGAATATGTACGCTACAAATATCAGTATTCCGGATAGTATGGCAAGTGTTGGTAATATGCCGGTACCATGGAGTATGGCATAAGATGAAAGTAATCCCGAGAGTGCCCCTGTTGGCCCAATAATATTATAGTTGCTTCCACCAAATAATGATGATATTAAACCTGCCCAAATAGCCGTTATGACACCTTGAACAGGACTGGCATGAGAAGCGACTGCTAAGGTAACGGCAAGTGGTAATGAAATGAGTGATACGGTCAGCCCAGATTTCCAATTTTCCTTAACATTTTGAAGGACATGTATAATCTTCATAAAAATTTGTTTTTAATGCGCTAAAAGCACATCCTTTCTGTTTAAATTGTTAGTACAAAAGAATTCTATTCATATGATTGGTATCTAACCTGAATGAGATAT
>CAZQNW010000049.1:1815-6546 GCA_964595035.1 uncultured Pseudomonadota bacterium
AAAAAATAAGGGGGCGGTATGCGTATATCTGTGACTATAGTTATATTGATTTGTTCGTGGAGTATCGTTCAAGCAAAAAACCCTTGGATGACTCTTTTCCCTTCTTCACCTTACTCTAGGGCATTGGAAGTCTGCATGCGTGTACTTGATGATATGCCTGAGCTCTATGATGTTATAACAGCTGAAGATCTTTGCGTCGGTCGTTTTGTACGTTTATTGCAAGAAGTTTCTTCGGTAGAATATGTGCATACGCATTGTAGTCCATATCCTCCTGAAGATATAGAGTATATTGCAGGCTTAGTTGAAAGAATTACACAAGAAAAGCAGGCTCAAATCAATTCTTCAAGAGCTATGCGGTTTCTTATCAGGTCAATACACGTGAAACTTGCGCAATTGCTTGCCCACTAAAAATTATTCTAATGCTATAACTCCATCTTGTGTTCCTGCCATAAGTATTCCTGTGATACCTATTTGTTTTATCCAGAAAAATCTTTTTGTTGCGACGACATAAGGATCAAATACAAGTATGTGTTGTGCCGGTGCGCAAACGCGCCATTCAGGAGTATTGAATGGAAAGCTCATTAAGGCATTGGTTGATGGTTTACAAGTTGCTCTATTGATAATAAAGAATCTGCGTGCCCCATCAGACCAGAAATAGGTTATTGGGTCGATCCATTCAAACGTTGAATTGCGGACAATTGAATTGAAAAATGCCGGGCTGAAAGATTTAAAATATTCATTTGAAGGTGTATTTTGTGAGATGCTGCTTATTTGGTAGATCCAACTGTGCTCATAGGTACGTGAATTACATATATCTTCAACGCTGACAGACCAGACTGTTGATGGGATTGGTGTATCTATGCCTGCGATTCCTTCAATCCATAGTGTATTGTGCGTCGGAACGAGTGCCCATGCTGCGTCAGTTTGATCTGTAGCATCGGCAACTCCTCGGGTAGCGGCGCTTACTGTAGCATATGATCCGAATAATCCGGCATTTGTTCCAAGGAGCAGTTGTTCTGCTTCAATTTCGTTGGTAGCGGTAACATATACAGCTACCGGTTGTATACCGGTAAAGGCATAAGCATGCTCAAATGGTTCGTTGCCGGTTTGCGCGATGAGATGAATGTGAGTAGAGTCAAACATTGCTTCTACTGTAGCGTCAAAATCTACACGATACAATGAACTTATCAGGGTTCCTGTTTTTGCTGTTTGTGTAATTATATAAAGACTCAATCCTGTTGTTTTAATATCAATAATCGGGTCAGAAAATGCTGGTATATGTACCCATTGCCCATGTGCTAGTGTATTCATGGTTAAGTTGCTCAGGTCAAATCCTGCTATACCTGCATTCGCATATACATAAAGTCCCTTATCTGTACCTGCAAAAAAGTAACAGTGATTATCAGGGTCATGTGCTGAAGGACGTGAATATTCAAGGGTTGTAACACATACATTATTCTCAGGTAGCATTGTTTCAATAAAATTCAGTTCTTGGCAGCCCGTGGGCGCGCAGAAATCTTCAATAACTTTTTGTGGGCTTGTAGCTGTTTGATTGTAGGCTACACTGACACGAGCGATATCAACTTTGCCACATCCACCAAAAAGTGCAAAACGATTAAGATTTTCTGATTCTGTAAAACCGCGTGTAGATTGATCAAGATCAAGAACTGAGTAGCAGCCGCAAGGTAAGCTCGCGCAGAGTTGTGCCGCAAGGGTGCAACATGGAGGTACTACAAGATTCTTTACTGAACAGTGAGAGCACGATTTGCCGGTGCAGCAGTTACATGTTGAGCAACAAGCTGAGTTGCTTGATGGGCATATGCTGTCTTGTGTCGCTTGGCAGCTATTTCCTTTGTCCCATGCGGTTACACGTACAGATTTTTGTGTATAACCATCAATGGCCCATACTTTTCCTGTGACGGCATCTATTGCAAAAAATTGAATGCCTTTGTTAATAGAAGATTCTTGTGCAAAGGCGTTGTAAGGGAATGCCCGTTTTGTCCACGGTGTCCAACGTACAATTTTGCCCGTCTTTTCAAATAAAGCTTGAGAATATAGAATACCGTTTTCATTTGTAGCCGATTGTCCGGTTGCAGTTGAGACATAGACCGTATCACCAATGACCTCGATGTCGGAAATTTCTGTTGTAGCTTCAATAGGTAATGGCCCGGCGCCGACTTGTGCAGCAGGGTCGTCTTTATCTATAAGTCCAAGTGATGTCGTTACTACAGTCTCAAACGTATGCCTAGAAGATAATGGGGCATTTTTATCGGCGAGTGTCCCTTGATAAGGCGATTCGGGGCAGATGTCAACAATAGGAAGTGCATATATTGTATTGTTTACCTGATCATATGTCCCAACGCCACCGTTAACAATTAAGTAACTTGGTCCTGTACTGCAATGCATAGTACGTATATGTTTAATTGACAGTGGATTTTCTTGTTCTGAATCATTAATGACAGCGACTATTCTATCGGTATCGCCTGCGGATAATGCTATTGTATCAAAAATATCATACAGAGTAAGTGTTCCATTGTCGTGTACTTGTCCGACGACGACCGCTTTCGCGCCATTATGTGCGCCTGCGGCTGTTGTGAGAGTAAGGCCGGTGTAGAGTCGTTGAAGCTGATCATCCCAGTGTAACGTTACGAGTCCATCTATTGCAGGCTCATTATTGATGCGTACTTGCGCTGTGCTTGGATCAAGGCGTTTTGCTTGTACTGTTGTGGGAGCGGTACTTTCTGCTGCGGTTTGTTCTAAAGTGAGTGTTGTTGAGCTTGTATCATTAAAAAGACGTACGACGGCAATGCCGCTGTCCGGTTGCCCAAACGGAACAGTTTCTTCACTTGCTCCTGTATATGTTGAGACTGCTGCGAAAAAATATCCTTGATTATCAGAACCTGGTTGTAACATGCCTGCGAGTGCGGAAATAAGGCTTGTAGGATTTCCGGCAGCATCATTGAGAGCCGTACCTGTTTGACCGGGTTTCTTGCCATTGTATGTTGAAGCATACAGATATGTTGAGCTATTATGTATTTGGTTATAACCAAGATAGGGGCGTATAGCGCCGATGTTGGTAGCAAGAGCCAGATGCGCTATGCCATCACTGCCTATGATTGAGTTAAAGGTTGGGCTTTCGTTACCGATAGGGCGTGAACAAGCCCAAATTGAATAAGGATCATCCTGCGCGGCAAGACCGAGGTACAATGTTGCTGAAGCTCGGTCGTAGACCTTTTGATTAATCTCGGTACTAAATGTTTTAACGAGTGTTGTTGCATAGTGCTGTTGTATACACAAGACAGCAAATAACAGTATATACGATGTACATTTTTTCATTATTACTCCTTTGGGAACTGTTATGGCATGTTAAAATTCATTAGTAATATCGAGGCCACATGAGCAACCGGCCATAGTTGTTTTAAATATTCGTTTGCCGCCTAGGTTAATATTGGCAAAAAATCCTATACGTGGGCTTAGACGCATATGTGGTTGCGCAAAATCATAATCGGCAATGAGATGCAATGTATGCATATTCCAGCCGTCTAGGCAACTGTCGCAATTGACCGCTGATGGTTCAAAGCAACATGTGTTTGCGGGATGAAGTGTTGTATTTTTTTCGGCACAATAGGTGTAACCTGCAAGTAGCGAAAAGCCTTCAGCTATATGATCCAGTTTGCAAAAAGCACCGGCAAACCAAATGGTTCCGCGTTCTATGGTTGCGCAACCTTGGGCAAGTTTAATAAAGCCGTTTTGTCGCCTGTCTGTTTTCATGTGTACATTGCGTGTCTTATCGGTAAAGGCAATTGCGCCTCCATACCCTCCGCATGTGAACCAATTATACAAGCCTACAGAAAAATCGCATGATCCTGAAAATCCAAGGTGATCATTATATCCTGAAGGAATATCGAAAGGTTCATGTATATTTTGTTTTTTGCCTGTCGGAAAGATTATGCCGAGTTTGAAATCCGCGTCAACATAATCGAGTATGCTGAAATCTTGGAAATTGCCGCCCCAGCCAATAAGTACGCTTAAATCTCCGATGCACGTTTTTTTAAATCCTCTGGCGTATAGGCCATATTTTTGTAGAATTTTGTCATATAATGATAAAAAGTTTTTCCAGGTCCTTGTATCTGTGTAGGGGCAAGGTACTGAATCGGGCGTATCATCAGTAAAGCACACGTGAGAAAGCTTCATATTGCGTATAGGAAGTCCGACTTGCAAGAACAACCCATGGCGGAAGTTTTGAGTTAAAAGTATTTGTGTTTCAATTAATTTAAAGGTGCCACTATACGTAAGATATCCGAAGCAATCTCTCCCTACTGTTCGTGCCAATTCTGTCAAAATAACATCTTCTTGAGACAGCGGATCCTTGCCTGGTACATTACTGCCAAGGAAATGCATGTTTTCAGGGCCGAATAATGATAGTAATGGGGTGGTAGAATCACAACAGCTGCCTCTTGAACATCGTGCCCGTCCAGCTGCGCACAAGACATCTAGTGATGTAAGCAACGGCTCAACAAGTCTCGGTTCTCCAAAAGAAATACCGAAAAATGGGGGTCTGTAAAAATGAAAATTGTCCATACATATGAATGATTGTGGAATCAGCAGCGCTATGCCTAGCAGTATTTTGGTTTGTTTCCTCATTAACGTTCCTTTTTGTACTATGCTTTATTTTTAGTGCTATCTTAAGTTATAGAAAAAATCTACAAAAAAGGAAAGCACTGAATAGTG
>CAZQNW010000050.1:0-6487 GCA_964595035.1 uncultured Pseudomonadota bacterium
GATTTTTCATATTCTCTATAAGCAAAATTTTATGTAGCTAATCAGCCATTAAATCTTTAATAAAGGCAAGGAAGGTTTTAAATTTTTGCTTACCCGTCTTATTCGCCCAAGATCCTCTTCGATAGTGGAAAAAAGTATCCCCTAAAACAAATTCACAATCACAAGGTAATGTTTTTTGTTTTACATGCCTAATAATTCTTTCATCAAAACCTCTTTCTTTAAGTATCGCTTCGATGTGATTGCAACGTACATTCCGTAAAGCACAAGATTGACATCGTACCTCGACAGTAACATAAGCATCATGTGAGTTAACAATATTAAAAGGGTTTAAGTAAGAATCGAAACAAAACCTTCCTTCCTGAGGAAAATATAAAACTTTAATTGTGGGATTATCCAATAAATACGTATAAAGCGACCCACCAGTATCGAGTACAATATCACCAATAGTAAGCGGAAAAAAACAGAGCATATCCTTATGAGGAAGACGAGGCATATTAAGGATCAATAAATTCGGCCATATGTATTCAAAATTTCCTCGTTTCTGTTTTAATCCGGAAATATCCGCACTCCCAAGAAAGCTTCGGAAACTAAAATTTTTTAATAAAAACATATCATTATCAATAAACACAACAATATCATCATGTTCAGCAGCTAAAACATCCATAGAGTAACGCAAAACCTGCGCATGCCGTATTGATACCCAACTTACCAGTTCATTTTTTACAGGAGGCTGAGGAGGTCTTTTATCTTGATCGACTTTGATACATGGTACCCCAAGGCTTTTACAAGCCTTATCAATAGCATCAACCATTTTTTTGTCTAGAGCGTCATTAAAAACTACATAGTCAAAAGGATCTTTAAGAAACTTATTGAAGCACTGCAATTGAATACTTACAAATTCAGGACGGTTATAATTATGGGTAACAATTAAAATTTTTGCTTTTAAATAACATGGCACTAACAATAAACAAACACCTGTCATTAAACTAAAAACTTGTTTTTTCATAATCCTAATCCCTTATAAAAATAGTTCACGCTACCTCTTGCCTGATAATGTTATAGCACAACTTTTTATATATATCATTCTCGAATTTAACCTCAACCATATACAACAATAACGTATGTGCAACCTTTTAAATTATTACAATGAAAAAATTTTAAAGCGTATCATGGACATACATACAGAGAATATATTATGTTGGATTCTAGCGAAAAAAGGAGCATTATGTCTAACATGAAATCCTTAAAATTAAAATATATACATAGTATCTTATGTCTATATATTCCAACAACAATATGTTTCCCCCATCAAGAAGCTCAACGGAAAAGCATTATTATCAGCAACGAATCTCATGTTCAAACGCAACGCAAGAACCTCATAAAAAGTATTATGAATGGATCCATAAGCGAATTAGAACAAATTCTAAAGGCCGGTATAAATCCCAATTTTTATTTTGAATTATCTCCTGATGCCTGGGTAACACCCTTGCAAGCCGCTCTCCTCAAAAGAAATCCCGCTATAATTGATATTCTTCTTAAATCTCCTTTGGTTGACCTCACATATAGATTACCCTATGAATATTCAAATCTTGAATTTGCAGTACTTTATTTAAGCATCCCATTAGCAAGACTTCTTTTACAACAAGGAACCCCTCCAATAATAGATACCCATATAATGCGTTCTTTATATAAATCTGAAGCGCCTAACGGAAAATCACAAGAAATGATACATTTACTTAAAACCTATAAACAACATTGGCAAGCAATGCAGGAATTTGTAAAAGTACAATATTGCCCGGATAGCCCAGCATACGCTATACCACAGTATATTTTAAAAAAGATTTTTTTTGAGCATATACTGACTACAAGTTAACAGCTTTAACCTAAACAATAAACCTGACTGATTTATATGGTATATTGAGTTAACTACATTGTGGTATTATATGTAAGAACTGAAAGGAATAGCATGAACTTCGATAACATTTTGGGAATAGTCTGCATTATTTTCGGCTTTTTTATTATCGGTTATGCTCTTGGAGAACTTGTATTCCGCCTTCTTATCGCGTTAATTGGCTTGTTGGTCATAAATTTTGGCATGCGTTTACGTGGTATGCCACCAATACATATAGCAATCATACGTATGTGGAGTAATAGATATAATTTTTAACCCCCAAAAGGAGCTTTTATGGACTGGCAAAAGTTTTATGCATCGGATGCAATTGCTTGGAGCCTCAAAGAAACAGTAAATAATATACGCCTCGCACTTTTAAGCATGCTTATTTTATTAGGCGAAATTGTTGCAAGTGTTATAGTACTTGGAATTCCAGCTATACTATATACATTACAAGCAATACCGGTATTAAAGGATGCCATTTATGCGTCAACCTCATCATGGTTTATGTGCAATACTGCACAAGTAAAGCAATTGTGTATGCAACTCAGCATTCACGATATTCCTACATCTATAATTATTCTATGGAGCTTCGTATTTTTTACGCTGAGCATTCTATGGTCAATGTTTGCCGCAGGTTATATTCGTATGCTTATCAAGTTCCATGATAGTGGGGCAGCAGAGCTTCGCCACATGTTTTTAGGATGGCATCGTGGTCCTCGCGTATTTATTGCGGGGCTCATTGTAGCATTCGGTTTTCTTGTAGGAACATTGTTTTTTATTATTCCAGGTATTTACATACTTGTTCATGCAATTTTATATCCATTTTTTATTATTGATAAAGATACCGGAATAGTTCAATCAATAAAAAAAAGTTTTAAAGCAGTTCAAGGACATAGTTGGCAAGTTGTTACACTCGTGTTACTCGCAATGCTCGTAAGTATAAACCCAATTGTTAAACTATTGTCAGGGTTCCCGTTAATGCTCATGTTAATTTACGCTTATAGACGTTTAGCATAGCTTATATAAAAGGGGCATATGAAGCAGTTTGAGTATTGGAGCACCAAGGATATTACGGATGTTTTGGCACAGCTAAACACAACCATACATGGTTTATCTTCCGAAGAGGCTCATAGGCGGTTAACCGTTTATGGCCCCAATCATATCGATATCTCAATTGAAGGCAGTTGGAATATATTATTACGACAGATACAATCACCTTTCAATTACCTTTTGTTGATCGCGGCGCTCATTGAGGTCCTGGTCGGTGACTATATAAATGGAGCACTTATATGCTTTTTAACCTGCATCAATATTGTTATTGGCTTTTATCAAGAATATAAAGCACGTAAAACAGTCCTTTTACTCAAACGTTACATTCCTTCAAAAGCATCTGTAATACGCGATGGCAAAGAGATACACATTGCGCATGAACTCATTGTTCCGGGTGATATTATTGTAATTCAAGAAGGCAACACGGTGCCAGCTGACGCACGCGTTATACAAGGAACATTACAAGTTGATGAATCTACATTAACCGGTGAGTCGTTACCCGTCGAAAAAATTACAGCGGCAATTCCTTCGACTGCTGAAATCTTTCATGCAACCAATATCTTATTTGCAGGCACAACCATAACCCAAGGAAAAGGTCTTGCCGTTATCATAGCTACCGGCAATTCCACAATTTTTTATACAATAACATCAAGCATCCATACAACTACAAAAATAAGTAGCTACGAAAAAGGCTTAATCGATTTATCACGTATTACGTTGTACTTCGTCATTATAACAATGACAGCGATATTTATTGTTAAGCAATTCATGTATAGCCCTATACATAGTATTGATGAGCTTATTTTTTTTATAACTCTTATCATCGCCATAGTCCCGGAAGCACTTCCGGCTGTTGTTGCATTTTCATTGGCACAAGGAGCTCTGAAATTAGCAAAGAATCATGTTGTAGTTAAAAGACTGACAGCGATGAATGATCTTGGCAACGTCGAAATTTTATGTACCGACAAAACCGGGACTCTAACAGAGTTACACCTTTCAGTTGATAGTATTGAAGCATCTGACCCCGAATTATGTCATACATTTTTTATTCTCGATAACTTTGACCAAACACAGTCAACACACATAAGAACTCTCTTTGATACGGTCCTTTTTGAATATGCTTCAACATCTATAAAAAACGCTGCGAAAAGCTACAGAGTACTCGAAAAAATCCCATTCGATTCGTCACGTATGCGAACAACACTTCTTGTTAAAGATTCCTCAAATACAACATTTTTAATAAGCAGGGGTGCCCCTGAAATTTTATTACAACTCTCTGAATCAACAACTCATGAGCTTTCGCTACAAGAGCTATCTACAAAAATTAAAGATTTTGGCGAGCAAGGTAAAAGAGTGCTAGCACTAGCGTACAAACAAGTAGATACTAAAAAACTATCGCCAGAGCTGGAAAACAACCTGCAATTTTTAGGGTTCGCCGTACTTACAAATCCTGTTAAAAAAGATGTTCATAAAACAGTTAAACTTGCTCAAGAGCTTGGCGTTGCAATTAAAATGATCACGGGAGACAGCAAAGAAGTTGCCGGTTATGTTGGTAAACAGATAGGCCTTGTTGATCAAGGACACAACATTATTACAGGATCTGAATTAAAAAAACTATCGCCCGAAGAGTTTAAAAAAGAATGCATACACTGTTCTATTTTCGCTCGTATCGATCCAGTAACTAAAGCCAATATCATTGAATCATTACAAGAATCGCACGAAGTTGGCTTTATGGGTGAAGGAATAAACGATGTTCCTGCACTCAAAAAAGCAAATATTGGAATCGTTGTGCAAGAAGCATCTGATGCAGCTCGTGCCGTTTCTGATATTGTTTTACTTAAACGAGATTTATATGTCGTTATTGCTGGAATAAAGCAAGGAAGAATTACATTTTCTAATATCAACAAATATATTAAATGCACACTTGCAGGAAACTTCGGTAACTATTATTCTCTTGCTCTGTTTTCATTGTTAGTACCATTTTTGCCTATGCTTCCTACACAAATATTATTTATAAATTTGTTATCTGATTTTCCCTTGATTGCCATAGCATCAGATCTTGTCGCATTCTCAGAAATCCGTCGCCCTAAAAATTACAATCTATATTCGTTGTTACCACTAACATTTTTACTCGGACTTGTTGGCACATTAAGTGATATTATATTTTTTTCTCTCTTCTATACAGCAACTCCCAATATGTTCAGGACATTATGGTTCATACTCAATATTGCGTCCGACATTGTACTCATCTATAGCGTGCGAACAAACCATGCATTTTATAAAGCACCAAGACCAAGTGGATTACTTGTACTGGCGTCATGTATGAGCTTAATCGTATGTTTTATACTTCCCTATAATTCAATAGGCCATGCATGGCTCTCTTTTGAAACACCAACACTCATGAGTATGATATACCTACTTGGAATTATACTCTTATATGGTATTATGACAGAGCTTGTTAAATTGTCATATTATCGCTATATCAGAAACACAAAGTAATAATCTTATTATTTATTCAAAATTTTTTGGTACTGACCTATAGTCGCGTTTGAATTTCTTTTCTATTTCGTGATAATCAAGGAGCCATGTAGTAGGCCTACCATGAGGACATGTAAGATTATTATCGGTATTTCTCAGATCTTGAATAAGGTGTTTCATCTGTACAACATCCAAAACATCTCCAGCCTTCACCGCCGCTTTACATGCCATGAGAGCTTGCAAACTATGTTGCAAATGTATATCCAGATCATCTGATTGTGTATGGTCACTTGATGATAAATAGCCAAGATATTCTCTTACGATATCAGTTATATTGACACGTTGTAGATTAACGGGCGTTGCGGTAACAATAAACTCTTGTTTACCAAATGGCTCCATGTAAATTCCATACGCATTAAAAACATGCATATATGATTCAAGCAATTTTCTATCTGATTGTGTTAACGTGATAATAATAGGAAACATAAGTTTAATGGTTGCAACATCTTCAAAGCGTTGCGCAAACCGTTCGTACAAAATACGCTCATGAGCAGCATGCTGATCAATAACCATAATCCCATCTTCATGCTCAAGAAGAATATATGTGTTCTTATACTGACCAATAATATTAATTGCTTCTTCTTGTTCTTGATCTACAGGAGCAATTGTAAGATTTTCTTCTTGCGGTTCTACTGTCGCGCTAATCGGCTGTACTGTTATCTCATCTTTAAAGGCAGGCTCTTGCGGAATAGATACCGAGGGACTTGCAGTAAAAGTTTTAACCTGTTCTGTATGTTGCTCAAAGATATTTTTTGCCGGAGTGCTAAAATCACGCTGTATAGATGATATACAAGGAGTTGCATATGATTTTTCGCGTACCGGTTCATATGCGGTATACAACACCGGTTCATCGGCAGGAAGCTGCGTTTCTTGAGCACCTAATCTACGTGACATATGATCTTCAAGCGCTTTTTTGACAGCTTCTTGAACTAATGATTCAACCATGTGAGGATGTAAAAATTTAACCTCTTCTTTACGCGGATGAATATTAATATCAACCTCTTG
>CAZQNW010000051.1:0-6418 GCA_964595035.1 uncultured Pseudomonadota bacterium
TTCTTTTCTCCTCCGCTGAGTACACGTATTTTTTTGTACACATCTTCACCGGAAAAAAGAAAAGCGCCCAGTAATCCTCGTACACGGGCACGCTGCTCTGCAGTTTGGCAGACTGATTCTACTTCATCAAAGATGGTGTTGTTAGGATTAAGTGATTTATTTTGATCCTGTTCGAAGAATGTACTGGTTACATGGTACCCGAAGGTGATAGTTCCTGTTGTTGGTTTGTATTTGTCCATGATAACATTGAGCAGGGTAGATTTTCCCATGCCGTTAGCAGCGACAAGCGCGACTTTTTGTCCTCGTTGAATCTGAAATGACGCATGGTTAAAAATAACATGTGAACCGAATGCAAAACTCAGGTTGTTGATTTCAAGGACAACTTTGCCGGTTGGTTGTGTGTGGGAAAGGTTAACGCGGACTTTTTTTTGATCCGTTTCCAATTCTATACGTTCGATCTTATCTAAAGCTTTCATCATGCTTTGCGCCATACTTGCTTTAGTTGCTTTTGCCTTAAAACGCTCAATGGTTGCGGTCTGTTTTTTAATATATTTCTGTTGCTCGGCATATTTTTTTTCAAGGAGTTCTTCAGCTGCTTGCTTTTGTGCAATATATGAGTCGTAATTACCGGTGTAGCATGTCAGTGAGCCGTGTGCGATATCACAAATTTCATCAACTACAGTATCGAGGAAATATTTATCGTGTGATACAAGTAAGAACCCGAATGGCGCATTGCGTAAAAAATCTGCAAACCAATCTTTAGCTACCAAGTCAAGGTGGTTTGTCGGTTCGTCAAAAAGATAAAAATCTGCTTTTTGGAGCAAGAGCTTTGCAAGTACAAGGCGCATTTTCCAGCCTACGCTTAATGAGGCTACAGAATTGTCTAAAGCATCTTCTTTAAAACCAAGACTGATAAGCATTTTTTTAGCTTCAGTACGCTTGCTATCAAATTCAGCTTCGTGAAGTTCATGCAGGAGTGTCGCATATTGTTCATGATCGGTGTCGGTTGCGTTGTGTGTGTGTATGGCTGTTTCTAACTTTATGTACTCATCAATGTATGGTGCAATTTCAACGAACGCGGTCATGGCTTCATATATGATTGCTTTGTTTGAAATGAGGACCATGTCTTGTGGCATGAAGGCGAGCTTGCATGATTTTGGCATGCGTACTTGGCCTGCATCAAGCTGTTGGGTGCCGGCTATAACATTGAGCATAGTTGATTTGCCGGCACCATTGCGTCCGACAAGACCAATTTTTGCGGATGGATTTATTGACCACGATATATGGTTAAAAATTACCTGATTGCCAAACGAAAGACAGGTATCATCAAGCTGAATCATAAAGCCTCTTTGCTATGTAATTACCTACGTATATTAAGCATAGCGTATAGTTGCTTTTTAAAGAAGTTTCTTGAAATGTGTATGATACTATTTTTCTTTGATCTGTATGCTTATATCTTTAGACGCGCGCACTTTCTTTCCTGTTTTGTAGCGATGCTTCTGTTCAAAATTGATCGTAACAGTTCCCGGCCTACGCGCTATAAAGGTAAATATTTTGGTTTCTTTTTTGTTATTTGCATTATTGGTGACGATGAATCGTGGGTCACCGTATGCTTTTATAAACGGCGGCTCTAAGGGGACAAGTAGATGTTCCGGCGATACTTGTTTGACAATGCCTGTACAATACCAGTCATAACCGGTAAGACGGTTTGTTGGCAGTGTTACTTTAAATTCTTGATTAACGATAGGGTTGCTGGGTTCTACTGTGTATTCTTGAGTGCATGCTATATGCAACGATATAAAACTTAGCAATAGCGTTAGCAAGGATCTGTTCATAGCGGCAAGCTCCTTTGTTAATGACTTTCAAAATAAGTCTAACCTGGAGCTTGCTTATACTGTCAATAAAAAATCTGATGTGTATATTTACTGGTATCCTTGTTTACTCTATCTTACGTGTTTTTTATATTCTAAAAGTGGTACGTTTTAAACTTGAAAGTGGGAAGTATACATATAAAATTGTAATCAACAATTCAAACAATAATTATTTTAATTATTGATGTTTACAATAATTATTTTGTATTATGAAATTAGTGAAGTACTTTATAACTATTCTTGAAGAAGGGAGCATTATATGAATGCAAATCTCTTTGTGCTGGTTTTTTGTGCCTTATTGCCAATGTTTTCTATAAACGTTTTTGGCAGTGCTGCTCAAGAAAGTCAATCCGAGAGTACAAAGTATGTAAGTGCACTGGAGAATCAACCTGACCTTGTACTATTGAGCATTGTGGAGAATTTATCAGATGGAGATCTTGTTAGATTAAGCCGTACATCAAAGACGCTTCATGATCGACTTATAGCATTAGGAGAATTCCAACGACGTACGATACTGGCATGGAAAAATCCCAATATATCCGGCACAGTACTTGGAACCTTTGGTGGACCGGTCAATTCAGTAGCTTTCTCACCTAATGGGAAAATAATCGCAGCATGCTCTGGAGATCATACTATACGCCTCTGGGAAACTGATACCGGTAGACAAATACGTGAACTAAAAGGCCATTCTGATGTTGTATCCGCAATAACATTTTCTCCTGACGGCAAAACGATTGCATCAGGATCATGGGATAATACCATACGTATATGGGATATAGCAGCAGGTACTCAAATTATACAACTTAGTGTCGATGGTACAAATTTTAGATATCTTTCACTAGCATTTTCACCTGATAGCACAATGCTTGCAGCCGGATCTGATCGAAAAACGATACATCTCTGGGATGTTGTGACAAGAACTAATATTAAAAATTTTAATTCAAAGGGAAACTATATCTATTCGTTGGCATTTTCACCTAGTGGTAATATGTTAGCAATTGGGTCTGATGATAAAAAAATAGAGCTTCGGGATGTACGTACCGGTGACCTAATAAAAACTTTGAAAGGTCATGATGAAGGGATCCGTTCAGTTAAATTTTCACCAAACGGTACAATGCTTGTATCCGGATCTGATGATGGGAAAGTAAAACTTTGGAATATAGAAACAGGAAAGAAAGAACATGCATTTGACATAGAGTCGAATGTTGACTCAGTAGCATTTTCACCTGACGGCAAGATTCTTGCAATTGGCTCTCGGGACACGGAGATACGAATAATGAATGTCGCAACTGGTGAATTATTAACCACCCTAAAAGGACACACGAGTCGCGTCCTTGCGGTTATGTTCTCCCCTGATGGCAAAATGCTTATTTCCGGCTCTGGACATCCTGAAAATACATTACGAATTTGGAAGACCAAATAGGCGAGTACCTCTGCAAGATGTACTCATAATGAATATTTTATAACTATCATAGTTCGCATAGCCTGAATCTTCAAGACCTAAAATTGAGTATTTGGGCTATCCTTTTTGCTGCTTAGGCGCTGTGGTTTTGTCATTGTTATGTCTGTGATGGGTTGTGTGTCTTACATGCCTCGCAATGTCTGCTGCTGCAGAAATGAGGAATATCAGGTTTAATTTTAGGGTTTATGCGTGAGCTTTGTGGATCAGTATATAGTGGCTGTGGTGCATAACGGCCTTGTGCGCGTACCATATGGGATGAAGCTTCTGATGAGCTTTTTTCCTTTTTTGTGCTTAATGGGCGAGATGCTTTTGTTTTGCGTGGCAGTGCATCTTTGAGTTGCTGTAATTGTTGGCCTAATGTTGTTAGTCGTGCTGCTTGGGCATTGAGCCTTTCAGTGGCAGCGAGAGGGAAGTGGTCAATTCGAGTTTGCAAAGCCTCGAGTGATTGTTGTGTGTTTTGTAACTGCATTCTATGTGATTCTTCAGACAACGCGGTCTGTTGTTGTAGTTGTTCTACTTGTTGAGCAAGCTGGTCAGCTCTTTGCTTGTGTTCTTGCGTTTGACGCTGAGCTTGAGTTAACTGCTCAGTTTGAGTTGTAGCTTGTTGGTTTTGTTCTGTAAGGCGCTGTTGAAGATCTTGATTACTGGTTCCTTCAGTTCTTAGCTGGTCAGATGCGCGGCTCAGTTGTATGCGCAATGATTGTATATAATCCCATACTTTTTTTGCGCATATACAGAAGATTGTTGTGGCAACAGCTGCTTGAGTTATTTTTGACTGAGCGATCTTTTTGCTCATAATAAGACA
The DNA here is from genome assembly GCA_964595035.1 of uncultured Pseudomonadota bacterium. Taxonomy (GTDB): domain Bacteria; phylum Babelota; class Babeliae; order Babelales; family Vermiphilaceae; genus JAKASV01. The sequence continues at coordinate 4,139 of CAZQNW010000051.1, forward strand.
GCGTTGTACCAGAGTAGGGGTAGGGATTTGTGTTGTTACTACTTTGTTATGCATGTATTTTTTAAGGCATGGGAATATTTGTGACAGTTTAGGTAATGCTTGCGTGTTTAAAGGGATTAAAATGCATATCAATGCGCATAACGTGGTACGAGTCTTCATAAAAATTCCAATCAATATAAGAATAATAATATGAGATTTTCCATTAAAAATATTGTATGTATTTTTTCATAATGTTGTCTCATTGTAAAACGCCTAAAAATCTCGCCTTTTATCATATTTTCTGATATATCTTATAGTGTACATCAAGATTATGCGCCTGTAGCTCAATAGGATAGAGCGCCGGACTTCGAATCCGTAGGTTGCAGGTTCGATTCCTGCCAGGCGCGCCAGTTTTTTTACATGTCTTTTTGAGCGCCCGTAGCTCAGTTGGATAGAGCGACAGATTCCTAATCTGTAGGCCACAGGTTCAAATCCTGTCGGGCGCACCATACTTCGCTACTATGTAGCTTCGCCTGGCATGCCGGGAATACCTTAAATTCTACATACTCTATTATCTATGCTTTTGACATAAGTCCTATTTATAGATACATTTTTGATGTTTTCAATAGCTGGCAAAAACATGACATGCGTAATATTTATTACAACTTTAAATTGTATCTAGGGGCATTATGAATATAGTGGTTAGAAACATAGCTTTTGCTTTTGGTATTGTGATTGGTATAACGCTTCATCATCCTGCTCATGCGTTCTTGGGTGGTATTGGTAGTGCGGGTTCTCAGATTGTTGCAGGTGTATGTAGACAGTGCGCGAAGTTGTTGCCGCAAAAATCATCTACAATTGCCGCAACTTGTATAATCGGAGGGATAGCAGCAAAAACATTATGGACGCGTTTTATACGGCTCAGGAAGCTTAATGAAAAAATCAATCCTCATGTAACGCTCTATATTGATCAACAAGAACATCCAATCTACAATTGGATGATGGGTGCCCCAGGTTTTACGACACCGGCGCAGATCCGTGCGCATCAGGTTCAGGTAAAAGATGCCTTAAAAAGGGCTTGTTTGTCCGGTGCTGTTGATATATTCCAGTATGGAACAGGTATTCGGTTAGGAGCAGGCCATTATATGTTTTGGTCTGATGTTTTAAGTTCTATCGATCGGGAGATTGAACGTATTTCTCGATGGATGCGAACTCTTGAATCTTTTGTTGGGTTGCGTATATGTGGTATTCCTGTCTTTGGTATTCGCAGAAATTTTGCCCGTGTTTGTGATGATCTTGGTATTGATGGACTTGATCAAATGAGACAAGCTTTTACTGTCGAGCAAGAAGAACGTGTAGCTGCTGAAATGATGGCCGATAGAAGCTTAGGAGAACGTGCGGTTGCTTTGTGTATGGTAAATCCTAATTATGACGTTGCTCACCGAATCTTTTGGCAACTTGATCAGCGCTTAGGCAGATTGCGCGCGATAAAAGAAGCTATTTTCATAACGCCAATTCAATGGCATATTCCGTTGCAATAATATGTATATATTAACGTTATTTGTACCATTTTCTATAATGCTGTATCATAATATGCAATATATGTAATAGTATTTAACCGGGAATTATTTTTATGCTATCAATGATACGAAATAATCTTATTTTCAGTGAAGGTCGCATCATACTTATAGTCCTACTTGCAGGTGCTCTTTGTGGCTTGTTCTTGTTTAGACCGTTATTCTATGGAGCACTTGGTCTTTTATTATTTTGTTTTTATTTTTTCCGTAATCCGGAACGTGTACATGAAGAAGCTTTGCATGATTCATCGTTATTGCTGAGTCCTGCGGATGGTCGTGTTGTTGATATCCAATTTGACCCTGATTGTGGATTTGAAGGTTATGCATACAAAATTTCTATTTTCTTATCTGTTTTTAATGTGCATGTTAATCGTATGCCGTGTACAGGTGTTATAGAAGAGATTAAGTACAAAAAAGGGGTGTTTGTTCCTGCATATGTACCAAAAAGTTCAGAATTGAATGAGAGAAATGATATTATTATTAGACGGGATGATGGTTCAAGTTTAGTGGTGCGTCAAATTGCCGGTATTATTGCGCGGCGCATACGGTGCTGGGTACGACAAGGCAGTTTGATATCGGTAGGGTCTCGTTATGGGATGATTAAGTTCGGCTCTCGTGTCGATATATTTCTTCCGGCATGTGTTGACCTGTCAATTATTAAAGGACAACGTGTGTATGGAGGATTAACGGTTATTGGGAGGTGGCTATGCACATAAGAATTCCT
>CAZQNW010000052.1:0-6414 GCA_964595035.1 uncultured Pseudomonadota bacterium
AGAGCATTAAAAACAGCTTCTTATTTTCCCAATATGTTAAGTAAGAGCCAATTTAGTAGAAGGCTGTTACGCATAGATAAAACTATTTGGCAAACAGTATGAGAAAAGCTGACATGAGAGGCTTGTGCAAGAAAAGCAGATCCATATGCAGCCTATTCGAAAAAAGAACTCTAAGCGCAAATGGTGTGGCTTATGGGGTAACCTGGCTATGTTTTTAGGGTCACAACTTAGGGCACGATACCTAAAAATTCTGCAAACTAAATAGTAATTTCAAATATTAATTTTATATGCTAAAATAACTTGACATTTAGAAAAAACTCAAATAAACTACATATGTCAAGTTATATATTTGTTATCAAAATTCCGCTTTGCAGATGCATCCAATTATATTTTTCGCACCCCTGCCGAGCAGGTATTATTGCATAATATTCTTATGCATATGGATGATGTGTTTGAGCTGAGAGTGCGACTTGGCTCCAGATTTTTTAATAATAGCCAAAGGTACTTTCAGATGAATAATCAAACTATTCAGGATTTTAATTCTTTTTCATTTCATCCGCTTATTGATAGCGGTATTCAACAGGCTGGATATCAAACACCAACCCCAATACAAGCTCAAGCTATACCTCTTATTTTAGAGGGTCATGATATCATGGGTCTCGCGCAAACCGGCACAGGTAAAACTGCCGCTTTCGTACTACCTATTTTACAAAAGCTTATGACAAGCAATCGTCGTTCTACACGAGCATTAATACTCGTACCTACGAGGGAACTCGCAGAACAATTATATACTGTTATTAAAAAACTTTCACAAAAAACAAGATTACAATGCATGACCATCTATGGCGGCGTAGCAACACTGCCTCAAATACGTAAACTCAAAAGTGGCGCAGAAATAGTTATCGCATGCCCAGGTCGCTTACTTGATCATATCAACAGAAGAACAATTGATTTGAGAAATCTTGAAGTTTTAGTTCTCGATGAAGCAGATCAGATGTTCGATATGGGCTTTCTCCCAGACTTAAAAGATATCATAAAAGCACTTCCAGCCAAACGCCAAAATCTTATGTTTTCTGCTACAATGCCGGAAGAGATTCGCGCACTCGCCAATGAAATATTGCATAATCCTAAAACTATACAGATTGCTAACACACAACCTGCAAGCACCGTATCCCACTCTGTATACTTGACCGACCGTGAAAATAAAACTGCCTTATTAATGGCACTACTCAAACAAGCAGAAGGCAAACCGGTACTTGTTTTTTCACGCACAAAATATCAGGCAACACGTCTTGCAGAACAAATAAGTCGAGAAGGAATACGCGCAACTGCATTACAAGGAAACATGTCTCAAGCAAAACGTCAGCAAGCAATGGAAGGCTTTAGACGTAAATATTTCCAAGTATTAGTCGCAACAGACATCGCTGCTCGAGGCATCGACGTATCAGATATCGGTTATGTTATAAATTACGATATTCCTGACACTGCCCAAACATATACACATCGTATCGGACGTACAGGACGTGCAGAAAAAACAGGACAAGCTTTTACACTTGTTACTAAATCAGATTTATACCTATTACGCATCATTGAACGTACTATCGGCAAAAAAATTGAACAACGCAGTGTAGAAGGTCTTACATTAACTACGTCTATTACTGAAGGTCATAACTTCAAAACTCCGATGAAACATCGTCGCAATCGTATAAACTCACGTTTTGAAAAACGTTCGTTTGATAAGCAGTCAAATGATAACAAAGAAAATTCAAGTGGTGTACCTCACGAATATAGGTCAAAAAGCAACGGCCGCCATAACGGATACTTTCAACATCGCAGACACAGAAATAACAACAACGCAAGCAGACCCGCAGCGCAATAAATCGGTATATTAACCAGAAAAAAGAGGCTCTCGGTATATTCGAAAGCCTCTTTTTTATCTATTAAGAGCTGATCATACAAAGACTCTATCCAACCAACTATGTTTTTATAACTTCCGGTGCAGTAGATTTACTGCTTAACATTTATTATGTTTAATGTAGTATAGAAAGGCATACAAAATTAATCCGTGGTATTCTTTTTATATTTTTTCATAAATGAAAGTTGTTATCATGAAAAAGTTATTAATATGTTGTCTATTACTTACATCCCTCGTTACACACAGTAAGGACATCTTCCAAGCTTGCAAAGAAGGAGATACGAAAACCGTTAGATCCCATATCCAACACGATGCAACCATTGTTAACTCTACCAAACCAGAAACCGGCGCAACCCCTTTACGCATAGCAGCTCAAAATGGGCATACTGAAACTGTTAAACTCCTTCTACAGTATGGCGCAGATAAAGATGCCACTGAAGTTAATGGGTTGACTCCATTACTTGCTGCTGTTTATAATGGAAAAACCGAAGTTGTTCGACTCCTTCTACAATACCACGCAAATCTGGAAGCTACTTTACCTGGTGGATTCACCTCTTTATGGATTGCCACTGAAAAAGGTTATACTGAAATTGTACGAACCCTTTTGGAATATGGCGCACATACAGAGGTTACTAACTCTCAAAGGGCTACTATTTTACACATCGCAGCTCAAAACGGTTATACCGAAATTGTTCAACTCCTTCTAAAGTATGGCGCACATATAGAGGCTGCTTTAATCGATGGCGCTACTCCTTTATTTATTGCTGCTGAAAAAGGCCATGCTAACATTGTTCGAATTCTTCTACAACATGGCGCATATAAATACGCTGTTTCAACCAATGGCGCCACTCCTTTATTGATTGCTGCTCAAAATGGGCATACCGAAGTTGTTCGAATCCTTCTACAACATGACACAAATAAAGATACTACAACCCCTGAAGGCTTTACCCCCTTGTGGGTTGCTGTTCAAAATGGCCATACTGAAACCGTTAAACTACTTCTACGATATGGCGCACATATAGAGACTGCTGTAATCAATAGCTACACTCCTTTACACATCGCTGCTCAAAACGGGCATACTAAAATTGTACAAGCTCTTTTAGATGCAGGTGCTGTAGTAGATAAACTTACAAACAGTGGGTACACTCCACTTGATGCAGCTATAGGTAACAGTCACGCGAAGATAGCTAAAATACTTGCTCTCCAAGATTTCATCCTGAATCATTGTATTCACGTTGATCCAGCCATATTAAGGTATACAACAGATGAAATACGCTCTTACCTCAATAAATCGAAACTTACACAAACCGTTGACTTATTAACTGCTGCACAAGGAACACAAGATAAAGATGCTATAATTCAAGCGATACAACGAGGAGCAGATGTAAACGCGGCTACACTCGACGGACGCACACCACTTCATTACGCTATTATTCACAGAAATATTCCTATGGTAGGATACCTTATTCGCCACCATGCAGATATTAACGCCCAAGACAGCCAAGGCAATACAGCCCTGCACATGGCAGCATTAATGCACGATGCTCCTTTGATATATATTCTTCTTAGCCATAGAGCTGATACTACAATCATGAATCACGATCATGAAACACCTATACATATGGCCAGCAGAATGGGATACGACGGAACCGCTTTATTTACTATGGCTCCACACGAACAGACTGAGCCTGCTACATAGCGAGCACAATGTACATAATTTCTAAAACTTAAAAGAATAACACCTACTTTTATAGGAATTCCTGATAAAGGCAAGTGTTATTCTTTCTTTTAAATTGCACCGAGATCTTATTGGAACCCTTGCCATGATGTTGGCGTTGAATAGCCACTGGCATCTACAGTATCCCGAAGCCATATAGGTGTAGCAACATAAGGGAATGAGCTTGTACCGGATCGCGCGTTATGTGGTCCGGAAGCTGATGGCCATTGGGTACCTCCTTGTTGTGCCGTATAATGCTGGTGCCATACAGTATCAGACGGCCGACTCGCAGCTGCTTGTGTTGTAGTACATTGTTGTTTAACTGCTTTCTTGCAAGAATGGCGCTTGCATACCTTCCCTTGCCATAAGCGTCCTCGTCTCAAATTGAAAGCTCCCCGCTCATACTTGTTATATGACGTTTCAAACATACGCTTACCACCACGATCAAAATAATAACCATGAGCATCGCAACGGAATTCTTCAAGACCGCCTGAATCGCGCTCATTACATCGCTGCCCAGTAGTATGCATACCAGATAAACATATTGAAAAACAACAGACCATACAACATAGTAAAATAGTAACCCTATTATTCATACGCTCCCCCTTTAACATAATTAGCTAGAAGACTCATGCTTATACGTATAGGTCTTATTGCCCTAACTCATTATTACGTTTCTATAATAAGCTTAGTATTTTTATTTTTAATTTGTCAATTTAATAAAGTATATTAACTTTTTTTATATACAATAAACATTTATTGCCCATTGAATACCTAATACTATTGGTATTCAATGGGCAATACATTAACTCTTTTTAGTAATTTTTTTAGCAAGAAGACCTACAGATGCGTCTTATATTGCAACATGAACGCATATGTTCATCTAGATGCCGATCGATAAACGTCTTTGCGAATTGCACAAATGTATATACATCAGCGAAATCAGATACTATCCCCAATGAAACACGTATCGCTCCCATAGTTTTGTCAGGGAAAGCCGCTACATAATCTTCAAAACACATATATGTAGAACAATGAAAGAACTGATATAAATCCTGAACTGATAAATTATTGATGGTCTCAACAGAACCTGGATTACAAAAACATCCTGCCCTAATAGAAATGCGCGCCTTTGAAGCTTCAGTTTCAATAATTGTGGGATCAATTACTTTGCCGTCCGGATCTTGAAAATTCATAGAAACTATACCACCTCGCATACGCACATTTAATGGACCATATAATCTTAATAATGGAGTCCCATTAGAATGGCGCAGCTCAGATAGCTGTTTCACAAGCCAATCGGTCAACATAGCAATTCTATCATGAATATTTTTAATTCCGACTGATTTGAGATGTTGTAACCCAATAGGAATACCCGCAATACCCAGAAAGTTGAGAGTTCCATCTTCAAAAGCCGAGTATCCTTCATGATAATAACACCCATCTCCATTAATTGAGACCGCATCTACAGTGCCTCCTGCAAACCACGGACGTTTTAACTTAGCTAATGCACTATGCTTTGCAATCAAACACCCAACACCCGTTGGGTATCCAAACATCTTATAAAAAGATATTGAAACAAAATCCGGGTGCCATTTTGATAAATCAAGATCATTCGTTGGGACAAAAGCCGCTGCATCTAAAAGTACATCCCATCCCTGTTCTTGCGCTTTTGCTATAAAATCCAATGGATGCTGCACACCGGAAAAATTAGACTCTGCCGGATAAGCAAACAAGTTCGGAACACCTTTACGCACCTGGGCCAAATGCCCCGCTACGACCATATCATTAAGTCTTAAATTTGATTTTTTTATAGGGATATAACGTATACCAGCACCCTTCGCTCGAGCAAATTCTCTGATACCATTTACAGAATTATGACAGTCAAAGGTAAGTAAAAACGTACTTTCTCGAGTAAAAGGATACGATTCTCCTACTAATTTCAATGCTCCGGTGGCATTTTGAGTAAAAATAACCGCATACTCATCAGGATCCGCGTTAAAATATTCAAGCACCTTCTTACGCGCCTCTTCTACCAAACTTGAAGATAACGCCGAAGCAGGATTATCTGAATGAGGATTCCCATACACACCCTTCAGTAACAATGTTGTGTACTTATTAATCTGACTTGCTCCATACAAGCCACTGCCTGTATAGTCAAGATATATATGATTTAATTTATCAAGCCGCTGATAGTCCTTTTGGCGCAAATCATCAATTATAGACAGTGCGTTAAATGCAGGATATTGTACGGAAAATTCATGAAATGCTTTTTTAATATCGTTTAACTTAAGGTCTTCGTTTTTTGCTTCATAATGTAAAGCTGGTGGTTCAATAGCAGTTGCAATCATAAGATATTCCCCAATAAGTAGGACATAGTACAATACACCCTTACTATTTAAGTTTACACGCCGACACGCCAAAATTTGAATAGTTACATCATCACAAAGAACTTATCACATACCAACAACAAAATCATATTTTTTGAAATATCGGCATTCTTTCTTTGAAATAGGCAAAAGAAGTAAATCCAACATCGTGAAGCATTTTTATTGCCCGATCAAAGTCACCAGCAAGCCGTTCAACTCTATGTGCATCTGACCCCAAGGTCACTATAGTACCGCCAAGATCATGATAACGTTGTACAATACTTATATCAGGAATAGCTGTTCCAAGATTATACGCAAACCCTGAGGTATTTATTTCTATTCCCTTACCATTACGAATAACAGTATGTAGAATTTCATCAAGAATATCTCTATAGTCTTCATACGGCATTGAG
>CAZQNW010000053.1:0-6093 GCA_964595035.1 uncultured Pseudomonadota bacterium
TACAGCAGAACTTTCTTATGAAGTTTAGTCGCAATCGTTACGAAAATTTTTCATTGCTCTCAAAAATAGTTGATACTACTAAATTCTCAAGCTCAAAACACCGTGTATTAAATCCTTTTTTTTAAGCTCGTGCATACTCTTGAGCACTAGGTCTATACCCATAACTATGTATTTCATGGCCGGTTGTCTCATCACAATGTGTCAGCTGCAAACGATTATTAGGTAGCCTCTGAACAAACAACTCAGATTGTTTCGTGAGATACAAAATAGGCCATTCATAACTTATATCTTGTAATTGCCCTGATGTAAGAACTTTATCTCTAGGCATTTCATCTTTATGATGTTCATCTTCAATAACTTCTTCTCGAGATACCAATTCCAACACATAAGGAGCCATGCTTTTAAGAATTTCAAATATCCAAACAAAACCACGTTCATTTATTTTAGCACCCCGAATTACTCTCCTATGCTCAGTACCGGCCCTGGCAATTAAACATGCACCGATAAGAGGAACATTGTATGAATATAAGACAGCATGAATATCAACGGGAAGAGTTCTTGTAACCACCTGTTCTACACTATACGCATGATTAAAGTGCTTATCCCCTACTTTTCTGTATACACAAACAAGCATTCCACGTGATACATCACGATATAATATAACTCTATCGATATGCGCTAATGTATCATAGATGTAAAAACTATGAGAAACTCCATATCTATCAACTGCTTCAACATATACTCCTTTTTTCAAAGACGAGGCACGCAAAAATGATTTCACTCCATAATACATATTCTGTTGAACATGTGTAATGCACCCACAGATATTATGATCACGATCTTTAATAATCACCCTACTTAAAGGTATTCCATCGGTCAAGCATTGAACAAAACATGACGCAGATTCACATGAAATACGTGACAGATACATGCGTGAACCTTGGGCAACAACAATATTCCTTCCATGAATAACAACACTGCCACATATCTCATCAGATTTACAGAATGCGCTATAACAATTTTTCGTTGTCAAATCAAAAACCTCATCAGCTACGACACTGTTGCCTTTATACCCGACAAGAGCCTCTTGATCAGGAAGTACTTGAAGAACACGCAGGGGAGATTTTGCTTTAAAAATCTTTGTAGTTTTATCTATCATATTAAAATAAACAACTTCCGTATTTTCATATGCCACATAAAAACCTCTATTATCAGAAAGTACACAAAGAGCCTTACCTTTATGCAAGTCTTGAACAAGTTGTTCAAAGTCACCGCATGCATTGTTATATCGCCATACCGATCCATCATCACAGCCGACAAAAACATAACTCGTATCGCCACCGCTTGCATGCATAGTAGACACACCTGCAGACACCTTAAATTTCTTGAGCAGCAAGTCAACCCTATTCCTTACGCATACGGAACCGTCAGATGAACCTGTTACAACAGATAAAGGAGTTATTACTGCTGATGTAATTACACCTGATTGCTCTTTAAAGTTCGCACAAGAATTTCCGCTCAATGATTTAAGCTGTACCCTGCCATCGCTATAGCCTACAACTAAGTCATTCTCATCAAGTGCAACCGCACTCACAGGCTTATCGTATAGACAAATTTTTTTTTGAATTCTCATATCAGCACTGTCAACAATGGCAACATTTCCGCCGATAAATCCAACTACCAAAGAATGACCCTCAGAAGAAAAATTTAACGCAGTAATGAGATCATAAAAATTAACACTCTGCTCCATAGAAAAACATGCATGAAATAACATAATACAAAAAATAAATAAAAAATTATTTCTTAATTTCATCATAAAGCCTTCTTAAAATTTTAAATTTATTATAGTCAGAATAGTTGCCTCACCAGATAACCTAACCTATGCACATTTTATACATGTATACATAGGATTCGAGAACCTGAAATAAGATATGTCTTATTATACATTTTTTAAAAATATGAGCAAATTAAAATTTATCGCAAAATATATATTAAGAATAGTTTGTTTAAATTAATATTTCAAGTATAAAATTTACAAATGATGCCGCAATTACGCTAAGAGGATTGCCAATAATTTTTCTCTTTGATAGTATGCTTAATATACGCATCGTTAAGATAATAGAATTTCAACATTTTAAAAAATATGAACTCACTCAAAGATCAAATTCAAACCATAAAAAAAGAGATAGAGACCGCGCTGGACAAAGCTTCATCCGATGATGCCTTGGAATGTATACGCATAACCTATTTAGGACGTAACGGCAAGATCGCAAGTCTCATGGAACATCTTAAAAATCTTTCTCTTGAAGAAAAGCGCCAATTTGGTCCATTAATCAATGAGTTAAAACTATGGGCAGACGGTTTTTTGAAAGAAAAAGCGGAAGCTCTAGCACAAAAAAAGCTTTGCCAAGAGGCTAACCGCAGACAACATTTTGACGTTACAGCTTATTACCTGGAAAAAACCCCAGGAAGTTTACATATTTATACACATATACTACGTCATATCGAAGATATATTCACTTCAATGGGATACGCCGTTGTGGATGGTCCTGAAATAGAAACTGAGCACTACAACTTTGACGCGCTCAATATTCCTGCAACCCATCCGGCACGGGATATGTACGACACTATTTGGATTCAAAATGACCCATCACTATTGCTTCGAACCCATACGTCACCTGTACAGGTTCGCGCAATGGAAGAGAGAGGTGTTCCTTTAGCAGTAATTGCACCAGGCCGTACATACCGTCATGAAGCAACAGATGCAACACATGATTTTATGTTCTCTCAAGTAGAAGGTCTTTTTATCGACAAAAATGTATCAATAGCCAATTTAATAGCAACATCTAAAACATTCCTAGCAGCTCTTTTTGACATCAAAGATTTGTCTATTCGTGTACGTCCAAGTTATTTCCCTTTCACGGAGCCTGGCTTGGAAATTGATTTTTCATGTCCATTCTGTAAAAAAGGTTGCTCCATATGTAAAAAAAGCGGATTTATTGAACTCATGGGAGCAGGGCTCATTCATCCTCACGTATTAAAATCAGGAGGAATCGATCCCGAAATTTATTCAGGATTTGCATTTGGATTTGGGCTTGAGCGACTAGCAATGATTAAATATGGGGTCAACGATATTCGATTATTCCATGGGAATAAATTGGCATTTCTTGAACAATTCTGATCATAAGCGAAGGAGATTAAGAGTAATGAACATCACAAAAACAATTGTCCCTGCCGCAGGATTAGGAACACGCTTTTTCCCGTTAACAAAAACATTACCTAAAGAAATGCTTCCACTTTTGCATAAACCGGCAATGCAATATATTGTCGAAGAAAGCATACGTTCGAACATCAAAAATATTATCTTCATAACCAACCGGGACCGCGATGCTCTTATGACCTACTTTGACAGCGCCCCTGAAATCGAAATGATTCTAAAAGAACGCAATAAGCAAGAACTTCTTTCCGAGCTTAATAAAATAGTCCGAGAAACAACATTAAGCTATATTCGCCAACCGGAACCTTTGGGGTTAGGTCACGCGATACTTATGGCTAAACACATGGTCGACCCTAAAGAATACGTCGGCATAATGCTTCCTGACGACATAATCATGGGCATTACTCCAGCACTCGCGCAGCTCATTGAGATTGCACAACAAGAAAAAGCAAGTGTCATAGCCGTTCAAGAAGTCCCCGCAGAATGCCTATCTTCTTATGGTGTCATCGGCATCAAGAAACAAATCACTCCACGTTTATATCAAGTTAGTCATCTTGTTGAAAAGCCAAAACAAAACCAGGCGCCATCAAATTTAGCTATTGTTGGCCGCTATGTTCTTTCGGGTAAAATATTCAAATCTCTGTCAGAATTGGGTCCTTATGCGGTTGACGAGCTTCAATTAACAGACGCGATAAGTTCCATGATAAAAAACAATGAAAAATTATTTGCTTACAAAATACAAGGAACTCGATACGATATCGGAACACCTATTGGATGGCTCAAAGCAATGATAGCCCTTGGGCTTGAGCATCCACAATATGCACCACACCTACGGGAATTTATAGCTACACTCAATACTATGGATTCGTTCCGCGTAAATCCAAATAAAAATATAATGCACGATATATAGTAATATACAGGATATATGTAATTTAATATTTTCTTGCAATATCCAGCCTGAATGTTAACCTTTACTCAGGAGGAATTATGAGAAAAAGTTGTTTAGCGTTACTGACCTGTGCACTTGTTTTACATATTAATGCCGCTCAAGATAAAAAGTCCTGCATCGTTGATTATCTGCCCTGTACAATTGATAGAACAGCTATAGGACTCGACAGCAATGCGACTATCGATGAGTACATAGAACAATTACAAAAAACAGGCACACTCCTCCTACTTCAACACAAAGTATTCTTGGCTGCTTATACAACCTACACTAAACCCTTAGCCGAATTGCAAAAAAACCCGGCATTCCAGCGAGCAATGGAAAAAGTTCAAACAATCTCAGTCCCTACATCAACCATACAAAATCATTTTAAGATAATAATTGTCTGCTGCCTTCTCAATGCCGCCCCTTCACTCCCTCAAAAATTAATGGGCAAGATGGAAAAATATGATTTTATAAGACGGGCACGTAATAAAGCAATAATTGCTCTAGGAATACTAAATAGGTCAGAATATGTTGAAGATCATATTATGCTTGAACGTTTAGGCTTCATAGAAAAAAATATTCTACAGGAACTTGACACATACTTTGATATACAAAACCTATTAACACTCGACTCCATCTATAGAGAAATAATACATACATTACACAAAGAAGTTTTACATGCAAGAAAAATAAAAAAATTCCATGCACACTATCAATACTATATAGATATACTCTCGGACGCACTTTTGCAGCAATCAACACGGCAAAAATTACTCTTTAAAAAACAAGAATGCGACGGAATGGACCTAAGATCCCTAGAACACGTATCCAATCGCGTAGAGATTGACCTTCTACAAGATACGGCAACACCTTCTTCATCTGCTGCTTCTTCAGAGGTAGCAGACTCATGCGAACAAACTATGCCTGTACACCCTGTGCCACTTCGTATGGATGTTCTCAAATCAACGTATTCAATTGAAAGCGGGTATATTATACGACATGAGCATTTGGTACGCATTTGTGATCCTGAAAACGCTATGGCTATTGACTTAGATCTAAGTCAAACAGGCAGAATGGTACATACCTATCCGGAAACACCATTATGTGACAGTTACGCTCCAGGAGTATCACTCGGCTTTGCGACAAAGTTCAGTAAAAAGTTGCTTAAAAAGGACCCTCTTGCTATCCAAAAATATCGTTTTAGCCCGCTCGTCGATCAATATATTACAAGATTAGGGCATGAATATCTTCTTCTTCGCAATATCAGGACATTACGCGAATGCATGCTCATTCCTGAAAATATGGATGAATTTCAGCGCTTATTAGCTGGCACACAGCACCACAACGACACACGGGCAGTTATTCACATAGAGTTCGATGGGCATGCTTATCTTTATACCACAAAAGCAAGGATACCATGTACATTCAGCTATGAATTTGACCCAATAAGCAACGCACTCGTTTCACGCTCGATGGCATTATATCCACAAAATTTAAGCTAAACACTGCCAATAAAGATAGGAAATATAAGCGGAGACCAAACTCTGTTCAGCTATTGCTCCATTATTTGAATCCATATACACGATACATGGTCGATATCCTGCGCGTTTAACAAGAGAAATACACACACTATGTCCTACATTGGTTTTCTTACCTTCGAGAAAACACATAAAATGGGCGACAATATTCTTTGACGCAGCAATCGTATGCACCATCTCCTCAATCACCTGAGATTCTTGATAGAGATTAACTAATCCTAACTTGGTCGTACCGATAATGGTAAATGGATATTTATTAAGCTTTTGACTATTATACAGGGGGTCATTCTTCAAATATATCAACGAATACATGGTACGAAGACCCAATGAAGACGCCAAAATTAACTGATCACTCATAGTAAGCCCATTTTTTGTGTGCACATACTCATATTTTTTAGACATATATT
>CAZQNW010000054.1:0-5888 GCA_964595035.1 uncultured Pseudomonadota bacterium
TGTACCAGAACCATGCTGCTATATACACAATGATAATGCCTATACTATTGCATAGTAATGCGGCAGGGGTCATTAGAAGTATTCCATGCTGCAGCATTGATAAGGCAATGAGTGTCGCTGTAATCCATGGTGTAATTGTTGGTACATGACGAAGGACCATGTAATACGCTGCAGCTAAACATATACTGAGAAGGCAGCTTGAAATGAGCATGTGTGGAATTGTTATAATCGGTTGACTCGCTAAGAATAAGAAACTAATAAGTATAATGAGACTTATTTGTAATATATTGCTATATCGTGACTTACTCAATGTATTTAAGCCTTGTATAGAGAACAAAGCCGCAAGCGTATAGGTAAGAAATTGTCCGATTCTTTCCAGAATAATTGCTAAACATGGACTGTAGTAATTTAGGGAATGCACGTTGCCAATAACCGGTGTCATGGATGGTGCACAATAGTTAAGTAGCGCAAATAATCCTGCCCAACATATGCCTAATGCAATACCATAAAAAATGTTTTTTGATTTATAACTATGTTGTGACTTAATGCTGACAAAAGATATACATAGTGGATAGAGTAAAGCCATGATTATAGTGCTGATAAAAAGCCCGCCAGAAAGTCTGAAAACTTGTTGCCAATAAGGTTCTTGTGCGTTTACAAGCGATGCAATCAAAAAGGGAATATAATTGAGATTTTGTAAAAAAAACAGGCCTAATATAAGTGTAAAAGCAGTCCAATATGGTACAGATGCCGGTTGTTTCTTTTTGCGGAATATGCTTATGCCTAGCATAATGAACATGGCAAAAAGTATCATTGTAGATACGATATTTATTAAACTATTGCGAGTAGCGAGCCTTGTCTGTGTGCGTACCCATTCTTCCGGTACATGAATATATCTACAATAACCTGATAACTCATTGCCCGCTATACTGATTGCTATACGCGTTTGCCCCTCTTTTACATGGGGTTGATTTTTTTCTGCAAAAATAAATTGCCAATCCAAACGATGAGGCTTTTTGGATGAGACCGCAGAGATTTCTGTGCAGTTCTCTGCATTAATGCCATAGATATTAAGCAGGGTTTTGTGAGCAATGATACGTGCTTCTTGCTCAGCTAATTCTTGCCCCGGTCTGTCTTCGGGCAGTATATGTTTTATACGGGATGTATGTTTGTTATCGATAGAAATAAAATATTCTTCTGAACGTTCTTGAACAGATCCATTAAAGCGTACATAGCGGATATCCCAATGAGGTTGCTCAAGGTATGTCCCCAGGAGTTGCTTGTACATACTTTTTCCGCATTCTTGCCAAATAAATGTATGTTGGTTGAGAGTATTTGTTTCAGGCAGTTGATGATGTGTTGTTGGGCTGTTGTAATGAACAGCTTGAGGCAGAGCAGTCCAGTCCTTACCAATTTCAAAGCCGTGCTGTTCAAGAATGACTTTGCTTATGTTTTCCGCATCTTTTTTAGAGCGAACGAGTGTTTCTGCGTCCGGATTAAACTGTGTCAAGGTTACCCATACAATTAATGCGATGATAGTGGCTATTCCTAGTATCTTAGTATGAATCCTTTTAATTGATGTGTGTTCCTCTGCTTCTGCATGAACGTCTTGTTGTTCTTGTGTAGATGGTTCTGATACCGAAGCTAGTTGTGTACAATTACATTCCTGTAGATCAAGGTTGTGCCAACGTCCATATTGTATGCGGCGTAATAAAATTATAATGAGGGGCAAGAGGCCCAAAATAATTACAATGATTTTTTGTATCCATGCATATGATGAACATGAAATAAAAATTGGAAGAGCAAACCAAACGAGATCATAGATTGTATGTGTTATAATGCCAACAAGAAGACCTCGCTTGAGGTAAATGATTCCCATAAGTGCTGAAAATAGGATTAATTCTACTAAGCGAGCATATGCCGGTTGTGCAGGATAGTTTGCGTGAGCTGCACCAAAAATACATATTTGAAGAATAAAGGCGCCTGCAAGCCACCAATTTTTTTTGCCGTATCTGCGACCTAATAACAATGCTGCAGCTAACGGAAATGCTCTGAATAAACATTCTTCTAAAAAACCAGCTGATACAGAAGGTGCAACAGCATTGAGCCATGGTAGATAACTTGCAAGTATATTGGGATCTGTTAGCTGCTCTGATGGGGTCCACCATCCAAAATACTTTGTTGTGATTCGATAAAAAAGTATTATGTCAGCAAAAGCAAGGGGAACAATTAGATACGCAGCGAGTGTGTTGCCGAGCGTAGTCCATGAAGAGCCTGATGAGCGAGTCCATGTTTTCCAAAATTGGCCGATCGAAGGGAGTGCAATACGCGTAAGGCTTTCTGCAACCATAAAGACAAATGTATAAAGAGCCCACATAAACATAAAGTTTATAAAAATTTGAAGTAAGCTACTAAATATAAATGTTCCTGTGGGTGATGTTGTTTGATAACCAAACCAAAATAACGGAAACTGACTTAGGTGTGCTCCGGCATTAAGTAAAGCTATTATTAATCCACAAAACAGTGGTGCTTTCCATAGCACATATTTTCTACGAATCAAATACATTAATCCTACGATACCTATGCAAAGTATATATATAACCAACATGGCAATTTGAGCTGCTTGAGCGAGTGTATTATTGGCTGAACGCATCTCTTTATATTGGTTATAAAATTCCTCTGGAACCTTTACGAAATGAGTTAACCCAGTAAGTTTATCGCCGCTAACTATGAGCCGTAATCTATATGTTGCTTTTCCGATACAGATGTTTGGGCGTTCGTATACAAAAGTGTGGTCGATTCTGCCATTAGGACGTACTTCTTTTGAATGTTCAACACGTTTGTAATCAGAAATATGGAGTTGGCATATTGCTTCTGCTTGTTGTTGAGCAACCAGTTCTGCTTGCTCTTCTGATAGTGCTGCGCCGGGAGTTTTTTCAGCAATGGTTTCTACAAATCCATAGAAAGTTCCATCAGGTTTAAAGCTAAGCGTAAGTTCATTGGTTTCTAATGGTTTGAAATGTCTAACTTGCCATGTGTAAGGGCTGTATAATGTTCCCGTAACCATTGAACTATAAGCCTCTGCTCCGCCGGCATTTAACTCGACATATGTTTGTACATCACGATCGGTTGAGAATAATGCAGCTTGTTTATAGGATGAAGGGCCTAAATTGTACTGTTTGGCTAATGCCGCCGCAGTATTGAGTGCACTTGAGCGAGACATACTTATATGTACGTTAACCAGTGGAAAAGCCTGAGAAAAATAGCGTATGGAAAAAAAGGTTGCAAGGATGCTTGATGCAATAAAGAGTGTCCATAAAACAGTTGTACGATTTAACTTAATCATATTGATACCTTTGCTTTGAATGGTTATTAATAGATTAAGTTTCAGGTGCTTTCTTTAGTTTGTCAATTTTCTTTGATTGTATGAGCGCATCATTTCGTCAACCGTTGATTCTTGTGGAGCAAGAATAGAAGCTTGTCTGCCAAAAATATCAAGAGATTGTGGAGTATAACTTTGTAAAAGACGCTCTACGCAATAGCTATCGTTGGCAGTAGCGGCCTCATGAAGTGGGTATTGCATCATGTACCAGATAGGAAAGTGTCTTGTTCGTGTAACTAATCCTAGCGCTGTAGTTCCATCAGAAGATTTAATTTCCTTGCTTGCACCATATGCTATAAGCAATCTTATTAATGATGCATAATGTATGATCTGTTCCTGTTTAAGAGCATACATAAGTGGGGTATAAAAATGGTATTGTGTTGGTGCTTGGCCTAGATAAAGACAATGTGGTTTGGTGCTTGTTTGTATGGGCATATTTACCATTGCTTTATGTTCTAATAATAGTTTAATTATAGCATATTTTTGGTTTTCCAATGTTGACTTTATCGTTGTCGAAAGTTTTCTTTGAGGGAGAACTAAAGCTAAATGGAGTGAGCCAAAGCCACAATCATCTTGTTCATCAGGATTTGATCTGTGCTTGAGAAGTTGTTGTGTAATATGAACTTGGTTATAGAGAACAGCATAATGGAGAGGTGTTCTTCCATAAAAATCTTTCAAATTGATGTTTGCACCATGTTGTAATAAATACTCAACAAGTTTACAGTGTCCATTTTTTGTCGCTATATGCAAGGGTGATTGTCCGTGTATGTTGACTTGATTTATATAAATGTTTTGAGCGAGCAATGCACACATCTGTGTAAGGTCCCCTTTTTGAGCCGCTTGAAAGATTGTCATAGAAGATACTGAATTCGAAGTAACTATAAGCAATATAGAAGAAAAGAACAGTATATTTTTGTAGTGCATAAGCTTTTCTGATATTTAAAAATTACTACTAATGTAATGTATATTTATTGGTATAAAAATCAATATTTATAGCTTAGTTGTAAGTCTAAATAGTTTAAATCAATGAAAAATTATTGACTATCTGAGAATTAATGTTATAAACTAATGATATAATGAATCAATTGGTAATAATTGTAAAAAAGGAGTAAGCGATGAGATTTGCATATGTTTTGCCAATAGCTTTAGCCTTAGTTGTGTGTTTTAGCCATGCCAAAATGAGAGTGACAAATCAGCTTCCGTATCCGATTAAGTTCGAATATCATTGGATTGGTCCTTTGCCATTGGGAAGTATAAAGCATTGGGGGACCCAAAATACTATTGGGCCATTGGCTCCAGGCGAGACTAAGACAGCTAATCTTGGCGAGGTTAATTTAAAATCGCGTTATAAAATTTATGTGGATATTAATGATGGTAAAGGTTTCCAATTGATGCTTGATCAGACCTTTACTCCTGCAAAAGGTGGGAGGCGTCATGTTACGGTGTTGCCATCTTTTGATAATAAAGTGACTTTTACGGATGCTTTATGGTAAGCAAAGTTTTTATATTTTAGTTTTAGGAGGGGAATAATCAAAGTAATAAAAGTAAAAATATTGAGTAAGGTGTTTATGTGATTTACGTGATTAAAAAAAGGGTAGTACGATGGTTAAAAATATTAAGTTATCGTTAGTTGCAGTTCTTGCATTGAGTTCGTCTTTATCTGCTATGCAAAATATAAACGTCGGAGAATTAATAAATAAGGCAAAAGAGTTTGGTGCAAAGGTTTATGAGCTAGGAAAGCAAAAAGGTGTAACGCAAGAAGGGATTAAAGAGGCAGTTAAAGAAGCCACGTATACATTACCGGATAGAATTTTAGGTATTAATATTGAGGTTATCAGAACCGGACATATTGATATCACTTCTGAAACAGTTCAAAGGATTGCACAATATATCCCAGAAACTATCAATATGTTGAATAAGGTTTATTCTGTTGCAAATGGTTTTGTTCAAGAGCCTGAAGGTGCATTAATGTTATTTACTACATTGAATAATGTTGTTCAGGGTTCATCTATAGATGTAGCTATTAAAGAAGTTGCGAATAAAGCATTTAACCTTATTAATACCAACAGAGAAAAACTACCTGTAATTTTTGCTCCAATTGCTCAATTAGTTGGTAATTTAAAAGGTATGCTGGAGAAACTTGATGTAAATAATTCCGAAGAATTTAAACAAAAATTACATGAAATAATTAACACTGAAATTGCATCCCCAGAATTTAACAAAATAAAAGATGAGACAATAAAACAGTTGGGTATATTTATTAATAACAATGGTCCGGCAATCAAAGAATTTGTTGAGAAAACTAATATTCTAAATTACCTTACACCAGACCAATTATCAAAAGCATTTGCAGCGATTAAAGCACAAATTCAAAAGTAGAGATAGTTTTATAAAAAATAATGAACGGACAAATAAATTTGTTATTTGTCCGTTCATTATCTAATTAAATACCAAATAATTCGCAAGCTCTTCTAAACTTTATAAGGGCTTCTTTTGCTTTTGTAAG
>CAZQNW010000055.1:0-5421 GCA_964595035.1 uncultured Pseudomonadota bacterium
GTTTGCCTTCAAACGCAAACGGTGTTGTGACAATCGCAATCGTCAAAATATCTTCTTCTTTAAGAGCGTGGGCAATAACAGGTAACGCTCCGGAGCCTGTTCCGCCGCCCATGCCGGCAGTAAGAAATACTATGTCAGCTGAACCTACAGAGGTCATGATTTTATCAAGATCTTCTTCTGCTGCATGTTTGCCAATATCAGGATTAGCTCCCGCGCCAAGTCCTTTTGTTGCTTTGACACCAAGTTGAATAGTTTCATGGGCTCGTGATTGTTCGAGCGATTGTGAATCGGTATTCGCCGCTATACAGTGAATATTATGGCAACCTGATTCGACTAAGCTGTTGATAGTGTTACCTCCGGCGCCACCAACACCAATAACTTTAATTGAGGGCATAACAGTTGCTTGCTCCTCGCAGACAAAATCTATCATAGATCTCTCCTTTTAAATTAAAGATTCCCTGTCACCCATTGTTGTCATCATACTGATTGTCTGTCAGGCAAATCAATACATTCAAAAGAAATCAGAAACCCATGACTTCATAGAAGAAAGCATACGCTTTACAAAAGGTTCGTGTGATGAATCTGCACGTGACGTTCCTTTGGTGAGCGCAGACAATAAAAGACCGTATCCTGTAGCATAGATAGGACTTTTGAGCGTTACAGGCATATCAAAACTGATTTTCGGCATTCCAACGCGCACCGGCATATGAAACATATTGTGCGCTAACGTATCAAGGCCACGTAACAAAGCACCGCCTCCTGTAAGTACAATACCGGCTGCCATAGAGGGTGCGATATCAAAAGTATCCATATCATGTTTAATAAATTCCAATAATTCCTGCGCACGCGCGTTAAGAATAGAGACGACATATTCTTGCTGTATCTTTTGCCGTTCAGGACCCTGAATAGAGGCCACGTCAATCATGATATCTTTTTCTATACATGAAAGATCTGCCGCGCCATACTCACGTTTTATACGCTCGGCATCATCTAATGGTGTACGCACCCCAATAGCAATATCACGTGTAAATTGCGTGCCTGCTATCGGTACAACTTTGGTATGTCTAATGGTCCCATGTTGATAGACGGCAAAATCTGATGTACCACCACCAATATCCAGTATTCCAACTCCAAGCTCCTGCTCATCAGGTGTTAAAACTGCGGCAGCAGACGCGATAGGTTCCAATATGACATCGCGCACATCAACACCGGCCTGCTCACAACAACTGACAAGATCCGCAACCAAGGCTGTCGCACCCGTTATAATATGCGTCATAACTTCAAGGCGCACACCATGCATACCGATAGGATCGTTAACACGTTCCTGATTATCAACAACAAAATATTGCGGCAACACATGAAGAATATGTTGCCCTTCCGGAATTGGTATTGCTTGTGCTGCAGATATAACATTGCTTATATCTTGCGCACGTACAATACCGCGCTTAATGGGAACGGCTCCTTGGCTATTGATAGAATGAATATGACTGCCGGAAATACCGATATAAGCTGACGTTATACTCATTCCCGACATAAGTTCAGCTTCTTTGACAGCAGATTTAATCGACTTAACCGTTTGTCCAATATTGACGACAACACCTTTTTTTAGACCTTCGGATGGAGCTTTGCCTATCCCTACAATGGTCATTTGATCGTCGCACAATTTTTGTGCTACAAGTACACAGATTTTTGTTGTTCCCACATCTATCGCGACGATCATGCGATCAGAAAAAACATGCGCCACGGGTTTACTCCTCCTTTAAATTTTTACTCAAAATTATATGTTTTTCGAATCTAAGATCTGCTGTGTAACGCGCCGCGGATTTGCCACTAAAAGCTTTGCGGCTTTCAAGTAATTCCCGCACATACGTACCACACTTTTCCAAAAGAGTCATATCGCATCCGGATCGTGTAACTAATGTTAAATTCGGCTGTTTTGCGTCAAGCAACATAATAGTATTATGCGCAGTTATATGCACATGATACAAAGCATATATATCTTGAGGCAGTTGAGAGAGCATAGTATATAACTCTTGAGCTTTATAACCATTTAAAGCCTGATCATCAACCGTTATGTGCGGAAGATTATCGCAAATCTCTTTTTTATAGGCATGTGCCGGGCACAAGATTGCTTGCCCATGTGCAATGGCAATAAGATTCGTGCTGTTAATATCGTAGCATGGATCATATGCCGTACAGATAATTTTCATTGTTGCCGGAGGTACAATCCTAGTTTGTAGCGACCTAATAAAAGGAAACTGTTGTTGCATAGTTACATCAAACCGGCTCATAACATACAATAACGATTTATCAGTATGTTCAACAAATAGACGTATTTGTTTTTTGGTTTCAGAAGATAGCCGTGTGTCAAACATACATACATATTTTTCAGGAACAGATAAACGTTTTTCAGCTTCACGTATAGCCAAGCACAAAAAAGCCAGTATCAACGTACTGACCACAAAAATATGCCCGCGAGCTATCTTCATCGCGCATCCCCTTTTCCCCTTTTTTATCGAGCGCTACATTGTTGATTTCCCTGTACTAATTTTTACACATATGCATAGGGCACGGTCAATAATTTTGCAAAAAGAATAACAAAATCTATATGATACGGAAATAAACGAACAAAAAAAGCTGCTGATATATCTCTACATCAGCAGCTTTTTTGTTTATAGACCTACAGTCTTATCTGCAGCACCTTGGACGTGGGCAACATCTTGGACGTGGGCAACATTTTGGTTCACATTTTTTGGTTGGGCAGCAAAGACTTTCACCACAACCGCATGGACGTGTACCATTTTCGTCGGTTATTGTGCAACAACGACGAGTATGTGGAGCTATTCTATAAAGATCCGTTGTTTTTTGGATCTTCTCTACCTTAAAGCAATGCGCTGGAGATTTTTCCTCTACGCTGCATTGTGACGATACCTTTTCAAGCATTGGAGCCGGCATAACGAGACATTCACAGCCTTCTGTTGCTGCCGGTTCATTAACAACAACTTCAGCTTCCGCACGGGCAGCAAAACATGGAATTAATAACAACCCGGCAATTAATAAAGTTTGGAATTTCATAATACATCCTTTTTTATAAAAACTAACACACTACTTCAACCAAGATCACTATGGTAGACCTTGAACACCAATCGCCAGATTCTCCTATCTGCATAAATCTTTGTAATTTCATGCAATATCACTTGAGAATCTTTTATGTTAATCACACTATACGCGCCTCCCTTCTTTTTTTCTATTTGTAAATATTAATAGATTTATCCTGATTTAATAATACTATATTTTTTATTACATTTTCAATGTTTTAATGCTTTTTTAATATAAATTATATCAAAAAAGCCTTTATTATAGATGTTTTTCTGTTTATTACAAACTGTAACTTCGTGAACTTTTTAGTTAAAATTATCACTGCCAAATACCCCAATCTCCATAAACGATTTAGGCTACGCTTCAATCTTATTGCAGGAATGTATAACCAGGAATTATAGTTGCATGTGATTTTAATAGTTCTTCCAAATATCCTTGCCGTTATTAAAATACCTGATCAGCGCTGCTAATACCGAACATATAAAAATAAGAAATAATAGGGTAGTTAGTGATATCTTTGCTATAGATATTTCTTTGACAGAGTAGAAACATGTATTGTTTTGTTGCATACTAAGCGTCCGCAAAAACGAACTTAAAACATTTGAGTAGATAAAAATTGAGCCATAGATGTACGATACATCTATGGCTCATAGTTATTGCCTTACTACGTGTTCAGTATTTACTTGGCCTCATCGACTTCAGCTTTTACTTCGCTGCGCTTTTCACAACGTGGTCTGCGGCATTTTCTTTCACGTCTTACCGGGCAGCACTTCTTTTCGCAGCGTGGTTTGCAGCATTTTGGTTCACATGGACGGCATGCAGGGCGAGGACATCTTGGTTTACATGGAGAACATTTTACCTTTTCGCAACCACATGGACGCGTACCATTTTCATCGGTTATTGTACAACAACGACGGCTATGAGGAGCTATTTTATAAAGATCCGTTGTCTTTTGGACCTTCTCTACTTTAAAACAATGTGCAGGTAATTTTTCTTCTACACTGCATTGTGACGATACTTTTTCAAGCATTGGACAAGGCATTGGAAGACATTCACACACACATTCATTTCCATCATCCGCTACAACTGGGGTCCCTTGTTTTGCCATGAGACAGAATGAAGCTCCTAACATTAAACTACTTAACGCGAGTACTTGAAATTTCATAGTACATCCTTTTTTTTATAGAAATTTAAACAAATACACAATTCTCAAAACAGTTATTCTTTCACATTCCCCACCCCCTTTTCTTTAAGGTTTATCATTAAAATTATTTCAATTATAACTTATCCTGATTTAATAATATAAAAAATTTTTTCTGTTGTGCAATATTATTATTTAAAAAATAAAAAAACTCTTTATTTAAGGTACAAATATAGAAATGGTCCTTTTAAAATATTTTTACTGAATATAAATTTAGCGCGCGAACATGCCTACACGATGCGCAACAAGAAAGAGTGTAATACCTGCCGCAACAGATGCGTTGTACGAAATATCTTTAGTCTTTTGTGGCAGTGTTATATGAATACCCGCGTTGCTTATCTCTTTGGAAATACCAAATCCTTCACTACCGATAACAATACACAGAGGTGCTTTATAATCACATGTTGTCGCATCAATGCCATCAAAGAATGTCATATATAAGGTATAACCAGCTTTTTTCAACTCCTGCACTGCTGCTTGCGGAGATGGAGCAATATAAATATCCATATGTTCAGCTAAACCTGCCGAAGACTTTAATACAGTTGCCGTAATTGGAGCCGCTTGTTTTTGGCAAATAATAACGCCATCAAATCCCGTGCAATACGCAGATCTTAAAATAGCTCCAAGGTTATGCACATCTTGGATACCGTCAAGCATAATCAGCAATGGTTGTTTTTGCGCGTCAAAAAATTTCTTACGCACCATAAAAGGTTGAGCATAGGCAACAATCCCCTGATGGTCAGTTGTCCCTGCTAACTTATGCAACACTTCCCTGGAAACATATTGAATGGGAATGACAGGCCTTTGGGGCAATAAACGTGTAATCGATGACCATGATTTTGGTTCAGGTTTAGTTGTGTATATCGTAATAAGTTTTCTTTTTTTTGCTTTCAGAAGTTCTATAATGGGATGGATACCAAAAATTAGTTCACCTTGAGATAATGATTTTTTAGCCATAGAAACCTCTGAATGTAACGGATATTATCAACATGCATTTGTATATGTAAGTATAGTATACCAATATAGATACTTTAATCGACTCTATTTTAATACATCATTGAATCTAACATAACGCGAATTCGATAAATAGAAATATCTTGAAATAATCGAACAGCAAGTTA
>CAZQNW010000056.1:0-5335 GCA_964595035.1 uncultured Pseudomonadota bacterium
TCAGGAATTATAACCAACAAAGGTGGCCGTACATGTCATGCTGCAATTGTGAGTCGTGAACTTGGAATTCAAGCTATCGTCGGCACTCATACTGCAACGGAAATTATTGAATCGGGACAGACTATTACACTTGACTGTAGTCGCGGAGAAGTAGGCTACGTATATGACGGAGTGGTCCCATATACGCAAAGTAAGATTGCTCTTAATACAAAACCTAATCTACCTGTTGATATCATGGTTAACATTGCCGATCCGGATAGTTCCTGGAAGACGAGTATGTTGCCTGTATCCGGAGTTGGGCTTGCTCGTATGGAATTTATTATAACCAATAGTATAAAAATTCATCCGATGGCGCTCATTCATCCGGAACGCATTACTGATCAAAAAGTTATCGATGAGATTAATACGTTGACAGCAGCATATGCGGATAAAAAACAATTTTTTATTGAAGTTCTGGCTCGTGGCATTGGTATGATCGCAGCTGCATTTTATCCGCGTCCGGTTATTGTGCGCTTATCTGATTTTAAGAGCAATGAATATCGTAATTTGATCGGCGGTCAGTATTTTGAACCGCGAGAAGAAAATCCTATGATCGGATTTCGCGGTGCATGCCGTTATAACCATGAGATGTACAAAGAAGGGTTTGCTTTAGAATGCGCGGCACTTGCAATGGCACGTTGTACTATGGGGCTTAAAAATATAAAAGTTATGGTTCCTTTTGTGCGCACAACCAAGGAAGCGTGTTCTGTTATTCAAGCGCTCTGTGAACATGGTATTAAGCGAAGCGATGATGATCTTAAATGCATTATGATGTGTGAAGTTCCTTCTAATGTAATTTTAATTGATGAGTTCGCGCGTTATTTTGATGGATTTTCTATAGGCTCTAATGATCTAACACAACTTACCTTGGGTGTTGATCGTGATTCAGCTCTCTTGGCCGCTGAATTTGATGAGCGTGACCCCGCAGTTCTGCGCATGATGAAAATGGCAATTGCCGGTGCGCATGCTCATGATCGTTCTGTAGGCATATGTGGCCAGGCTCCATCAGATTATCCGGATATAGCTGAGTATCTCATTGATCTTGGTATTGATTCTATTTCGCTCAATCCGGATTCAGTGTTGCCCTTTGTCATGAAGTACATGTAATTAGCGTGCAATCTGCGTTGCGATTTTTTTGCGGAATATAGTAAGCTTATAGGTGTCTGTTATTGAAACAGGTTGTACTTCGTGTGAGATGTCTTGCTTGGTAATAATTATTAATGGTCTTGGTACACGATAATGTTTGCATACAGGACATTGGCCATGTCTGAGTGAGCATTTATATTTCGCACAGTAGCGTGAACATGGGCAGGAGCATGGGCCTCCATCCGCACCGGTCACGAGGTACATTCTTTTAGGATCATGAAGATTTGCCAAATGATAACTGTTGTCCATACAGCCAAGTTCAGCTAATAAACTGCATGTTAACATACAGCTTAGACATAATGCTTTATTGATTGTTTTCATGAATCTCTCCTTTATGGGTTTCAGTTGCGTTGTCTTGTAGTTTATTTTCTTCAGTTGATTGTTTTTTTGACGTATAGCATTCATCACTAAAAAATGATGCGGATTGTTTTGTGACTCGGCCAACGCAGGTTGGACATGCCATACAACCTTGCGTCAATAAAATGGTAGCACAGTTTACCAGTATATAGAGTTTATGCATGATTTTTCCCCCTTAATAGATTTCTTTCAGTTTTATAGTAGCAGCATATTATCAAAATAATCAATATTATTAAGTTATATTTTATACATTTTGTTAAATAGTAAATTATATAAGTTTATTCAGAAAAGAATTCATCATAAAGAGGTAGCAAATGAATAAAATTGTTAAAATATATTTTATTGGTATAGTTTTATTTGTTGTTTTAGCAAGTTAATCCTAAATTTGTGAGCTTTTGCATGACTATCACTAAAAATTTTTCAATCTTAGCGTTTCTGTCGGGTTTTTTATTGTTCAATTCAATGCGAGCAGAATCGTATGGGCCTGAACTCGCTTCTCAATGGACCCAAAATAAAGTACATGAGTTTTTGGAATATTTTGGTGTAAAAGATGCCGAATCTATTCCGGTATTTAAGATGAAAAATTCCATTGATAAGTTTGCAGTGAGGTGTGGCCTTGTTTCTTGGATTTCAATTAATGAAGATCTCTGGATAAATAATCCTTCAATAAAAACAGAAGAAGATATATTGGCTATCCTTGCTGTTGCAGCCGCTACCCATACATTGTTGAGGCGTGAGGTGGGATATATTTTAAAATATGTCGCGCTATCAGCGCTTCCTGTTCCTGTAACTAATATTTTTTTAGCTTGGCTTAATCGTCAGTCATGTGCTCAGGATTGTTCCTTGTGCCGCAAGTTTTGTATCTTCTTGGTTTCTAATGTGGCTGCGGTCATTTGCTCCAAAAAGATCTTTGCATATTCTGTGGATAAAAAAATAGGTCCATGTTTTATGCATATTATGCGGGAAGCCGTAGCAAAAGCTGTTGACATGTTCATTGAATATAAAGATTTCAATGCTGCAGAGGCGTGTCTGAATTTGTTAAAACCTAGCAATACTGTTTAGTTCAGGTTTAATCCTTTAGCGTATTGCTAGGTTTGTATAGCTGTTACTTAGATGTACTGAGTTCATGCGGTTGCATAGTTCTACTGCCGTTTCTATAAATTGTTATTCCTTTTAAGCCTTTGCGATAGGCTTGGCATAAAATTTCAAGAATATCTTGTTCGCTAGCTGAATGAGCTACATTAATGGTTTTCGAAATAGATTCATCGATAACTTCTTGTAAAGACTCAATCATAGCTAAATGTTCTTCGGGAGAAAGTTCTGAAGCGGTTTTAAAAACATCGCGAATGTGTTTTGGAATTTCAGGTATATTTCCAATGCCGCCGCAAGATAATATTTTGTCTCTAAGTTCTGGGCTCATGAGGCCGGCATCCTTCAGTACTTTCTCTAGAGTGGTATTAAGTTCACGAGAACCTGAACTCGTTGTAACTAAGGAAAATAGTGGTTCTATTGACCAAGATGCATCAATAAGGACAGCGCTTCTACCTGTTGGGGGTAGGGCAATTGTTGAGGCATTTCGTAAAAGTTTGGTTTCTCTTATCGTATTTGCTAGTTCTTGCCACATCTGAAGAGAGACTGATTTAGTGGCGATTCTTCCAGATTGTTGTTCTATATATCCGGGGATTTCATTATATCGACAACCATGTTCCAAGTACATTGCCCCGAATGATCCTCTGGTTTTTGCCAGTTCATGCGATGCTACTTTTGAATGGTAATTAATAAAGGCAACAATATCTTGAGCAAGTGTCCTTGCTTCAGGGTCTGCGTAAGAAAAGCCGCAAGATACTAAAAGATCTGCAAGTCCACAGATTCCTATGCCAATTTTACGCTTTGCACGCATAATTTCTTTTTGTTCTTCAAATGCATAACAGTCAATACTTATTTCCAAGGCATTATCAAGTGCTCTTACGAGTAATTGGGTCGTTTTTTTCAAAGTATCAAAATCAAAGATTATCTGTTGACCTTCTTTTTTTATGAAAAACTTTGATACATTAATGTAACCAAATTGACAACTTTCTCCAGCAGCTAAGCCAACTTCTCCACATGGAGCTACTGCAAGATACGTTCCTATTGCAGGAGTCGGATTTCCTTGATTGATGCGATCTAAAAAAATAATACCTGGGTCTCCGCATATGTAAGCACTATGAGCTATTTTTTCCAAAAGGTATTTAGCGCTGACAATTTTTCCATTGCTTAATTGGTAGATATCATTAGAAAAATAGGCCTTCATAAATTTATCATCTATATTGACGGAAATATTAAATTTCCATTCTTCACCACTGGTATTAACCTGAATTTTTGCGTCAATAAATTCTTCAATTTTAGGGTGATTTATCGATAAAACAGCAATATTGCCTACAGGTCGATCTTCTCTGTCGCTCTTAGCTCCATCAACAGCGATTTTATTCAGAGCTCTTAAAATTGAAACCGGGTTTTCGCACTGATCAAGATTAAAGCCGGTACCCATTCCATCTTCGTGTAGTCGCTCAACATTTGTTTTGATTTTTGCCATATCGGCTCTTAAATCGACTACAGGAACGGTACAAGCAGAAAGAGGTTTGTCATAATAACGACCTGCGTTAGTTAAAATAGGGGTACTCATAACGCAATACCCTTCATCCAACATTTTGCCGAAATCACACGAAAGTCGTTGAATTTCACTTTTGTCCGTATTAAATTTTGATTCAACTGAAAATAGCGCTGTAACGACACGTTCCATCATTTCTTGAGGGGTTTCGCTAGAAGAAATTATTTTGCCGCTTTTTAATAGATTTTTTGCAGCATGTGTTGGATTATAGGTTGAACGATACGGTATTTTTTCTGCAGCACCATACATAGTGCATAATACTATTAAAGAAAAAGATGCTAACATTAAAACTGTTTTTTTCATACAAAATCCTTATTGTTTTAGGCTATAATATTACAAATATATGCTATTAAATAATAATATTATTTATGTACTGTGAATGTTTATACTGCAATTTTATTATAAAATGCTATATTTGTCAATATTAATATAACAAATGTTCGGTTATTTATTGCGTATGAAATACTTTGGTTCACATATTGCCAAGTTCTTTATCGTAGTTTGAATATAGTACAATCTGCCTATTCATCTTGATAATGATCTATTGTATTAAGTATGCATAGCTTTTTAAAATACATTAAAAACATCTTTACAATTTTTATATGGGAGGCCATACATGAAGTCACGCGTATACCTTATACTGAGTTTTTTATGTTGTGTTAACGTGAGTTATGCCGGCGAATTTTATTTCAATGATCTTAATACAGAGCTATCTCATACAGCATATGACATCAATAATGATTGCTATGTGTATATGCCGGATGATCTAGATACTGATTGTGCGATAGCGCTTGATGTATATACTCATGATGGCATACAGTATATATATAGAACTGTTAAGCCTCACGCATATACAAAGAGTAAACCTGATGCGGCAGTACAAGCGGCGCGTGAACGGGCAACGCAGCGTGCGAGCACATATCTGCAAGGTGTCCTTTATTATAATCCAATGAGTCCATTCTTTTTGAATGATGGTTCTATTCAGGTACCTGCATCACTGAGGAATTTGCCTATACCTGTTGTGCAATTGTGTGTATTACAACAACGTGAACCCGGCACCTGTGGGTCGCGTAGCGTTACGAACGCTTTGGCGTTGGAGGAACTTGTGAGCAAAGGGTTGCCGATAACATCTAAAAATATTCAATA
>CAZQNW010000057.1:0-1362 GCA_964595035.1 uncultured Pseudomonadota bacterium
TGAAGACAGTTTTGCTCAAATAGAATGGACAGAAACACAATGGCGGCTAACTCCATACATCTATACGCGCATTCCAGGAAAAATTCTCAGAAAAATGCGCGCTTCTCATGAGCATCATTAATTAATTTTTCATTCTTTTCTGGTATGATAAGTCTAGTATTTTACAAACATGTTCCTTTAACCTGCATATAAAGCTATGGAAAATCATAAACAAGACTTTACAGAATTTATCAAGACACAACTTAATCCTGAACAACAGCAAGCAGTTCTGATACATTCAGGACCTATTCTTGTCATAGCCGGTGCAGGCTCAGGTAAAACACGTGTTATTACTGCCCGTATTGCAAATCTCATACTTAATGAAGGCGCAATTCCTTCGAGCATCATCGCACTTACTTTTACCAATAAAGCAGCACAAGAAATGCAACATCGTATAACTAATTTCTTAGGCAAGCTTCCTGAAATGCCGTTTATCGGTACATTTCACTCATATTGTTTACGCTTTTTAAAAACACATCAAGAACATTTGACCATTCCATTCTTTTCGATTCTTGATGAAGATGATCAACAAAAAATCATAACGGGTATCATTAAAAGAAATGGTCTTTCAAAAAAAGTTACCCCTAAACAAATTTCTTATCAGATATCTCTTATTAAAAATCAATCGATCAATCCTGAAAATACCGCAGAACTTCAACATAATCAGTTCATGTATGAAATTTATAAAGCCTATGAAGCTGAAAAGCGCGCCAGCAAATGTTATGATTTTGATGATCTGCTACTTGAAACAGTAAAGCTTCTTAAAAAAAATGCGCCATTATTAGAACACGTTCATGCAACCATTGAACATGTCCTGGTTGATGAATATCAGGATACAAACTTAGTACAAAACGAACTTCTTAAATTATTAACGCGTAAAGATTCGCAAGAGCTTGCTATAAAATCCATTTGTGTAGTTGGCGATGAAGACCAATCAATCTATTCATGGCGTGGCGCAACAGTTTCTAATATCCTGAATTTCAAGAAGGAATTTAAGGGAACAAGTATCATTAAAATTGAACAAAATTATCGTTCAGTGCAACCTATTCTTGAAGCTGCCAATCAGGTAATTATACACAATGAACAACGTAACCCTAAAAATTTATGGTCAACACGTGAAGGCACAGACCGCGTTCTTGTACTTGCGTGTAACTCCGAATACCAAGAAGCGGATGCTGTCTCTTCATTTTTAAAAACAGTTACAAAACATAAAACGCTTGAAACAGCTGCAGTATTATACCGAGCTCATTATCAATCACGATCTATTGAAGAAGCATTAATAAAACGTTCAATTCCATATACTATTATCGGTGGCATTCAATT
>CAZQNW010000057.1:1462-5128 GCA_964595035.1 uncultured Pseudomonadota bacterium
TATCTTAAAGACAACTTTGATGAGCAGGAAGCTGAAACCAAAATAGAAAACGTTAAAGAATTAATGCAAGGTATTATTCATTTTGAAAGTTTACAGATAAGCACGGTTGGATTATTTCTTGACGAAGTTGCCCTTCTTCAGGAAAAAATACAGGAGTCAAAAAAAGAAAACAACCAAGCTGTTGTACTGATGACTTTGCATGCAGCAAAAGGACTTGAATTTGACAATGTCGCTATAGTAGGACTTAATGAAGATTTATTACCAAGCTCGCGCTCTGCAGCTGAACCTGACGGTCTTGAAGAAGAACGACGCTTGCTGTATGTCGGCATTACACGAGCACGCGAACGTCTCGTTCTTAGTTATGCCCACAATCGTCATATGTATGGACAAATGGCAGAGTATATGCCGTCACGCTTTTTAAGAGAGATTCCTTCATCATTATTTACACGTCATGACCTGGGATATATCTATACAGAACAACTGGATATGATTTTTTCTGATTGGCTTGGACAGACCAAGACTACACGACAACCCGTCATAACGTACGGTACAACAATTCAGTACACAGCACCAATACAACCGACACAAAATTCCGAACAAAATTCATCATCGTGGAAAAAGAATCAACCGGTAACTCATCCGCAGTTTGGCGTCGGCATAGTTCAAGACATCGAATTAAAGAAAAACGGAAAACTGTACATCACCGCAAACTTTAAATCTGGAACTAAAAAAATAGAGTCGTCATTTTTAAAACCGGTATAATAAAGCTGGACTTTAAGACAATATCCATGTATGCTTTAACGTAAAAAATAAGCAAGATAGTATAAGCATGTAATGTAATTTGTTAACAATATACCATTGAAAGTTCTTCATTGAGCCATGCTTACCAAACATATAAAGAATGCTCTACTCAGCATCTTCTTTGTCATGACGCCTTCAGTATTTTCCATGAAATACACCAATCCCGAAGATCCTCAAGAAAAATCTGCATTATGTCAGCTTCCTCAAAATGTTCTTTTCTTAATTGCTGAACACTTAACTACTATGGAAAAAACCGAAGCTGATCGTGAAATGAGTCGTGGCAAAAATTTATGGAAAACCGTCAACATACTGGCAAGTACGTGTCAACTCTTAGATCGCAGAGTAAATGTATTAGGCTTAAAGATATCTATTAATGCCATTAATTCACGTGAAAGGGGAAAAGAATCCGTAGCATCATTTCTTTCAAAAGTTATTCATGTAACTAATAGAATGATACATCGTGAAGGCTATAATCCCATTTATATACGCCTACCATTAAATTCTCTTGCCGATGATATGACAGCCTTTCAAAAATTTTTAGAAACATGCGCACAACACCCTATTGTCACACGGCTAAAAGGACTGGATTTATGGGCTAACGAACTTGAAGAAATGCCAGAAGCCATAACCCGACTTCACAATTTAGAAGTACTTATTTTAGATGGTAATAGGTTAGGTGATAAAATTATCACACAAGTAAGTGCCTTGCATTCGTTAAAAATGTTGTATCTATGCTTAAACGGGATACAAAAACTAGATCCGGCTTTCGTCAAGTTAAAAAATTTACAGATACTTGTATTAACCCAAAACGACCTACAAAGCGATGCTCTTGCTGTATTAAGTCAATTCGAAAATCTTGAAGAACTCGCTATATCTCGTAATTTCATATCGCAAGAAGAAATCATCAAAAGTTTCAAAAAATTGCCTCGCAACCTTGTATGCCAGCCTGACATTTAAGCATTCTTTAGTCTGTATCGATATTTAATAGTCTGATATACTTGCTTCTTAAGTCAAAATTTTAAGGAGTCCCAATTTAGATACATTCGTTAAATTGGGACTCTTCATTAATATGTTCCGAGGTATTTAGTCTTCTGGTAGGTATAGTATGAAGTCAACTTTATTATGGAGAAGTTCTTCATCTGTTACTATTTTATCTCTATAAAGATACTGTAGTAATTTGGCATAGACGCCATAAATTCCATTGACCTCAGTATCATAATCGTCTAGGTCCTTAAATCCTAGAATATTGTATAGATAATGTAATTTTGTTAAAAGGGCTGTTTTTAAACTCTTCTTATATTGGTTCATTGTATCGGAAGTTCGCTCATTAATATTTGTCTTGAGTATCCATGTTGCATGCTGAGTATTATAATTAAGAATCCCAAAGGAATCTTCTTTCAGACCAGCGAACCATAATCCTTCCGGGCAAGACATAAACATGAATACATTGCCCTTACATGGGATTATTTCATTATTCTTGAGTACGTCCCAGTGACTTTCCTTAGATCCAGCCAAAGCCTTTAACTTAAGGATGCCGCCAGGCTGATGCTGATGACCGCGCATGAGGGCTGCAATGTTATATGCTGCTTCGTAAGCCAGGTTATTAAAATACTGGAATGTAGACCGTCTCGTTTCATATGTGCATCCCTGACGTGCTGGCATACCCTGTTTGCTAGTATCGGCAGTTAGATCTCCCCACATAAAACATTGAGTACTATTACCGGCATCCTTCGTAATCAAGGTGTTGTCATGTTTGAGAGCATCTTGTAAGACCTGTCTAATAGAGGTAGTCGAGTCCCTAGCAATGCTGCCATGGCAAAACATAACGAAATCAACTTTGCCATCATCAGGTTTGCGAACTCCGAGGAATAAAGCTTGAGGCATTAAATCGTATGTAGCCTTTAGAGTATCCAAAATAGTAGAAATTGATTCTTTATTTGTAATTGTGGTTTTAATGTCAGCTACAAAGCCATACGCGGTATTCATCGACACCTCTTCATGATTTCCACGCAAAATGAATACTTTTTCAGGATTTGCTTGCTTTAGTGCACATAGGATATTCCATACCTGAATTCCGTCCAGTCCACGATCAGTATAATCACCTGTAAATACTAAATAACAATCATTTGTTAACTCAAGAGAACCGCCCTTAAAATATCCTTTCGCTCTCATTTGTGCCAGATTATAACGGAGAGAATTAGCATCGCCATGAAGATCTCCTATGACAAGAACTGTGCTATTGTTTGGTATTACCTTAGCCTGTATTGGAGTAATCATGCCTGTAGCAGATCTGGCAAGTATTCCTTGCAGGATTGTCATATGTGATAAGAACTTATTGGGATCATTCAAGCTAGGGTCGGTTTCAATAATGGCATTAAGTAAGATGTTACTTGCCAAAAGCCCTAAGATTAAACATGTAAACACTGAATTTTTTGTATTAATCATCATACTTTTCCTTACTTTTAAAAATTGACTATATCGTTACAACATCACTCTTTATAACCACCATTTTATATATTTTTCATATTCCCCACTCCCTCTTGGTACATGTAAAAACAGGCAAGTTTATAGTTCTTAATTGTATACTAACAAAAATTAAATACAATTTGTCAATATAAATTAGCTAAAACGTACAAAAACCATTGAAAATAATAAAAATAACCTAAGTTGTGACCCTAAAAACATAGCCTGGTTACCCCATAAGCCACACCCTTTGCGCTTAGAGTTCTTTTTTCGAATAGGCTGCACATGGATCTGCTTGTATTGCACAAGCCTCTCATGTCAGCTTTTCTAATACTGTTTGCCAAATAGTTTTATCTATGCGTAGCAGCCTTCTATTAAATTGGCTCTTACTTAACATATTGG
>CAZQNW010000058.1:0-3127 GCA_964595035.1 uncultured Pseudomonadota bacterium
GACCCAAATGTTCATAGCTTTTTTGAATAATACTATCAAGCCCGAGGTGAGTCATACCAAGCATTTCCATCATTTCTTTGGCCTGGTCTTGGGTGAGTTGAGCTATTTCTGACTCGGTTTTGACGCAAATAGGAATAACAATATCTTGCCCAAAGGTTGCTACGATCTTTTGATAATGGGGGTTTTTTGTATAACTATCAATATCTGTTTCTGAAATATTGGCTACGATAAGGATCTTTTTGCCAGAAAGTAGTGCAAGCAGTTCAGGAATAGAGCTGCCCCGTACAAGTTCTTGTACAAGAGCGGCGTTTCCTGTGTTTAACGCGTCTTTTATTTTTAAAAGGAGGTCGTATTCAAGCTTGAGGTTCTTAAGTTCTGCCGGGTTACGCTCGGTTTTAATCATTTTTTCAAGTTTAGGGAGACGCTTTTCAACCGATTCGAGATCTTTGAGCATAAGTTCAGCGGTAATAGTTTCATAATCTGCTATGGGATCAATAGCACCCTGAGTGCGGACTACATTTTCATCTTCAAAACAGCGAAGCACGTGAATAATCAGGTCTACTTCACGGATATGGCTTAAAAATTGGTTGCCAAGACCTTCTCCTGAAGCGGCGCCTTTTACAAGACCGGCTATGTCAACAAAGGTAACCGTCGCAGGAATAATTTTTTTTGACCCATATATTTCAGCAAGTTTGGTAAGACGTGCATCCGGAACTTCCGTAATTGCGACATGTGGATCTATGGTGCAGAACGGATAGTTTTCTGCAGGAACGCTTGATTTTGTTAATGCATTAAAAAGTGTTGATTTGCCGACATTGGGTAGACCAACGAGACCTGCTTTTATTCCCATAGTTTTTTATCCTTAATAACAAAATTCTTTTTAAAATTCGGGTTTAATGACACTTTATGGTGTTCCGTATAAAGTTAGTATGTAGAAAAACGGGGAATTATTCAAATTGCTTTGGTACGGATGCTTTAAATATCGGGTATATTGTGAGTCCTTGACTTTGCCTTGTATCTCCGAGTAGGGTACTTAAAAAGAGTGATATGCTTGAAATATGAGGAAATCATGAAAGTAGAGTTGGTGGGAGCAGCACCTTTCGGTGATATACAAGATTCTGTTGAGCAGGCTGTTGTGCAAGTATTTGCTCAGGTTGTCGCATTTGATTGGCTTGAACCTTATGCTACGCGCGAACAATATGAGACGCGAGCATCAGGTTTTTTTATTGATGCTCAGGGATTTATTATCACGAATGCGCATGTTGTTAATGAAGCTCAATCAGTATGGATTCAATTACCGGCTTTTGGCCAAAAGGCTTTTTTTGTTGATGTTGTGGGGTTTTGTCCTGAGTATGATTTTGCTTTGTTGGCTTTAAAACCTGACGATGTATCATACATTAATTCTGTCATAGGTAGTGTTCCTTTTTTATCTTTAGGTGATTCTGATACATTAAGGCGTACCGATTCAGTCTTGGTGCTTGGCTATCCGTTAGGCCAATCGCGTGTTAAAAGTTCAACGGGCATCGTGAGCGGTTGGGAAAACTTTGCCGGCAGATCATGGATTCAAATTACTGCTCCTATCAATCCTGGCAGTTCAGGCGGGCCGCTTGTTAATGTATATGGGCAGGTAATTGGTGTAGCGGTTTCGGCCGCAGTGCCGTCGCAGAATATAGGATATGCATCACCTGTTAATGAACTTAAATTAATTTTAGAAAGTTTAACTAAGCCCGGATTAGTACGGCGCCCTTCATTAGGTGTGGCATTTAATTTTGGAAGTGATGCGCTAGCGCGTGTTCTTGGTAATCCTGTTCCTTCAGGGCTGTATATTTGCAAGGTTTCAGCAAGATCGCTGGCAGATTCCGCAGGCATCATGCCCGGTGATATGCTGTATCGGTTTAATGGGCTCGATGTTGACGCGTTTGGCGATATTTCAAGTCCGTGGACTTCAGGTAAAGCTCCATTATATGACCTGTTATCAAGGCTGCCGGTTGGTGCGCCCATAGAGATGGTCATCTACCGTCGAGGTGAGCGGTATGATATTTCATACACGTTTGATGTTGTTGATCCATACCCTGTGCGTACCATGTATCCGGATTATGAAGAAATAGATTATGAGGTTATTGCGGGGATGGTCATTATGCAGTTAACCGATGATCATATTCAGTTGCTTGCAGAACAAGCTCCATATCTTATTCAATATACAAAGCCTGAAAATAGGATAGAGCCGGTATTGGTTATCAGTCACATACTTCCCGGTTCTTTAGCTCAACTTGCACGAAGTTTAAAGCCAGGTGATATTATTAGTGAACTTCATGGTGAAAAAATTACTACATTGGATTCATTGCGATTAGCTTTGAAAAAAAGTAGAAAAACGGGATTTATCGTGCTCAAAACATCAGATCAGGTTACTGTCGCGTTTGATTTTGCTCAAGTAGTACAAGAAGAACTGCGCTTATCTGAATATTTTGGATATACCATGTCTGATAGTGTGCGTGAGGTATTATAAAACAGGTGCGAGCATATGCGCCCGCACCTATTATGCTTGTTCTGCTAAATTTTATAGAGAGAGATGCTTAGTCAACTCTACAGCTATGCGTTGAGCGCATTCTTGAGATTTCTCTAGGCGAGTTGCGTATCCTTGGGCTGATTCTATAAGTTGGGTAGGAATAATCTGACCTGGTATACTCAGCATCCGTTCAATTCTATGATTCAATGCGGTAAGATGCATGCATAAAATGCGTTGTTTTCTGCGTGTTTCATAAAGAATACCTGCGAGAGCTCCCAGTTCTCGGTTGCCGCTTGCGACACAGTGAAAATAAGTCGATGAAAGAAGTTCATCACGTCCTAAAATAACTTCACATCCCTTGCGGATCTCCGGGTAATCGTACGTATCTTTAAGTTCTGCATAATAATCTTTAAATGCCGCATGTAATGCTGTGCTCCAGTCTTCAGGTTTTTGGTCAATATATTCAGCAAGGCGTGCCATGCCTTTTTCATCAAGGTCCCTCGCATATGTGGACTGATTCGGGCAATTGTATTGTCTGAGCAAAGAGGCGCACCTTTGTGCGAATGCAGTTGATGTATGTTCTTTACGTATATCATCACCCTCGTCGGATCCGATTACAGG
>CAZQNW010000058.1:3227-5052 GCA_964595035.1 uncultured Pseudomonadota bacterium
GGGTCGTGCTGTCCTGTTATATCTGGATTGCATCTGCGTGCATAGAGCATAAGAAAATTATATAACTTAAAATCGGGATCAAGAATTATAAAGCTTCCTTCTATGAAGGCTTCATGTTTGTTGATTGCTTCGCTGTAGAGGTACCACATGATGTGTACGATGGCACGTAAGTGCTCTTTGCGGTCATTGAGTCTTTGTACATAATCAGGGTGTTGCCCTTCGAGCTGTAATGCATTGATTGCCGGGTTATGTAATATGGTGTGCATCCATGCACCACCTTCAGCAATCATGGCGGCCTCTTGGTCTGTAATGCGTATATCTTGTGATAACTGTTGAATGTGTCCATCAGGTCCTAACTGACGTAAGGTTATCGGTAACAAAGGGCTTGTTTCGTGGCCGGGAACTGTCCCCGGGATCCCTACCGAACTCGTAAGAAGACTTGAAAAGTGTTGGGAAGGGTTTGTTGAAGTATCTTCCGCCGCGGCTTGAAGTAGTGAAGATGAAGTTGTGATTGACAAGATGCAGAGTACCAAAACTTGTTTCATTTGCATAGAATCTCTTTTTCTGTTAGTATTAAATTAATTAATAAAACTTTATTGATAGGTTATTAGTATACCAATAAATTTATTTGTGTGTAGGGTTGTTTATTATTGAAATATTCCATAGACAACTATTTAATTCAAAAGAATTTAAAAAATTAAGGATTTTTGTATGTCCCTATTATATCTTGTTATTGTTATTATGATAGTTCAACCTATGTTTTCTTGGTGCCAGGCTCCACGATCTTCTGCGGGTAGCCTACCTTTAATACGCGTGTATCTGAAACCTGCACAAAAGCCTCCTGTATTTTCAATACCCATAGTCTTTAAAGAGAGGGAGGGTGAAGAAACAAAGAAGGCTGAAGAAGCGGGTATAGAACATGAAGAGAGTAATGTGATTGCGCCTCAAGCCATGAAGCCGACAGTTATGGAGATACTTGAAAATTTGGTTCAGTATACATTGGATTCAGGCGAAGTTCGACATCAGGAGAATATTGAACGTATTATTCACGCGCTGATCTTTTTTTATGATTCAAGAAGATTGATGAGGAAAGATATTTTGGCATGCGCTCAATTAATTAAAGCCAAGATCGGTGAAACTTTCTTTGATCGGTTTGATGCACAACTTGATCAAATATTGAAACAAAAATATAAAATAATGTATGAACAGGGTGCTGAAGCTGAGAGTTTAATGAGTAAAAAGCCAAAAACCGATGATACCCGGGAACAACAGTAGTATTTTGTATAGTTAAGTTAAGATGGCAACGAAACATCCCGCTTTTTAATGAATACTTTAATGATTTTGTGATCGGCTTCTTTCTCTTCCCATGTTTTACGCTTAATGAATTTTAAAGAAATTCTGCCACTTTTCAAAGCTCTAAAGCTAAAAACTTTTTTACCTGGTGCACCTGAATATGATGGATTGATTTGAAATTCAGTTTTAATAAGTTGTATACTATCCTTTAATTCTTTTTTATTTCCCCAAAACCAGTCATATCCTGTTGTAGGACTACTTGTAAGTTTGACGCTAAAAATAGCATCTTCCCGTGTTGTTATCGGTTCTTTATAAAGTTGTGCCTGCGATGTAAGTGTTACTAAAGCAATTATCGGTAATACATATCTGGTATTCATACTAAAAACTCCTTTTTTTTGAGTCTATACTTTTGTACTCATATTGAGTGTACTTGATTATAATTTCAATTGGCAATAAATGGAGATAATTTTGTTTTTAAATTAAATTTTTTTAAGTTATTTTGTCTATGATAGGTATACTTAAATAAAAAATT
>CAZQNW010000059.1:0-5001 GCA_964595035.1 uncultured Pseudomonadota bacterium
TCGTGACAAAATAATAAAACAAGGTAAAATTGCACAGTATTTGAAACAAACAAACTTATTTCCTCCGATCGCCATCTATATGATAAGTACCGGCGAAGAAAGTGGACAACTGGATGCCATGCTTACAACAGTCGCCCACAATTACGAGGAGGAGCTTGGCGTTATAATCGACAAAATGACTGCGAGCTTGGGCCCTATCATGTTGATTGGCATGGCTCTTATTGTCGGATTTATTATTGTCGCAATTGCAATGCCGATTGTTAAAATGACACAGAATTCGGCAGGATTAATGTAATATAGAACCAAAAACAGAGGAGTCTGTACTATGACACATATTCGTACCCGTCAAGGTTTTACGCTTATAGAAATTGTCATCGCTATAGCCATTGTCGCATTCATGATGACCGCTACCACTATAGCTTTCAGAGCACTTCAAAAAAGAGGACAACTGACAAGCACAAAATCAACATTAAAAAATACACAAACAGCAATCAACACCTATAAGATGTTTGTCGGCGTTTATCCTAAGACATTAAAAGAGCTAACCGAAAAACCATCTGATCCTAAACTTCTTTCCAAGTGGCCCGGCCAACTGCTTGAAAAAGAGCCTGAAGATGCATGGGGACAACCTATTCAATACCAGTTAACTCCAGGCAAAGAACACGCGTATCAATTATATTCAGAGGGTGACCCTGATGATCCTCAACGTATAGATGTATGGGAAATCTAAATAAGTATGCGTAGTCAGGGATTTACCTTAATCGAAATTCTGGTTGCCATAGCCCTTATCGGGTTTATGGCAGCCGTTGTTGCTCCTAATCTTTTTGCTCCGACAGCACGAGCGGAACGTACCAATTTTATCGCGAAAACCAATGCCCTTTTGTTTGTAGGCTGGCAACAAGCACTTATTACGCATAAGATTCATATTGTCACTTTTGATTTTAACGCAAGAAAAATATATTTAAAAGTTGCCGACATACCGGATCATATTGATGAACAAAAGGCTCCTTTGGTCAAAATAGATTACTTAACAACCATAATTGATATTCCGCAACAATTTGAAGTAAAAAATTTCTTTATTGAAAACACCGATGAAACACGTGGAGGGACAAGAAATATATTTTATTTTTACATAATGCCGGATGGGCTTACACAGGATGTCATTATTAATCTTTTAGACTCAAAAGACACACTGCCTGATGGAGCGCCTCGGCCTGTAGGCCTTGTTTTAAATCCTTTTAGCGCGCAATTGAAAGAATATGATACATTTCAAAAATAAGAATGGATTTACCCTTATAGAAACATTGCTTGCCTTGAGCATTATGGCTATGATACTTACTCCGGTTTTTATATCACAGAACAATATCATGGTTTCCTTGGGCATGTTTCGTGATCGTTTCAGACGCATTAATATGGCAAAAAACTTTCTCGTTCACGCGCACCGCAATAATCTCGAAAACAAGGCTACACCGTCTGATATGATAGATGACCCTCCTACAAAATTTGTCTATACGCAAGAACAAGCTTCGGGCTCTATTTCAAAACAATTTAAAGATATATACAAAGAAACAGTACGCATAGAATGGACAGAAAATAATGCCACACGTCAAGATTCGCTTGTCAGCTTTGTATATAAACCGGAGAAAAAAGCGGAGCAAGCACATGAATAAACAAGGCTTTACCCTTATCGAAGTAATGGTAGCAATCGCGATCTCCGGATTTATAGCGACAATTCTTTTTACATTACTTTTTCAACTAAATTCCGCATCAACTATAGCCGAATCAGTTATGACAGCCAATGAAAAAGCAGCCCGTCTTGTACAACTATTTGAAAGGGATCTTTCGGGAGCAACTACACTTCTTGATAACAAACCGCAGCAAGAAGAACAAGATATGCAACAAACAACAACTGCTCAACAAGATCATCAAGAAAAAAAGGCAGACAAACAGGAAAAGAAGATTATAGAAAAAATATTTTACAGCGCCAACAAGGGCAATCAGTTAGAAATCTTATCATTCATTTCCAATAATCCCTTATTAGGATTTTGGCATACTACAAACAGTTCTTTTCAAGCAGGTAGCGCAAAACCGTTACTTACACGCATTACTTATCAGCTTGAAGAGGATCGCGACATGCCCGGTTCATATGTTTTGACACGACAAGAATCAATACCTTTAGAATTTGGACAACGTAGCGGCAAAACATATCCTGTTGTTGGCGGCATAAAAAGCTTATCAATACAATACACATCCAAAACAGTAAAAAAGACCGAACCAAAAGCTGAAAAAATCGAAGATAAAAAAGATACAAAAGTACAACAAACACCGGCAAAAAAACAAAAACCTACTATAGATACTACATATACCTTAAATATAGCTACATGGGACAGTGATGAATACATAAAAAATGCCGTAAAAAAAGAAGGAATACAAGAAACAACATATCCTATCCCTGTCTTTGTTGATATAGAAGCTATAGTATACGATACACAACAACGGGAAATAAAATACGTATTTTCGATTCCCATCATAACAGACACCGAATTTGCAGAAAAAAGACGACCTTTATCATTCATGTCATTATTTAAACCCCAACAAGTGGATGATGAAAAGAAAAATCCGGCTCAGGAACCACAAAAAACTCCTCAGCAACAGGGACTACAAAATGCCTTTATGCCCAACACACAACTACGTAAACAATTAGATAATATATTTAAAACCGCCGGTACTCCATCCA
This sequence comes from uncultured Pseudomonadota bacterium, assembly GCA_964595035.1. Lineage (GTDB taxonomy): Bacteria > Babelota > Babeliae > Babelales > Vermiphilaceae > JAKASV01. Next base: position 2,738 of record CAZQNW010000059.1, read on the forward strand.
GCAAAAGAGGTTCGACATGAAAACAGTAAAAACCCGTCACGGCTTTATTTTGATAACAACTTTACTTGTCATATCACTCGCGGTTGTCATGATCTCCGTACTTATTAATCGATCAACAGTATTTTTTCCACTCACACAAACAGTTATCGAGCGTGAAAAAGCTAAAGAGCTTGCTTATGGAGGATTGCAACTAGCTCTTTCACAACTTGCATACGCCGATGTCGTACAAGAAAAAAAAGAGCCATCTCCGGATCAAAAAGACAGTAAAGACAATAAACCTGATACGCAGCAACAAACCGGCGCCGCTCAAGCACAACAATTTTTAAAGACGTTAGTCCCTGTACTCAATACATGGCAAACAATCAAACTTAGCGCTGAACATGACAACATAGATGGTGAAATAAAAATTTGCATCATGAGCGAAGATGGAAAAATTAACATCAACGAACTTTATGACTTTAAAAAACATACTTTTGTAGGTTCAAGCAAAGAGCAAGCAGAACTCAAAAAGGCCTTAGCGGAACTTTTCGCAGCTATGAAAAAAACATCCGATAGTCAAGATCTGTTTGAAGCACTTGAAGCTTTTTTAAAAAAACGTGACGACAAAATTCGTGATGTTACCGAATTACTTACCATAAAACCTTTTTCGACGTTCAAAAACAATATCTTTTATTCGCCTGACACTCCCCAATCAGCACAAGGTGAAAAACCTATATATCTTACTGATATTTTTACGCTATGGACACACAAAAAAACACTTGATCCTTGGCTATTTTCATACTCAATTCGAACGCTTCTTGAGCTCCCTGCTCCTGATAAAGTTGCCGCATCAGAAAACATTAAAAATTTTAAGGGAACTTACTCGTGGCCCGCTTCATGGAACAGTATTTTTGCCAAAGTATATAAGAAAGATTTCAATAATCTCCCTAAGGGAATCACACTCTTATTAAACACTACTTTTGGACCGGAAACCTTCTCCGTGCTATCTTATGGTACGGTGGGACAGGTAACGCACCGGTTATTTGCTATACTTGAACGGGACACAACCGACCGTGAAAGCAAAGATCCAGCAACGGTGCTGATAAAGAAACTTTATTGGATTTAAGATAAAACAGAAATCGAGGAACAACATTGCGCAAGAATGCAGAATTCTTTGTAGGCCTTTTCATTTTATTAGCATTATCGATACTGGGGTATATGAGTATAAAAATCGGGGCTATACGATTTGATAACTCCAAGTATGCACAGTACCATGTGACCTTCAATGATGTCTCCGGTCTATCAAAAAAGGCTCAGGTAAAAATCGCCGGAGTTACGGTTGGTTGGGTACAAGAAGTTTCACTCGAATCAAATGGCTTAGTTGTCACGACTGTTATGATCAACCGTGATTATGTATTACATATGGATGCTTATGCTATTGTACGTCAAGACGGACTGTTAGGATCAAAATTTCTTGAAATAATACCTGGCAATCCTTTAACGCCACGGCTGCCAAGCGGCAGTAAACTTTGCTGCCCCGTAAAAGAACAACCATCAATGGATGAAATTTTACGCAAAGTACAAGATATCGCTGAACACATAGAATCTGTAACAAGCTCCCTAAAAGACTGTTTCAGGAACTCGAGCGATGTTGATAATATCTTTAAAATCGGAAGCAAAGTTAATTGCATTTCACATCGTCTTGAACATGAAGTACTACCTGCATTTCAAGAAAGCATAGAAAACATCTCACGCGTATTTGATCGTGATTTTAATCGAGTAGCCTCACGACTTGAAACAAGCATAGATTCACTTGAAGAAACAGCTCAGCATGCTTGTTCAAGTTTAAGAAACATTGATTCAATAGCAGAAAAAATAGACTCCGGACAGGGCTGCATAGGAAAGCTTATCAATGATGATCACATCTATCATGATCTCAAATATACCACGAATAAAGCCAAGACCTTTTTTACATATGTAAGTAACTTGCAATTCGTTTTTGACTCACATTTTGAAGCAATGTACCGTCCTGCGGAATTTTACAGCTTCGCCGACAAAAAAGGATATTTCGACATTCGCATTCATCCAAATAAAGAACATTTCATGCTCATTCAAGTAGCCACATCTGAAAAAGGAATTGTATTTCGGCAAGATAAGAAATATGAATTTTCAGATCGAGACGCAACACAACGTATAAACATTCACGAACTTGAACTTCCCGATTGGGCCCGTGTACAATGGCAATATTATCAAGAAAGGGAACAGTTCAAGCGCAACACATTATA
>CAZQNW010000060.1:0-4820 GCA_964595035.1 uncultured Pseudomonadota bacterium
AATACCGGTAGCGAGGGCATGATCTGCGCCGGCAGCCGAAGGCTGACCAGACAGTATCATGTTTCTGAGCAGAAGAGCGGTCCGACGGTAGCCGGTGCCCTTTGGGTCCAGGGTGCTTTTGGCACGCAAAGTATCCTGGCGCTGGCCGCGGAGGCCTGAGAGAATTTAGAAAATAATTAAAAGTGGATGTTTGTAAATAGACCAATGAGAGATTTTTCTAGAAATGATCAAACAATTCTGTTCCCCCTTCTTCCTTTGGTAAATTCCCCTTTTTTCTGTTACACTATCTTAGTTATATATGAAACTTTCGATATTATGAAAATCATAAAAATCGACTGATTGGCAAGGAAAATTATGGGAAACTCTCTATTACATGTAGAAAATCTCCATAAAACATATGTAAGTGGCCAACAAACCCTCAATATTTTGAAGGGCGTAACGGTCGATTTTAAACAGGGTTCCGGTTACGCTATTGTAGGAGTTTCAGGGTCAGGGAAATCAACATTGATGCATCTGCTTGCCGGCCTTGATAAACCTACATCGGGATCAGTTTTTTTTAATAATACTGATATAACAACGCTTAACTCTGCTGAAAAAGATGTCTTTTTACAGCAATCTATAGGACTGGTTTTTCAGTTGCCTTATTTGATAAAAGAGTTATCGGTTCTTGAAAATATTATGTTGCGTGGTTATATCATGGGGCTTGATCCTGAAGAATGTAAGACACGATCCTTAGAACTTTTAGATGCTGTTGGTATTGCCGATAAAGCATTAAGTAATCCTTTGAGTCTTTCCGGTGGACAGCAACAGCGTGTTGCATTAGCGCGGGCATTGTTTTCTAAGCCGGCTTTTTTAATAGCTGATGAACCGACAGGAAGTCTTGATGCATATACGGCTCAAGGTATCGTACAACTTGTACTGAACTGTCAAAGAGAATGGGGTATGGGTGTTATAATAAGCACACACGACGCATTTGTTGCTCAAAATATGGAAACGGTTTATCAACTTAACGATGGAACTTTGACGTTAAAAAATGTTTAACATGGAATATGTATGAACAAAAAAACAATGATACAAAAGACAATAAGCGTTGGAGGGTCAACCTTATTAAGTCGTGTACTTGGCATTATTCGAGAGGTATTACAGGCTCAATATTTAGGCGTGAATGCCATGTCTGATGCTTTTGTTACCGCGTTTCAAGTTCCGAATTCTTTTCGCAAAATTTTTGTAGAAGGTGCACTTTCTGCTTCGCTTGTGCCGCCGTTTGTTAACGCGATACGTGATGATAAGAAAAAAATGGTAGATAGCCTTGTTGTCTTGGCACTTATCATTTTTGAAGGCTTTTTATTATTGTTGTGTGCCTTATGTATGTGGCAAGCGGACTTTGTTATACGGCTTATGTGTCCTGGATTTAGTCAAGAGCAGATTGGTCAAACCGTTCCTTTGTTGCGCATTCTAATGCCTTTTATTTTTTTCATATCAAGCAGTGCTGTTTTTGGCAGTGCATTGCAAGCTGTTAACAAGTTTTTTATTCCTGCTATTACTCCAGCATTTATGAATGTTGTGTATGTAGTATCATTGGTTTTGTGCATGGCGAGTGATTTGCCTGTGACATATTTTTGTTATTCCATCATCGGTGCCGGGGTCATCCAACTTATCGCGCATATAGTTACGTACCTAAAATTAGATTTTTCTTTTTCTCGTGTTACCAAAGAAACATGGAATATATTTAAACCCATATTCATCAATGTATTTCTTTGTATTATATGTGTCGGCATGACAAGTGAAATCAGTCTTATAGTTGATACTATGTTTGCTTCATATCTTCCGGCAGGGTCAATTTCACTTCTTAAATATGCGACGCGTTTTATGGGTATTCCTTTGGGTATGTTTGCCTCTGCAGTATCCACTATTACGTTACCTTACTTTTCTCGCGTAAGTTCATATGCTCCTAAAAGATTGAGCCTTTTTATAGTAGAAGCTGCAAAACTTATTTTCTGGGTAACTATTCCGGTGGCACTTATAATGGGATTCTTTAGTGAGAAGATTTTCCATACAATCTTTCTTTCGAGCAAGTTCAGTATGAGTCAAGTGTTGGAGGCCCGTACAATTTTGATGGCGTATCTTGTCGGACTTTTTTCATTATCTCTTAATAAGATTCTCCTTAATATTTATTATTCACGTAATGTTGTATGGCTACCGGCAATAATTTCTGTCTGCGGTGTCGGCGTTAATGTGGTATTTAATATGATCCTAGTTACATACTATAAGGCAATGGGGCTTGCGTTAGCAACCTCGATATCGGCTATAGTGCAGATGATTTTATTGGCACTCTTTTTGTATATCTGGTTTGGGTATACGTTTTATATGAAAAATTTCACGCGCTTTATGTGGCGTTATTGTTTGCAATTAGCATGTGTATTGTCTGTAGCATTTGTGATATATCGTGGCATATTGTCGTTGTTGTGTACATTGCCGGTGAAACTATCTCATTTCTTAATCTATGGTATAGGTTTTTGGTTGTGGGTAGGCCCTTTATGTTTAGCAGTTGCAACCGTCGTCTATTTAACGCGTAAACAATTCGGCATAAAGATCTATTTTTTTGATTAATTAGCCTTATGGTTAACCAGTAATTGAATGATATTATCATGGGCATGAATAATAGCTTTGTGGAGTGGCGTAAGTCCGTTATTATTGTGTGTATTTACAGGGGCTTTATACGCAATGAGCATTGATACAATATCAGCGGCACCGCCGCTTGATGCCGCGGTATGTAAAGGAGTTTCTCCGAGAAAATCTTGTGTATCAACAGGCGCATGATGTTCAAGGAGTGTACGTGCTATTAAGCTATATCCTTTATGTGCTGCTATATGTAAAGGAGTAAGGCCAAGTTGGTTTTGATGATTAACTTGTGAAGGGTCTTGTGTAATAATTTTGAGTACAGCATCATGGTTACCGGCAACTGTTGCTTGAAAAATATCCATCTGATAAGCATAAGGAGCGGCATATATGCCTGCAATGAAAATGCTTACTTTTGCAATGATTTTCATCATGTCAATGTGCAGCAGTATAGGCGTTTTTGATAATCTCTATAATAGTGAGATATGTTTTGTTGAGCCTTGATTTTGTTCTATTGGCACATGCTTGATAATGTTCGACAAGCTCTTTATACAAAGTTGCGTCATCTTTATGTGTATCTACTGGGACCTTTGTTTGAGTAAGATAGCTGCGTATAGCTTGCCATTGAGCTGGAGCTTGTTGTTGGGCGGTGATATCTTTTAATGTTGCCTCTATACGTTGAGGAGTATCTTTATGCTGCAAGGTGCCTGTCGGCAACATTGGTCCAGCCGATACTTTTTTTGTCTGACCATCAGGTTGAGTATATATAGTCTGTACTGTTTCGCTTATTCTGTGTACCTCCATTGGAGTTGATTGATGAGTGGCTACGGGCTGTTGAACAGATTGTATGGATGTTACTTGTTTAATAATATCCTGTTCGTCAGGTGATGACCCTTGAACAATATGGTCGATCATTTCTTGAGTAACATTGTTATCAAGAGGGAAGCCGTATTTAGTTTTATTGTTGCCGAAAGGGCTTGTTTGAGGTGTAAGAACGACGCGTTTGATTGTTATATGTTTTTCGGGAATTTCTTGGGTTGCGACGTGAGCACTAACATAAAACGTCGGAGCTTTTGTTACTGGTATACCTAATTCTTTTGCTGTATCCAATATGCGTTCAGGTGCAAAGATAAGACTTGTTGGGGCAGATTTGTCATCATACGCAGATAATGAAACAATGAGCAGCATATTTTCCGGTACTTCAACGGGAAAGCGATAATGTTGTTGGTTAAGTGTCTGCCATTGGCCGCCGTTAACTTGGATGTGAATTGGTATAGTTGTATCTGCGCTTATAAGTTCAAAATTCGGAATTGGAAAATTTAGATTATATGTACATAGTGCAATGATGGATACCACAGCATTAAAAATTTTCATGTGTCCCCTTTTCTTTAAAAAAATCCCCTTACTATTTAATATAAAGATCTGAGGAGTCCGGTGTCAATTGTATAGGTCTAAACCGAAAAGAGAGCCTTTAATAGTCTAAAAATCTCATTGAAAAAAAGTTTATTTTGTTTTATACCTATACCCATGTAGTAGCAATCATAAAAATTTTTTTAAGGGAAAAGACAATGCAAAAACACATTGTTATGACACTCGTTTCTGGAATTTTATTAAGCGGTGCGTTATATGCGGATCCACAAAATGAGTTTGATCCCAAAAATAATCAGGAACTGACACCTGAACAGATAATGCGTCTTACTTTTGACTTAGCTGCATATAAAAATATTATTAAGGCAGAAAAAGAAGCACGTGAATCCTCAGCATATAAAAAGAGCTTAGCAAAATTTGAAGCAAGTCTTAAAAATCTTATGCAAACATATACAAAAGAAGTAGCCGCGCGCTTGACCCAGCAAGAACGTGATATCATTAATGATATTTTGGCTGATGCGCGTCAAATGACACAAACGTTTAAAGAAGATATGGTAAAGATTGATAGTGAGAATAGTGACCAGGCAGTAAAAGAACAACTTTTGCAAGATTTGCAAAATAAGTTTATTGAACAAGGGAAACTTCTCGCGTTTAAGATTATGCCTTTTGGTGTTGTGGTTCAAGAAGAAGAAACAAGTAATCCTCAAGATGCGGGCAAAAATCTTCAGGATGTTCTTTCATCAATTATATCATTCATAGATTCGTTGATGGCAACAATGAAAAAGGGTTAATGATTCACTATTCAGTTCACAAAATAGGCTCCTTTTAAAAGG
>CAZQNW010000061.1:0-4781 GCA_964595035.1 uncultured Pseudomonadota bacterium
CTATGCAATAGTATAGGCATTATCATTGTGTATATAGCAGCATGGTTCTGGTACACAAATCTTTGAGAAGGTCCTCATGTTGGTATCATAACGCGAATTCGATCCAAGACATAGACAAAATGAGCCAAAAATATCCTTTCCTTGTAAGTCCGATTTTTTAACAAAAAAGGAAAGGATTAACGTATGCGCTTAATAAAGATTTTCTATGAAGTCGATGAGTTTTACAATCAATTTGAAAAAGAATTTGAAAGAAATTTATTAACTGATGGCGATGATAGATGATAAAAGAGCATTCAGCCTCTAACTTTGAGTGAGATTATGACGATAATGATTTATTATCACGAATCAAGTCACAGAACATTCAAAGATTATTATGAAAAGCATGTTTTGGAGATTTCCATATTCTGGTCAGCTATAATAGCTTTATTGAGATGAGACAGAAAGCACTCTTACCATTGCTTATATTTTTACAAACCTAGGCTGTGACCTTTGAAGTTTACAAAATAATGAAACTTCCATAGCATAATCCCCAAAGTTTTAAACACAGGAGAACAAGCTATGGAAGTTGAAGCAATTGTAACATATGTTGTTTGCGATGACACTATAAAATTTTGGGGTATTAAAAAAATAAGCAAGTAAAAATAATTTTACTTTCTTTTAAAATAAACGTAGAATCTAAGGTAGCATAGTTAGTTCCATTCCAAAAAAAGGAAGAGGCCAATGAAAGACAAAATATTTCTATCCCTCAAAATTACTATTTTATTATTTTTTTCAACGTTCCACCTACATGCTATTATCCCTAACGGCTGGTACCTACCTGCATTACAATTAAGTGATTATATATCAAACAGGGGTATGCAATATGGGAGCTTATCTACTGCAATAGACGATTCTGGCAATGGTCTTGCAACATGGATTACGACCACAACTGATAATACCCGTGCAGTTGCCGTAGCGCGCTTTGAAAATCATCAATGGTTATCAACCATATTCACTTTCCGCGAAACACAAAATATTGTAGGTTTTGGACCAAAATTATATATGACGCCAACCGGTGATGCCTTTATCTTATGGCATGAAGGTGAACATGGTAGTGGCCAGCTTTATATTCGAAAATTTGAAAGTGGCACTATATGGACAAACTGGGCAACCACATCCACAACTATTTTGATAACAAATAAGGCTTTCGGCATATATAACATGGCTGTAAATGATACTGGCGATGCACTTATTTTATTCACCGAGGTAGATGGCGCAATTTATTCATCTCATAGTACATTTTACAATCATACTCAAGAATGGAATACTTGGACACCAACAATTATTGAAACCAATGTCCTGCCAATGGAAGATAATATACACATGGCAATAGACAACAACGGCAATGGCCTTGTCGCTTATGGTGGTGAAGGAGGCTATATTTCACAATATCTCAATATGACACCTACGCCTACCTGGCCAGGATCACGTAAAGATCTAGCCTCAGAACAGTTTGCATTGGTTGGCTTTCCAAGTCTTGCTCTTGATCCAGAAACAGGCTACGCATTGGTAGTATGGAGAGAAGACATTTCAGCAGATACTATAAATCTTCAAGCTACACGCTACGAAGGACAAGATTGGGATACTTGGGCACCATTGACAAAAACACTCACAACAACATCTAATGCAATCTTGTCAGGTGAGCCTGCTATAGCAATTAATAAGCATGGGCACTGTTCTATCGTATGGGATACACTAAACATCAATAGCTCGCTCGCTACGCTAGAAGCAAGCTATTATGACGGAACAGATTGGGAATCCTGGACCCCGCCAGCAGTAACATTATTAGACAGTTCACCAAATACTAGAGCAGGGTATTATTTTAAACTTTGTGTATGCCCAAGTGCAACACCTACAGAAGGAAATTTTTATGCTCTATGGCAAATAAACGAAGATACAAATTTCTTTGTACGAGCAAGTATCTCTCTAGGCGGAAGCTGGGAAACTACACAAGAAGTTTGTAATGTAGGAACCAATGAGGTTGATAAATTATCTTTAGTAGTTGATAGCAATGGTAATGCTTTAGCAGTATGGGGCCAAATAGCAAAACAAGGTACTGCAGACCCTTATATTCTTACCAGCATTAACAACTGTTCTTGGTATGATATAGCAACAAATAAATGGCAAAATAAGATTACCAGTCTCTCAGATGCAAACTCATTAACATACTTTGCAAATCTATGTAGCTCTATGAATACTTCCGGCAATGTAATAGTTGCTTGGGAATATGGCGATGTGTCATCTGATCGTTTCGTACAAGTAACTAATCCTATATTCTTAAATACAAAACCTTCTGATAATACATCTTTAACTTCTGCAACAAGATGCACCATGCTCATGGACGGCAAAGGTAACGCTGAAGTCATTACCCTTAATGGTTCAGAACTAGTAAGAAATAGCCATAGCATCGAAGATGAAACTGATATGTGGGAATCATCAACAATATCCTCCAATGCAACATGTTTTTCAGCTGATATAAATATCAGTGGAAATAGCATTGTTTCCTATATAGACTCTACAGCTAACGTGTACGCTCAATACAACAAAGGATCTACTTCTGTAGTAGATTCAAACGGCTCAAATGTAAAAGCTTCAATTAGTAGAAATAATAAAAATACTGGTATAGTAATACAAAAAAATGAAATCACACGCGCCAATAACAATGATACAGGATCTATTACAGCAGCTACGTACAACTCGGAAACGCTTGACTGGACTCTCTCTCCGACACTCGTCGAAAGTGGAGCATCAGACCCGCAAATTCGAGTAGATAACAACTTTAACCTATTTGTAATGTGGAAAAAATTATACGAGCCAACACTAGGACTCAGTAATATTCAAGCGATACGAGGTCAAGCAACACCTTTGGGTACCTGGGATTGGTCTACTATCGTTGATATTACTCCATCAGATTCAGCACAACATACAAATGCCTCATCTCCAAGAATTGCTGTTGATGGTAGCGGGAATGCTATTGCCATATGGGAATATACTGATGATACACTAACCAATACTGTTATACAATCACAATATTATATATTCAACCAAACATGGACAAATTTAACAACACTATCAACCACTGACAAATCCGCTTCAAATGCAACAATTAGCATGGATACAGCCGGAAATGCCATCGTTAGCTGGTTAATTCCCTATGACAATGGCACAGAAATAGTAACCCGTGTACAAGGCATATATTTTGATACAAAAACCAAAACATGGCAATCCATAAGTTTAACCCGCACACCAGAAGCAACATACTTTTCACCAGATAACAAAAATGCTTCGTATCTCAGCTCCTCTTCTAGTGACAATAATAGAGTATTGCTGGCATTTGTACTTTCAGATACATACTCATCAACCAACAATGTAACCATTAATGAATTATATCCTGCCACTGGTCAACAATTCCTATCAAACGATATTTGTGCAACCCAAGCAAATTATACTGATGTCAGTTGTGCCACCAACAGCACAACGGTAAATGGCATTGCATCCATTAAAAATACCACGCTCAGGCAGGATAGCTCCACAAACATAGAAATCAACCTTTCAAATACACAACCCTTTTCCTACGGATTAGTACAGTGGTGTAGCACGAAAAATAAACAGTATATAGCATCAATCAAAAATAATAGCCCTCAGCTTGATTGGTACTTATTTGATCCAACCCAGACAGCATCATTAGCATATTTAACATACTTAAATCTTGAAAGTGAAACGACACAAATCAATGATTTAGCCGTTTACAATAAAAATGACAATGAACTATACTGTGCTATTGCAACACAAAATAATGTACAAATTCAACAATGGAATGGCACTTCATTTGAGCGTAAATCATTACTTGATACTACATCATCCGGAACTATTACAAAGATTACCTGGTGGGTAGATACTCTCAATCCATCATATAAAGCCTATATTGCAACAGCAGATCAAAATAATAATGTAACGATTTATGGGCTTGATCATTCATTTACATTCAGTCTTATTGATTATATTACCGTTGGTGAAGATCCTCTCACATCGCTTTTATGGCTTGTAAAAACAAATTTTGATGGAAGCATAAAATCACTTGATTTGATTGGTGGCAGCACGGCAAATAATTATGAATATACCATATCTGTAAATCCAACAACTAAAACAATCAATAGTTTCAAAGAAAATACTCTTCCCTACCCAATGGGGGGATTATCAACATGTGATGATTATCTTGCCATTGGTGATTACGGAGCTCCCGAAGGAATTGGTGCTAGCATAAGAACTTATAAAGTGGCATCTGATGGAACTTTAACACAAACTAATTCTGTAATACCTGATTCAAACGCAACACATATATATTATCTTGCCAAATGCTGTAACGGTAATCCTCAATATCTGTTGGCTGGAATAGGAAATGGAACTAGTTATTCGCTCTATGTTTACACACAAAAATTAAATAAACTTATTGCACAAGCGAGTATAGGAACATTAGTAAACTCGGTAGCCTGGAGTCCTACTGGTACAAATACTTTTCTAGGGGTTACATATCAAGAAGAACAAAAAAAAGCTGGACGAATCTTTAAACTTGAACAAGAACCTACCCCATCATTGGTAGATCTCGGAGTTATAGCTTTTTCTTTGTGACCTTTGAAATTTACAAAAACGTACAACTCCCATAGCATAATCTCCAAAAATTTAAACAAAAAAACAGGAGCAAGCTATGGAAGTAGAAGCAATTGTAACATATGTTGTTTGTG
>CAZQNW010000062.1:0-4718 GCA_964595035.1 uncultured Pseudomonadota bacterium
GTGCAAGAATCTGAATCAAAGTAATTTAACACAGGAGTCACGCAATCTAACATAAGTTCTCTCCAGCAGAAGAACCCTGATGACTACTATCAGTTTTTGGGCTGCAATGTACCTAATGGCATCCTCAGTTGAATTAAAATTTATTTGGCAATCATTCCAACCAAGGTATTGCTTAGCTGTTCGATGATAAAGTTCTATATTCCATCTAATCCTATAAAGTACAATAAGCTGTGTACGTTCGATTGGATATAGACTTATGAAATAAGCAATTACACCTGATGTAAGCTTGACAACATAAAAATAGCAAGAAATTTGGTGATCCTTTTTTTAAAAAAAGATTTATTTATTCTTAAAATTGGATCACCTTTTTTATTTTGCAAGTCCTAGATAGAACTTTCAATTAATGCGTAACTCCTGCATGAATGCATATTGACAGCAAAAATGGCAGCCTTATGACTGCCATTCTTGTACCTCAGCTATAAACGTACAATTTATAGATCAGGGAAGAAAAATGCTAATTCCTGAGCTGCTGTTTCCGGAGCATCTGAGCCATGGGTAGCATTTGAACCAATACTGATCCCATAAAGATTGCGAATCGTGCCTGGAGCCGCGTTAGCTGGGTTAGTATCACCCATTAATTCACGCCAAGCCTTAATCGCACCATCTTTTTCTAACGCCAATACAATGATTGGGCCGGAAGTCATCATATCAACAAGCTCTTGGAAAAATGGCTTGCCTTTATGTACACCATAAAAACGCTCTGCCTGATCTTTAGACAACTTAGTCTTGTACATACGTACAATATTAAAATCATTGTTTTCAATGATATCAATAATGTTACCCGTATGCTTTGCACTGACAGCATCAGGTTTTATTATTGCTAATGTTCTTTCCATATGCAGTTATTCCTTGCTTGATTCAGTTTCTTCAGACTCTTCGTCTGTCATAGCTTCTTGTTGGCGTGCAACGTGTTTTTCAAGCTCGATTTGGAACAAGCTCCTTGGCTTTACAACGGGTTGTTGTTCAACTTTTTGAGTCTTAGCCGCACGTACCTTCTTTTCTGGTGCTTTAGCTACTTCAACGGCAGAAGCTTCTGCTTTTTTGTCTTCACGAGGCTGACGCAAGCTTAACCCTAGACGACGTTCATTGCGATTTACATTAATCACGCGGAACTGACGTTTATCGCCAAGTTTGAGTACATCTTCAACCTTTTCTACATTTTGATCAGAAAGTTCTGATATATGGACAAGACCTTCAACACCAATTGGAAGACGAATAAATGCACCAAAATTGGTAATTCTTGAAACTTCACCTTCAATAACGCTACCAACCGGATATTCTTTTTCTATTGATTCCCAAGGGTCCTGAGTCAATTGTTTAATACCAAGGGAAACCTTCTTCTTTTCTGGGTCAACACTCAAGACAACAGCCTCAACCTCTTGACCCTTCTTGTAAATGTCTGCTGGATGATCAATATGTTCAGTCCAAGAAAGATCTGAAATATGAGCAAGCCCATCAACACCTGGAAGCAATTCAACAAAGATACCAAAATCGGTAATATTGCTGATCTTGCCTTTGATCTTCTGGCCAACTTTGAACTGTTCGCCAATAGATTCCCAAGGATTCTTTTCAAGACGTTTAACACTCAAGGACATACGACGATTTTCTTTGTCGATTGATACGATATAAACATCAATTTCATCGCCAACTTTGTATTTATCCTTAAGGTCATTAATTCTGTCGGTCCAAGATATTTCAGAAATATGAACAAGTCCTTCAACACCCTTGGCAACTTCAACAAACAAGCCGTAATTGGTAATGCTTGAAATAATACCTTTGACTTGTGAATTTGCCTGGAACTCTGCGCCAAGAGTTTCCCAAGGGTTATCAATAAGCTGTTTAAGTCCAAGAGAAATCTTTTCGTGATCTTTATCAAATGAAAGCACTTTAACCGCAATAGTATCACCAATCTTGATGATTTCACTTGGGTGACCAATGCGACCCCATGTCATATCGGTAATATGAAGCAAGCCATCAACACCACCGATATCAACAAACGCACCGTAGTTGGTAATATTCTTTACAACGCCATTAATAATTTGACCTTCAGCTAAGGTATCTAAGACCTTGCGACGGACATCTGAACGTTGATCAGAAAGATATTTTCTGCGGGAAATAATAACATTGCCACGCTTTTTATTGATTTTAATAATATTTGCAGTTATAGACTGACCGAGATATTGATCGAAATCCATAACCTTTTGCAAATCAATTTGTGAGCCTGGCAAGAATGCCGGAATACCGATATCAACACTCAAACCACCCTTTACCTTATGGGTAACGATACCCTCAATGGGCTTATTCTCTTCAAAGTATTGAGTAATTGAATCCCAAGCTTTCAGCGCACGGGCTTTTTCATAGGAAAGAATAACATTCCCATCGATGCTTTCTAATTCATCGATAAGAACCTCGATTTCATTCCCCGGAATAAGCCTTTTAAGCTCATGTTCTCCGAATTCATATCGAGGGATCAGACCATCAGATTTATAGCCTATATCAACCAAGACACCATCGGAATCGATTTTAACAATACGACCTTTGACAACATTACCCTGTTTAAAGTTGCCAAAAACACCCTCACAAAGCTCAGCAAGTTCCTTACGTTGCTCATCATTAAGCTGTAAAGCTTCATCTGTCATTGCAACAGAAGTTGGAACCTTACTAAATTGTTCGGGATGTATCAGTTCTTTTGACATATAGAACTCCATGCCAACCTGGCGGTTAGCTCTCTTTTTAACCTAAGAGAAAAGGGCTTAAGGGTTATATGATACTTAAAAATACCATACAATTTTATCATAAAATTATTCAATATGCAAAAATAAGACCTAGTAGACAACCTAATTATTGTATTAAATAAACAGAGATTTTATACTTAAATTGTAAATAATACCTCAAAAAGGAGAATCTATGCGAAAATCATCTACATCGAAAATCTTGCTTTTAGCAGGAATTGCGCTTCTGCCCCTATCATTAAATGCCTCTGCCCCCGTAACACATAATCAACGCTTCTGCATTATGATATTTGACCCTGAAAACAATGTGAATTCAAGCTCTGACGCTATGATTACCACCCTACTTATGGCATTAAAAGATGCATGTGCTCCTATTATTGTAAGCAATTCCGTATGGAATACCTATGCCGCTACGCGCGCACTATTTTTTGCAAAAATTCAATCCGACTTAGATAATTACCGAGAAATTCTTGCTGCACAAAACAAGCTGAAACAACTGCTCGAAGAGCATGAAAAACCGATACAGTGGGATGAATTTAGAACAAGCCTTAAAAAATTTTCAACATCCCATGCAGATCTACACAACAAGCTGCATCAACTTTACTGCTACCGTTATCCGGCAAATATAGCTGATTGGAGTATCTTTGCGTCGAAGTATTTTCATATACTCATTCCTAAAGATTATGAACAAAAATTAGAAAGACAATCCTATACACTGCCACAAAATATCCAGATACAAAGTAAAGTGCAGGATTACAAAGAACTATACAGAAATCTGTCACACAGAGAACTCATTCTTGGTTTAAAAATAGAAAACAAGGAACTCTTTACACCCGTGCAGACAACAAACCAATATATACTTCCCCCAACAAAATTGGTTATTAAAGACACCTATGCACAATCAATAGAAGCAATTGAATCACTCAAAACGATTTTCATCGGAACACATGACACCATAATAATCGACAAGCACCCTGTTGCAAACAAAGATCAATCTGGATATCTACACCCATGGATACTGTATGTAACCGGTCATGGCAGTCCTATGCAACAGCCACAAAAAATTGAAGAACTCATACACAGCATTAACATAACAAACACTGCATTAGAAACACTTGAACAAACTAAAAAAGACGAACATAAAGATTACTGGGCAAAGAAAAACAAACTCATTGAGCATAGATATCATCTCACCAATGAGCTTGAAATGTTAACTGGAAACTTAATTGGACTGAATTTAGAGGCATTTAAATACTTTCTAAGCTTTTTAAATACAAATATTAAAACATCTTATCTTGTGTATAAAACCTGCTATGGCGCAGGACCTGCAAGTATCATCCCATACCTCCCCCTCAAAGGCCCTGCTGTAGCCATCTATAACTTTACGATTGTCGCGGGTGCAAGTTCTGATATAGCAACAGGAACAAGTTATGACCTTAGTTTATCATATATCCCGCATGACTTTCATCGAGCACAATACGAACACACACATAATAGGTTTGCAGCACTTTTTAATGGGCTAGCACAGCACCCAGCGCCGCAAAGCATACAATTTTCTTCAACACTTAATACCGTTTTAAAATTTCAAGAAAAAATACTTGATAATGATCCTGAAATAATAATACGGGCAAGCAATATTCCTCTTGTCCGCTCCGCCGAAACCGATCATTTTTTTATTATACATTCAGAACGTATATTTCCTATAACAGCCCAACTCTTACAAAGTACTAAAGAAAACATTTTTATTGATGACAAAGATGTATTGCTACTTTATACACACAACACACCTGTAACACTTACTATTTTTGCCAAGTCATCACTCCATGAATTTCCTATAATACTTTCAATGATTCCAGGTAATGCAACACATACAATAGACCTCTTCTGAAACTATAATTCATAGTTATAAATACCTGCAATAAGATT
>CAZQNW010000063.1:0-4672 GCA_964595035.1 uncultured Pseudomonadota bacterium
TGCGCAGCAAGATACACGTGTTTTAGAATTAAAACAGACACTCCTGAAAGAGACGATTCGCTTTCAAGCGGAAACAGGTGTTTTGGATCTTTGGTATTCGCAGCAAAAAGAACAACTCGTTCAAGAATATAATTGTGCTTCAAGACTTGTCTATGCCCAACAAAATCATGAATATTCTTTGGGTTTATCGGATAAAGAAACCTGGATGCAAAAGACGGCAGATTTTACATTGGCCCAGGCTCGTGTTGCTAAATATATCGATGAGCTGAAAGCTTCGAGCGCCAAGCTTGAATTAAGCCTTGGTATTATGTGTACGCCGTCTATGTATATAGATTCTGACTCTGTTAATTCGCTAATTGATTATGCTTTACGTGCAGGTGACGCGCAATCAGTAGAGTGTTATTATAAACTGGCGCTTGAAAATCGCCAAGAGTTACGCATTGCTGATGAGCTCATTAAAAAAGAAATAGAATGGCAACATTATTATGCCAAAAGTTATTTTCCATCAATCAGTCTCTATACCAATGTTATAAAATACTCATTTAATGGTGGTTTGCAGGTTGAAGGGTTGGGTGCAATGGGTAATGCGATAAGCAAGCTGTTTACATTCAGAACCGGATGGAATGCCGGTTTTAAATTCGATTGGCAGTTTGACGGTCTTGAAAATATGTTCAATTCGTGTGCTTCAGAAGAACGTAGTTACTCAGCTATGATGGACAGGATCGACAAAATTGTAAAGATAAAAGAAGAAGTTGAAAGTAATCATGCACGTCTTTCATCTTTATGCAAAGAATTTAAAGTTTCAAAAGCTGATTATACGCGTGCTGCCAATGAGATTATTCTTAAGCGTAAACAGTACGAGGTAGGTCTTATCAGTGCGGTTGATTTAAAACAGGCAGAGACGATTTGGTTAAAAGCACAATATGATTATTTAACAAGTAAGGTTAATGTAGCAAAGCAGTATCAACGGCTTCTCTATAGCTGTGGATATCCTGATAACCCTCAAAAAATCATGGCACAAAGATCATGAATACAAGAAAAATTATATACTGGATAGTTGGTTCGGTCGTGTTAATTATTGTAGGCTATGTTGTTTATAATTATGCATTTAAAAAAGAAGAAAAACAGTGGTTTGCGACAGAGAAAGCTGAGAAGCGAACCATTGTGCAAGTTATACGTGCAACCGGATATCTTGAAGCCGAAGATTTGTTAAAGATAGGCAGTATTGTTCCCGGTATCATTAAAGAACTATTGGTTGAAGAAAATGAAACTGTCACAAAAGGAACATTATTAGCCGTCATTGACGATGGTAAAGATGACACCGAAGTGCGTGAGACTGAGGGACTCCTCAAAACCGCGCAACAAGGGTTAGCCTATGCTACCGAACATTACAAACGTCAAAAAGCATTATTTGAAGCCGGGCAACTTGCCAAAGATCAATTTGAAAAGGTTACACGTGATTATCAGGATGCTCAATCACTTGTCCAGACACGCCAAGCACAACATGACAAAGCTAAATTAACGTATAAGAATAAACGCATTTTAGCCCCGGAAGATGGCATCATTATTCAAAAGGTTTCAAGTAAGGGAGAGACGGTAACACTTGCATCACCAGCGACAATTATTTATACGTTGGCAAAAGATATTCATAAAATGAAAGTACAGCTCGAAGTTGATGAAAATCGTATTGGTGAAATCAAAAAAGGACAAACGGCTATACTAACATTTGATACGTATCCGTATAAAAAATTCTTTGGTGTTGTTAATGATGTAAGTAACGCTCCTATCAAAAAGCAAACAGCGGTAAGCTATCATGCAAGTTTTATTTTAGATAATGCTGACATGTTACTTCGGCCAGGCATGACCGTTAACGCACGTATTACGGTTGGTGAAAAGGAACAGGTACTATCTGTTCCAGGTTATGTCTTTGCCATGAATCCGCTGGTCTTGCAAGAGATTGCCCGAATAACCAAGCATACATTCAGTCCTATGTCGCGCCAAGAAAAACATGAATTTGAACTGAAGGGTGCTTTTAAAACTTTGTGGGTCGTGAAAGGCAATGAGTTTAAAGAGATACCTGTTGAACTTGGTATTAATGATAACGCGTTTTTTGAAATAATTTCAGGGTTAACTGAAGAAGATATTATTATAAGTGATGTACAAGAGCCGGATAGTATGCAGCAGTTATATAGTCAAATATTTGGCAAAGGCCTATAGATTGGCAGTTGAATGAGACTTACAATTCTTTTCAAGACAGCAATCCACGCGATATCGCGCCATGCAGGAAGATCATTTTTGACTATCTTGGGGATAATGGTTGGTGTTGCTGCGATTATTATTACCTTTTCCATAGGCCGTGGTGCAGAAGAAAAAATTAAATTACAGATCAAAACGATGGGCGAAGGTACGATTATTATTTTGCCAGGCAACGTGATTACGCCAGGTGGTACCCGTTCGAGTTTGACGAGTGCTTCACGATTGACTATGCAAGATCTGGAATCTATAAGAGATCAGAGTGTGTCCATACGTGAAATATCGCGCGGAACATTTGGGCATTATTTAGCGGAACATAAAAACAATGCTGTCAAAGAAGAAGTTTTGGGCGCTGATGGCAATATCTTTAAAATTTTTAACAAATCAGAGTTTGCGTATGGTATGGCTTTTAATGATGAGCATATTAAACAGCGTGCAAATGTTGCGGTCATTGGTTCAAAGATTTACGAGAAATTATTCGGTAAAGAATTCGCACTTAATAAAACTATTCGCATAGGGGGGTTCCCTTTTAGTGTTATCGGTGTACTCAAAAAGGAACCTCATTATTTTGGAACCGAAGATCCCAACGCGCGTATTGTTATTCCGTTCACAACAGCAAAAAAATATTTTAAAGAGGAAAACGAACTTGAGGATGATTTGGGCTATATAGCTTTTGCTCTCTATCCCGGGGCTAAGGCAGAACATGTTGTCCGTACCATTAAACGTATATTGCGCTTTAGGCATTCTATAGAGCCCGGTGAAGAGGATGATTTTATTATTTTAGATCAAGAGTCTATAGCAAAGACCGCTGCGTCTGCCGGTAATATTATTAAGATGTTCGGTCTTATCGCGGCATCAATTTCATTGCTTGTCGGTGGTATAGGTATCATGAATATAATGCTTGTCTCTGTACAAGAGAGAAAAAAAGAAATCGGGTTGCGTATTGCCTTAGGAGCTACTCAATTGACCGTGCAATTACAGTTTTTATTTGAATCGGCAACGTTATGTGCCATAGGAGGACTCTTTGGAGTTATTTTAGGGTTGCTTGGGCAACTGGGTATAAGTCGTTTTACAATATTGCCGAGTGTTATTGAAATTGCGCCTTCTTTTGTTTCATTCTTGATAACGATTGGTATTGGTGTCTTTTTTGGCTATTATCCTGCGCGAAAGGCATCATTGTTGAATCCTATTGATGCTTTGCTTGAGCGGTTAAACATATGAATATATTTTTTATAATCAAAACATCCTGTAGAGCAATAGTCAGACATTTTGGTCGTTCGTTGTTAACCGTACTTGGTATTATGATTGGCATTGCCGCAATTGTCATAACCTTTGCGGTAGGTCGTGGTGCTGAAGAAAAGATCAAAGGCCAGATTATGTGGATGGGTGAAGGTGCTTGTTATATTATTTCAGGCAATGTTATTACCCGTGGTGCCGCGCGAGCTGCACTATTTAAACCCATACGTTTAACAGTGCAGGACATGCATGCTATAAAAGATCAAGTTCCTGAAATTCAAGAAATATCGCGTAGCACGTACACGCTTGAAATGCTTGAGTATGCAGGTAAGGCGACACGTGACCGTGTGCTTGGAACTGATGCTAATATGCTCAAAATAAACAGAAATAAGTTACGATACGGATCAATGTTTACTGAACAGCATGTTGCCGATAGAGCAAATGTTACAGTTCTTGGTGAAAAAATAGCCGAAAAACTATTCGGACGCGAGATGCCTGTAGGCAAGACGATACGTATTAACGGTCAGCCTTTCATTGTTCTTGGTGTTATTGAACATCAGGAACATTTTTTTGGGCCTGAAGATCCAAACGCACGTGTTTTTGTTCCTTTTACTGTTGCAAAAAAACTATTCAGTCGTGCTCAAGAATTGGAAGATGATATAAGCGCTATAGCGATGAATTTTTATCCCGAACTATCATCAGAAAAGCCATTAAGAATTATAAAACGTATTTTGCGTATGCGCCATGCAATCGATACGCATGAAGAGGACGATTTTACTATTTTTGATCAGGAATCTATACAAAAGACAGCACAGGATGCAGCACGTGTTATTAAATTATTCGGTCTTATTGCGGCATCAATATCACTTATTGTTGGAGGCATAGGGGTGATGAATATTATGTTGGTTTCTGTGCAGGAACGTACACAGGAGATTGGGTTACGTATGGCAATAGGCGCGACGCGTGTTGTTGTGCAACTGCAATTTCTTATTGAAGCTATAATTTTGTGTGCTCTTGGTGGCCTTGTTGGTATTTGCATAGGGTTACTAGGTGTGTGGCTAGTAGGGAGCCTTACGCGGTTGCCAAGCATTATAGAATATACTCCCTTAATTATTTCGTTTTTTATTACAGTAGTTGTCGGATTATTTTTTGGCTATTATCCTGCGCGCGCGGCATCATTACT
>CAZQNW010000064.1:0-4590 GCA_964595035.1 uncultured Pseudomonadota bacterium
TAAGAATACGGCACGCGAGATTTTTACCCCTGATTACCCTTTCAGGTTCTAATTTACTGCGCCACTCAAGTAATAATTTTTTGTATTCAGGGCTTGAGGAATCACGAATGTCCAGTAATCCTTGAGCATATACAGCAGCATTTTGAATCATAGCCATAATATTTGAAACAAGCTCTGCGGGCAGCTTATCTGCTTTTATCTGTTCAATAAGGGCTTTCATTCTCTGCTCTACAAGCTGCTTCGTATATGAAGCAGGAAGATCAAAGATATGTCTTGGCTCACATGTTAAACCATATTGATAAGCTTTAGGGAAATAAGACAATGCATTGTGATATATTTTTTCATGGCGAGTTTCTTCAACTTGTTTCACCTCAACAGTCCAACCTGTCGCAGCCCATGTAATATGCAAAACCCAATCTTTGTCATGTTGTTGTTTGCATACATTAAGTAGATCTGCATAACTATAATATCTTGCACCTGTACCCATAACCTTGCCATACCTGCTAACTTGCACATCGGTAATATCTCTTACTAAGCCAAGATAAATTTTGTCTTTATAAACCGTTACCGGACCTCGGCGCTCTCCCGCGACAACATAGATGCATTGGAACTGAAATGCAGGATGATCATTTTGTATATATAAACGCCCCTCAGGAGCAGCGGCATACATGCCAATACTACAAACAAATACAGCAAACCCTATACATTTTGCGCACATTTTCATATCGTACTCCTTTTTAAAGTTACACATCTTATATGAAAACATAGCAGAAAGCGCTACATGCAAACAAGATTTATAATATTGGACACATACAGCAACTACTACAACCAGGCTCTATATCAACATAGGCTGCCGGTATTGGCCTTACTTCAGGGCTCCACGTACAGCCATAACTTGCTATACTACGATTGCCCATACGTTGTAAAATACCATGCAGATTATCCGTATGCGCTACCCCGGCAACAAGACCTATAATACGGGGATGAGTTAACGCCATAACTGATACACATATATGCATATCAAAAAGTACCGATGAAAGATCATGAATTGCTTTAAAAAGATATGCACGTTGTTGAGGAACTTCCTCATATAATTTCCGCGAAAGGTCCAATATTCTGGTCTCCGGAACAAGAGATAAAAAAGCACATCTTTCTTTGTAGGCATGCATACAAGCCTGATATTCAGGCTCCAAGATACGGATTGCGTCAGCATAACGCGGTACCATGGTACTCAACTGTTCATCTACTAATCTCTTGTAATAAGATATCTCATAATCAACATCAAGCTTAGTCACATCTTCTATAAGACACGTCCCATAACCTGAATCACAATAACGTGGCCAAAAGAACCCTGGAGATATGTCCGGATTTAACACTGTACAAGCAGCTCCTGTCATACAGCGCATTTCAATATTCTGAACAACGGTGCGCCTACACCCTTTTAATCTATCCATAAGATGGCTCATAACCGATGGAAACATATACATACGCGCAGGCGGACATTCGATGAGGATATGCATATCTTCATCAGACTCTCTATCTCTTTTGAGTAATACTTGCGCCAGATGCTCAAGCTGTCTTTCGTCCTCCGGCATATGTACATGACAATCTCCCCAAAGAACGAACTTTTTGGCTCGTAATTCAGGCATAGTATTTTGCACAAACCCTACACGGACAATAACTGCGCCTAGAGGTTGAGCCGGTATTAACCAGCTCAACCATAAGGATACAACTAATATATTTTTGGTGCACATATAATCGAACGCTCACTTAACAGGCTACAATGCACAAGCACCTCAGACTCTTTTTTTACATATACAGTTAAAAATCAATTGTTTCAAACTCTTGATTGAGAATATCACTAGCAATATTCTGAGTACTACGCCCCGGGCGCAATTGATACGTAAAAGCAATCTGTCCTTGCTCATCTTTATTCGCATCAACATTGTAATTTTTACAAATTCCTTGTGTATCTTGTTCTAAGGCAGAGAGCTCATCAACAAAATGGGTTGCCAACACAAAACAAACCGAAGGTACATCTGCAATGTGTTTTGCCAGTTTATAAGCTGCTTGTGACGCGCTCTTAGCATTTGTTCCCGTAAAAATTTCATCAATTACGACAAACCCAAGTTTATGTTCAGCTAATGCGTCAATTGATTCTATAAGCTTCTTTGCACGTGTAACTTGAGCTTGAAATAATGATTTCCCTGCTGCTGTATCGTCAGATACATTCATATAAGTTGTCATATAATCAAAAAGCGTAGCACTATAAAAGCTCGCAGGTACAAGCGTAATGGTTTGAGCAAGAACAACACTGACCATCATAGCCTTGAGCAATGTTGATTTACCACCTTTATTAGAACCAGTTAAAATCATACCTCGTTCAACAGACGGAATACCCAATTCCATAGAATTCGTAACAACTTTTTCTTTATTAACAAAAGGATTCCAGAAATCCTCAACTTTTATATGAGGAACATCTGATTGCTCATATTGAGCAAAAACATAACCAACACGTTGCCCTTTATGTGAAGCATACACCTTTGAAAGCGCCATACATACGTCAACATCGCCAAGCAATTTAAAACATTCAATAAACTCGTTTTTAACATTATTCATTAAAGTATATGCAGCAAGGATACGACCCGACCTCGAAAAAAATGATGCATCCCCTTCAAATGTATTGGTTTCTAATAAGGAAATAAGTTCGCCTACGTCTTGCAACTCATGATGTTTAAGCTGGTTATACACAGAGGTTATCGGTAACGCTTGGGCTAATACCGGATATTCTTG
Organism: uncultured Pseudomonadota bacterium; assembly: GCA_964595035.1. Taxonomy (GTDB): domain Bacteria; phylum Babelota; class Babeliae; order Babelales; family Vermiphilaceae; genus JAKASV01. Next base: position 2,794 of record CAZQNW010000064.1, read on the forward strand.
TGCAATATCATACAATTCATGTAACACACGAATATATTCTGCGACACCCATCAAACGTTCTTGCAAAAAATTCTTAGTATGTGCACGTTGCTTCAACTCAGCCGCCAACAATCTTACTGTATTAATTTTCGATCCAATATTGAACATACTAGAAAAGAACTTAAATCCTGCTATCAGTTGCATGCCAAACCGAATATCTTTATTACGCCTTATACGCTCAGCTTCTGTAAGTATTTGCCCCCGTCGAGCTGCTAGGCCCATCACCAGTTTATCCCGTTCAGCATAAGCCTCTGCAGTGTTATTATGCTTAAATTCTCTGATAGCACGTCTAGGATCATTTATATCCAAGAAAAACCCAAAAGCTTGTTTTAAACTTGTTTTTTCACCAAACAGCTTTTGAGTAGAATATACAAGTCCTGTCATTACAACAGCATCTGCTGTTAAAATAAGGGGCACACTAAAATTACTAAGCCAGGTTAATATTTCAAGTCTTGTTGCACTTTTATTAAAAGTATTAGGAAACATCCTTCCAAAATATAATTGATCGACAAGCCTCTTAGTTAAATTTGAAGAAGGTGCCCAGAATGACAATACATTCGATTCTGCCCTAGCAAGTCTTTGTAATAATGCATCGACTTTCTCAAAAAGAACCTGATCAACTGCCAACTCTTTAATACATGCTTGAAGATTTAATAATTTCTCTTTATCCGTAACAAGTGTTGCCAACCGTTTGGCAGCCATTGCTTCACCAAAAGTAGTTTGTAACGTATTTCCATATATTCTATTGAACAACGTTTCTTGAGGATTCTCTCCATTGCCAAAAAAGAAGTCTAGATCTTCGAACAAAGTCTTAAGATCTGCATTATCAGTAATACCACGTCTGACATCATCCTTAGCGCATAATGTATAAACTAATCTGCGCTTATCATCATCGTTTAACTGGACAGTTAATGCAACTTTAGGATCTTTAACGGAACGCTTCGGTTGATTATCTTCATTTAAATTTAACCCAAATGACCGCATACGCAAAGAACCTATGGTCTCAAAGGAAAGCTCATTTTGAGCATTCAAAGAATAAGATATAATCAATATAATGACACATAGCATATTCCCACAAACATCTCTAAAATGAAGTAATGAGCTTTTGTTAACCATAATAAAAATTCCCATTCTTAAAAAGTACTACAACAATGCTTTATACAATAACACTCAAAATGCTATAATTATGTAAAAGAAACAACTGTTGTAAGTTTAATCTGTTACCTATAAAAATCAATAATTCATGTTTAAAAATCTAACCCAATCATTTTACGCACAAAACACACTTACAGTTGCACAGCAACTCCTTGGCAAACAAGTTGTTCATAAAACCCCACGTGGCATACGAGCTGGCATTGTAGTAGAAACAGAAGCATATCTCGCACATGACCCAGCCTGCCACGCATACAAGGGAATTACGCAAAGAAACAGGGCTCTATTTGGACCTGTAGGACATGCTTATGTGTATTGTATTTATGGAAACCATTATTGCTTAAACGCCGTTGCCCATGATGAAACAACTGTAGCCGGCGGCGTTCTTATTCGTGCCATACAACCAACACAAGGCATCGAACTCATGGTGCAAGCACGTAACGGCATTCAGGGATACCGAATAAGCAATGGACCGGGTAAATTAACTCAAGCATTAGGCATTACCCATATACACAACAACATCGACCTTGCAACATCAGAAAAACTCTTTATCTCTGATGGAATATATATTGATTCTTCAGACATAATAAGCTCGCCTCGCATAGG
>CAZQNW010000065.1:0-4313 GCA_964595035.1 uncultured Pseudomonadota bacterium
TTTTGCGATCGCTCATGTCGAAATTATCCTTAGTTGGCATGCTTTGTTGGGTAGGATTGGAGGCTGCCAATAATGAAAGTGCATTATACAATGCGTAATAACCGCTTTTAAATTCCCAGAGTACACTGCAAGATGCATAGGTGCTGTTTGATGACTATCGGTTGTATTGGGGCTGAATCTCTCGAGTAATCTTTCTAATTGTCTGGTATTGCCTGTTTCACTAGCTTCATGAATAGAGTGAAGTATGCAGGATCGTTGTTCTTGAGGTGAAGGTGTGCCAGTTTCTGCTCCCTCGGATAATAAGTAACGAAGACACTTGTTGTTATTCGTAAACATCCAGGCGGCATTATAACATTCTGTTACATTGACTTTATACTGAACCAATAGCTTGAGTAGATCAATATTTCTATCAGTTGAGACTGCAGTCGGAATCATGGTTTTCAGTATTTCGGGTAGTTTTCCTGTGGGAACTTTGTTTAGTAAAAGAGTTGTTATTTGTAGAGCGGCTTGACGTTGATCAGGATTCAGGTGTTTTGCGTATAACTTTTTCAAACTTTCAAAATGTTCAGTAAACGGATTTTCTCTTATTAGAGAGATTGAATGTTTGACCAATGCCAATGATTCTGCAAGGTGAAACCGGTTGGGTCTTTTGATGCCTCTGCAATTGTTTAATAAAAAAGTAGGAATTGTGGTAGCAATACAACAGGTAGAAGCAATTTTAGCATACGGAGCATATTTAGGTGCGATCCTTATTAATGTTAGTCTGGGGGATGAATATTTATATGGGATTGTGTAATGGATTTGCCTATTATGTTATCAAAACGTATTTTTCATATTCCTGGTTGCCGGTTTTTATTTAGAAAATCTTAGTTTAATTGACTAAACTTTCTTAAAGTTTTTTTGTAAGGGAGGCAAGATAAGTATTACTTGGTGAAATTCAAAATTTGTTGTTTTGATAAGCGTCGATGCTTTAAATTACTTTTATACAAACAGCTTAATGTATGATCAATTGGCATAATAAACAATGTCGCGGTGTTATAATCAAGTGCGCAATATTGATGTGCTGTAGAGCTTTAAAGTTCATATGATTATAATTGACGGGTATTTGTCTTAAAGAAAAAAGTGAGGCTCTTGCAATTGTAGATATTTGCAAGAGCCTTTTAACATAATAATTACGAATTAGTGATGAGATCGCTTTTTTGAAGGGCTTTCATCATGATCCTGAGCCATGGTTCGCTTAGGCAAATCTTGTTCAGAACCATCTTTTTGTGCATCGGTTTCTTGACCTTCAGGCAATTGTCCGGTCAATATTCCAACTATCAGCTGATGTGCAATAGCAGCTGCAGCTTGTCCATCTTCCTCGGCTTTTTTTTCGGATTCTTTTTTAAATGCCCTGAAGAATGGTTTAATGAGATGATCGTTGACCCCATTTGCCGCTGGTTCAATAATTTCATTTTCAGCCGCATGAGCTACAGGTTCAAGCACCTTATTTTCTACAGCCCTGACAATAGAAGTAAATACTTTTTTGGGGTGGCGATGTAGCCTTTTAAAAAATCCTGCCTGTATACATATGCTGGTATTTAATAATGTATAAGCTGTAAGAAAGATCATTAATTTTTTGTTCATAAGTTTCCTTGTTTTCAAATATTTCCTAAAATACACTTATTTCTGCTTGCTTTTTCATTTTTTATGAATAATTAATGAAAATTTTGTAATTTTGATGTATCTTCCTTGTGTAATTTCTCCTGTTCATGGCGCGAAAATATTGGGTCCATGTTCGTAAGGTAGTAAGATAAGGTCACAATAGCTTTCCGCATAACTTACCTTAATAAGGAGTAGAGCTTCTTCGATGATGTTGTCTTCTTTTTGGCATTGAAGAATCATCATCCATGTGATGTTGGGATTTATGAGTCTTGCAAAAATACTCAAATACGCGATCTTCTAAATATCTGGCAATAGCCTGATTATATTCTTGGGCGAACTCACTTGGCATTCTATGGTCACCCGATTCAATAAACAAATCTGGATGGCCTTCTTCGCACAGTGTTTTGACGGCATGTAAACTTTTGCTGCGAATAGCATAAATTAAGGCTGTGTCCCCCATTCTATCAATAGAATTAACTTCTGCTCGCGCAGCAAGCAAAGCACGAATAATAGGGCTATGCGCGATTCCACAAGCTGCCATTAATGGGGTTATTCCGTCATTATTTGCCCAATTGACATTGATATTGTTCTTGATCATGCGTTGAACATCATCTAAACGGCCATCTCTGCAAGCTTTAAAAAGATCCTCGCTTGTATCAGCGAACACGTAGTTTGCGATTGTTTTTGTTGCGTATACTGCTGCTGTTGCAACTAGCAGTTTTGTCATAGCGCTAGCCTGAATGCAGCAACCCAATGTACATAGGGACAAAATGCATGTAGTTAATTGTTTCATATATTTTCCTGGTAAAACTATATTTTATGATTTTGATTTTTTAGTTAGTGGTTCGTCTTCTTTTGAACTTGGTCTGTGGTGTTTTCTGTCAAGATGTACATCTTCATCTTCAGATGAACCTACATTTGAATGTTGTATATAATCGCGGGTCGCTGGTGATGTGCGTCTTGGTTTTGCATCTCGAGTTGTCATTGATGCTTCCATGCTCTTAAAATCCTCTTCAGGACCTTTTAACATGTATGCAATTTGTCTTGAATGTGTATGGTCACTTGGTAAACTTCCATCGCGTGCACGTGAAATACGAGCCAGACAGTCAAGTAAGAGTTTAACTGCACCAATCCTGTTATTTCCAGAAGCGTAAAATAAAGGGGTTAGCCCGTCCACATCTTGAGCATTTACGTTAGCATGTCTAACTATTAGGCTATGCATAATACCTGTATTACCAAGAGCGCTAACAACCATCAAAGGAGTAATATTGCGTCTGATAACGCAATCTACATTAACACCATGATTTAATAAACCGGCAACTTTTTCTTGATTCTGCTCACGGACAGCATCATGCAGCATGGAAATCATAATTTGTTCTCGTGTAGGTATTCTTGCTGCAACTTCCAATTGAAGGTGTTTACACTCTTGTGTGTACCTGCACTCAACTTCATCTTCTATCGCGATAAACTGATCGCCTTGATGTCTTCTTCTAAATTCATCTCGTACTACTTGAGCAGTACCTGATCCCAGTTCTTTAATTATGTGCGAAATTTCACGGATGGTTTCTCTAAATGGTTCTTCCAAAATTATCTCCGCAGCTTTTGTCATAAAAGTTCCCATTCCATATGCACAAATAGTTTCAGACATAATTAAACATATTATACTATATTTTAAATAATTCATAATATTCCTTAATTATAAAAATAATACTATTTTACAATATTCTACAAAAATTACATAATAATCCTCCGTTGATTTAAGGTCTTACATAATAAATTTAATTGCTAATCAGTGTATTAGATATGTATTTGTATGCTATTCATTCCTACTCTATTTTTCTTGGTCCATAAATTTAGGAGAAACAAATTTCTTGAATTTTTTGGACGCCAATTTTGAGATGAGCTTTTTAAAAAGAGGTTTTTGTTCACAAGATCCTCGCAGTTTTTATGTACTATCTCATAAATGAAAAACCATAATAAATTGAACATAGTATGAAGAGTTTTGTGTATTAGTCAAGGTTCTATTTGTAAAATATCTGCGGTCTGAGCGTGTATGCAGTCTTTTTATTCAAATACCTAGCTGTATGTCGCATAATTTACATAGCTAGGCAACTTTTCATGCGATTGGTTAAGAGCTTTTGATAGGTTGCGACCGTCGACTGAGCACTCCGTCTGCGCCCCTAAGCATTTTTTTTGAGGGAATACATAGAAATGCTTAGGGGCTGGACTCCGTGAAGAAGAAGAAGAGGAAGAGGAGGAGAGAAGGAAGAAAAGGATAAAAGAAGGAAAGAAGATGATAAGGAGCATGAAGAAGATAAAGATAATGAAGAGAAGAGAACTCTTAATGCGTGGTAGTTCGAGAACTGCGAAGTAATACCGTAAGCTAATGATGAAAACAAAATTCGACAGTAAGCTGGCAGACACCAGCATATCCTTCCCCAGGTAAAAGTAGATGTAATTACAGAACATATAATATAAAACGAATATGGAACAGGTACAAATACGAATAAAGATTATGTAGTTATATGTAGTTAGTAGTTAATAACTAAAACTACTAAGACCATTAAGACCATATAGAGTAGGGTAGAGTAGGGTGCGGAATTATAACATAACCATACGAGTACTATAAAATATAGAGTATGGTATTGTAATGCGTGGATGAGTACATA
>CAZQNW010000066.1:0-4283 GCA_964595035.1 uncultured Pseudomonadota bacterium
CTACTTGTGATGGTATTTTCAATATAATGACTTGAAGTTCGGACATACATAGAAGCAACTCCTTTTCTGGTGTATTTTTTCAACAATGCAAAATAAAGCTTGAGCTAGGCGATATGAATTGAATGTTATGGGTATATTCCGGTGTTACAGAAAATGCACCGTAGATGCAGTCCATACCATATCTGTTAATTAACATTGCCATCCAACGAGTTCACGCGCAGCGTTAAATTCTTGTGAGCTGCTGGCTATATAGGGTATGACATCAGCAAAGGCACCACTGACACTGAGTAATGCAGTTATGCTTACTAGGCGCTTGAGTGTATTTTCATCATGTAAACTCCTTTTAAGATTAAACTGATACAAGATACAACTGGGTAATCGCACAATGATAAAAGCATTGTGTCATAGATAACCCGCCCTTTTTATTTGATAGCTCCTCCTTTCCTGACGATATACTGCGTATACAGCCTGAATCATTAATACCACAGAGACTTATCGTGCTGATTAATAGTATGTTGTACAAGTCTTTCCCCCATTATAATACGCACCAGAACTTAATGTAAAGAGGAAATCCCTTGAGTTGTTTTTAATTAAAAGAAAAACCACCTTTAATCCAGATACCCCATTGAGAAAGTGAACACCATAGTCTGTCATTATTTTCACAAGAAAATGATTGCTGTTTGCAACAGGAGGATCCTGGACATTCACCGGAGTTGCAGACGGAGTTGCAGCAGTGCTTTCTGCAAGATGAACATTCAAATGCCTTATCTTGATCGCCGAATTCTAATTCCGCACCTATGCCGATATAAGGTGTCCAATAGCGGCATTTAGGAATGTAGTTAATATGAAGGAAGAATTTTTGCGAATAAGATTTTGTACCTGCAGGGTTGATGCTTAGATCAGCGGATGAAAAGAATATTGGTAATGAAGATGTTCCTACAATATCCCATCCATGCGTTAAAGCGGGATCGGTTTTGCCAATAGCGTGCGTATAAAGGGAACTTCCTTCATTGTTATGCGCAGGTTTTGGGTTGTCGATACCGGGATTTTGGTTCCAAGCAACGTCTATTGCTTCAATTTCGAGTCCTGAGGGATAGTTGTTTGTTCCTTCGAATATCGTTGCTTTGCTTTCTGATCCTCCTAGAGGAATGGCAGGTTGTTCAATGTCAAAGTTACCGGGCATGGCGCTGATTCCAGGAAAACCAAAGACGAAAGCATCACCCTTTAATGCCCATAAATGATCATTAATGCTGGATACGTTGCACGGTTTAATGTTTTCAGCACTGCGCGCCCAAATATCATAACCCAAATCAATTTGAACATCTCTGACTGTATACGCTAATTTAAAAAGCATTTCGCCTTGAAATAATGCGCTGACGTCAACAGGAATGGTTGTTATATTGGCTACAGGAACAAATTCCTTTGCGTTTGCGTAGGGCATAGGTATATCGTCGACGCGCAAATCTTTTGAGGCATCTGTAAACTTTATTGCCAACATATAGCGGCTTAGGGGCTTGCCGCATACATCAAATGTTCTGCACTGGCGTGTACCGAACATATGTGAGCAATATGCGTCAACATACAAGCTTAGGTCTTTGTTGTTGCCTTCTCCTCGTCCAAGGCAAACATGCCCGCTTATTCCGGCGCCGAGTTCCCAGTGGTGGCCGTTACCGACGATAGGTTCAAACAACCAATGCCCTTGCGGGGTATTGCCTGTAGGTGCTGCGCCACGAATGTTAAATCCAAAGTGATAATCTTCTGTAGAACGGACATTCCACCCAAAAGAAGCGGTTATTTCCGCAAGACCTGTTTTTGTAAGTGGTTTTTTGCTGACAAGAGCTTCTTTGAGCCCTTTGTAGGTAATGCCATGAATCTCTTGTATTGATGCTCCATCTTGTATATACTGCGTAAAATTTTTGAGTAATGCCGGTCGTGCAATGCCATATGCTTGAGGGTCTTGAAATGAGCCGACAAACATATCGTTAAAATATCCCGGGTCATAATTGTTGGTGCCCGTATTAATAGTCTTTTCACGCATGTCTACATACCAGCGTGTGTAGCATATCGGGGTATGAATTCTGAAATACAACCCTTCAATAATATTGTCGAGGCCTAAATAAAGATTAAAATCAACAAGAGCATTAGTAATGGTTGGCTTAAAATATACCTCAGAAGAATAGTCCGTTGGCAAATAAAAGTTTTCAGCCATGAGGGCGTTTTTTCGTCTATTGGTAGCTTTAGTCCCCTGTATGCGTATCATGGGGTCATTACAACAGCCGGGCATATTGATGGTGAAGTCTCTTTCCTGAGCAAGTGCGTCACAAAAGAGATATTGAGCAAGCTGATAAGCATGAAATGATCTTGTTATTTCAGGGGTTATGGAAAAAGAAGCGTTCAATGTATCATAATCGAAGCGATTGATAGTTGTCTGCCAACCAACAATCTCGCGGGCGCCATTAATTCCTTGAGACCTGAAGCTTACATAGGGAACGACGATTGCATATGATAAAGAGCTTGTAATCAGAAGCGACAATGCATAATGCGATATTCTGAAATTCATCATATCTCCTTGATTCGCGTCAAACTGTTCATACACAGTAATCATGCGAAAAGGGGGACAGATATTGCAAGCTTTTTGTCGAAGAAGTGATTTATAGATAAGCTTAAGGATACATGAACTATGTAGTGTCAGTAATACCTATAATACATTGGTGTATAATAACGTGGGGTTGAAGCGTTGAGTGCGTTCTGGATTATTATACTGTTGAGCGAATTGTGTATTGCGGCAAGTTGAATCATCTGCACCTCGCTTTTGTATTCTTCAGTGTGTGTGCATAGTAGGTAAAGATCAGATATGTGATTGGCAAGGACTGAAAGAGTATCTTCTAAGTTTTTCAGTGTTTCTAAAGCTTTTTCTGTCTGATCTATTTCATTCGCAAGTTTGAGGGGATCATACTGATGTGCATGTGTTTGAAGCTTTTGATATTGAGCTTCTAGTTTAGGAATGCCATTATGTATTTTTTTCAGAAGCTTATTGCATTCTTTCAGAGATTTTGACGCTTTGCGGGCGTATTCAAAATAGGGGGTTGAAGTTCTTATTTTAGTAATTATAGCTCGTATTTTTTCTATGCGCTCTTGTTCGGAATCTGCCTTTAAAAGAGCAATTTCTTGCGCGTAATGTCCCTCTGTTTCAATTTTGTATTGATTGGCGGTTTTGATAAGATCTTGCGCGTCGCCAAGATTAAAACGGTATATATAGTGTATAAGTGCTATTGCCGATCCTATGAGGGCTACGGTTCCTGCTACGGCACAGGCTGCAAAAGTTGCTTTGTGAGTTCCTAAAGACTCTTTTTTAGAATAGTTTATACTGAAAAGGTTGTTTTTACATATCCAGTCGAGCTTTTGGCGTGTGTATGCAGGTTGAATTGCCAAAGCCGCGTATACCAAAAGAAGGGCGAATATTTTTTTCATACAACATAACCTTTCATGTTGAGTTGTCAGAAATCGATACGTGCTTGTAGCATGCAATATTTTATAAAAAAATCAAGAAAAAAGTACTCCATTGTAAGCATCAATGGGTATATCGGTGAAATTGGTGCTTGAATAGTTCTTTTCCCTTATGGATATTTTCAATTAAAATATTTTTTATATTAAAATGCTTGACATTTAATACAAATATTATAATATTATGATATATATTTAATTATTAATATGTCTTATATTTCAGGTAAAATGGTGGGTTTATGAAAAAAATAATTGTACTTTTTCTATTGACAATATCCTTTGCTGTACATTCTATGGATCTTTTCAAAGCTTGTGAGTGTGGTAATAGTTCTCGAGTACATGAGCTTATTGTGCAAGGTATTGACGTAAAGAGCAGAAACCAAGATGAACTTACTGCATTGCATATTGCTGCTATAAATGGTCATTTAGATATAGTGGAAATTCTTCTGGGTGCCGGTATTGATATCAATGCTGTGGATAAAAATGGTTATACAGCATTGCATTTGGCCTTGTTGAATAAACATGATGCTATGGTAGAGCTATTATTGAAAAAAAATCCCGTTATCAATGCCACTGCCTCAAACGGAGCGACAAGTTTGCATACAGCGGCATTTAATGGGCATAGTGATGTTGTGCGGTTTATTTTAGATCGTGGTGTCGCGGTAGATTATCCTGTAAAAGATGGTCGTACAGCTTTGCATTGTGCGGCTCAAACAGGCCAAGCTGATGTGGTGCAGCTTCTTTTGGAAAAGGGTGCTGATATCAATGCTGTGGATCAA
>CAZQNW010000067.1:0-4178 GCA_964595035.1 uncultured Pseudomonadota bacterium
ACGATGTAGGTTATTTTGATAATCATTTTCACCCTGATGATATCGAAGATCCACACGTATCCGGTCTGGATCGCGGCACACTACTCCAAAGCTTTGAACAGTATATATGCGCAGGATCATCAATACAAGGTCCCAAAGATATTACATATCAAGGTCTTAACTACGCTCGTATGAGCAACAAAGCCTTAACAAAAACACGCCCTGCGGAAATAACCGCCGCACTCGGTTGGAATTTCTGGACAGGAGACGGATACCATTGTGGCGCACAGCTTCGCGTTGCAGCTCCAACAGGCAACAGACCTAACGGATGCTGGCTGTTTGAACCAATTGTTGGTAACGGTCATCATTGGGAACTCGGTGCGGGACTAACCGGTCACTGGCGCTGGTGGGCCAACCAAGATCTTACACAAGAATTTGCAACCTATATTGATGTCAACGCAACAACACTTCTTTCTACTCGCCAATACCGCACATTTGATCTCTGCGGAAAACCGTTAAGCAGATATATGCTTGCATTAAAATATACAAGAAATGTTCACAATGTATTAGCAGAAACAATAACCGGCAATCTTGCTCCTATAGCACAATTTGATAACACGTTTGTTCCCGTTGCGAATCTCACGACCATACCGGTTGATGTAACTGTTCCTTTGCATGTCGATGCTGTTGTAAAATGCTCCTATACCCATTGCAATTGGCAATTTGATCTTGGATACAATTTCTGGTGGCGTGCTTGTGAAAGTATCTGCAATAGATTTGACTGCCGTGACAACAATGCATTATTTAAAGATAGTATGTACGCGCTCAAAGGCGACGCTTTTGTATATGGGTTTGCAGGAGAAGACAGACAAGGCACCATCGTTGCCAGCCAGCCGGGTATACCATTATCAGCATCAGAGCACAAAGCAACTATTTTTGCCGGTACCAATAATTACGCAGGCAACCATAACACATGGAGTGAAAATAATGGCATCGATCTTCCACATGCCGCACGCTCTTCTCAAGGCAACCCTTTGTATACGCATACTGTAGGCACCTATACAGATGACACACATACCAAGGCTCTTGTTACTCCAACACATACGTCATACAATCAACCTATTTTTATAGCCACATGTGACTTTAATACTGATGGAGCAAAAACAAGCGGCTTGTCCAACAAACTTTTTGCCCATGTTAATTACATCTGGAACAGTTGTTCCTGCGTTAACCCCTATCTCGGGTTTGGTGGAGAAGTTGAATTCGGACAACAGGACAAAGTATTTACATCATGCGCCTCTACATGCCATACCTGTAACGAAAGTTCATGCTGTACAACCGTATCCCTTTCTCAATGGGGTGTTTGGCTCAAAGCAGGTTGTGCTTTTAATTAACACACGTTCACTGAAGTACTACCTATCCGAAACAAGGCGTGCTTCATGCTACATCGAAGGATACGGTTCTGTACATGTAAAGCAAAGGTCGGGAATATATCTCGATCTTTGTCTTTTTTAAATCCTAAAAGTATTGCATTAGCATGAAGAAGTTATGCATGATTATTACGAATTACATGAGTTAAACAAAAAAGGAACAAACATGAACTCACATACACGCTTTATATATATAATTTCCTTCATATCCATCAACTGGTTACTGCAAGCACATGTCATACCTTATCTTGCTCTTCGCTCACAAGGCATTAATGGCGCACGTGAACTGGTAGGCTGGCAAACAACCATCAATCGTTTTGATGTAGGCACCATATACGCAAGCTTGTCGGTAACACCGGAATATACACGGTCATTTCGTCCCCAGCGTATAACACAATGGTTATTCTCAGATGCGCTTACTTTGTGCCATGGGATTCAACATGGACAACATTGCAAATTTCAAGGCATAAAAATACAGGGAACCAAGGTACCAAATCGCGATCCTCAGGCGCTGATGGCAGAAAATTTTTACTTACCATATGATTATGACAGTATTGTCACATTCAAACCGGTTATTGAAAATGAGCTTATTGATATCAACATGTACATAGGGCTTGATCATCTTTATGAAGGATTATTTTTCAGAATTCACAGTCCCTTGTGCCATACCAGTTGGAATTTGAACTTCCGCGAACACATTAAAAATAAAGGACAAACTGCTTACGATGTCGGATACATGGATAATACGTTCACGACTCCATGTACCGATCCTGACATTCATGGATTAGAACGTCATAAGATGCTCGACAGCTTTACAGAGTATGTATGTAAAGGAGCAACATTGCCTGATCATGATGGCATCACATACTATGGGCTTGAAAATGCACGTATCTCTACTGGCGCATGCACTAAAACAGCATTCGCGGAGCTTACCGCACAATTAGGATGGAACTTTTGCACAGGACCCGGATATCATTGCGGCATAGCAATACGAGCTGCAGCTCCGACAGGAAATCGTCCTAACGGTCGCTTGCTTTTTGAACCTATTGTCGGCAACGGGCATCATTGGGAGCTTGGCGGTAGCCTGACAAGCCACTGGTGCTCATGGAAAAATTTTGACGAAACATTACACATAAATACCTATGTCGATATAAACATTACTCATCTTTTTTCTACGCGACAATGCCGTACGTTCGATCTATGGTGTAACCCACTCAGCCGCTATATGCTTGCTGTACAATTTAAACCGGACGTACAAAATCTCAAAGTATATTCAGATACAACACCACCCATTGCTTATGCACCGGCCGCACAAGGAGCAAAAGTATTAACACCTTTGGCAAACATCACCACGATACCTGTTGATGTAAGCGCGACAGTACAAGGCGAATTAATAATAAAATGTGCATTAAGTTACAAAAACTATCAATGTGATCTCGGATACAATTTTTGGGGTAGATCATGTCTTGATATCTATAGAACATGTTGTCAAAACAAGTGCATAGATTTCGCTGAGAATACGTATGGGATCAAAGGAGACTCATATATATTCGGATTTCCTCTTATCATGGATAATGGTCAACTTATTGATGTGCAACAACCAGGTATTTCATTATCGGCAACTCAACATAACGCGACAATTTTTAACGGATGTAATAACTTTTATACACAATCATGGACAAACCTCGGTATCGACACCCCAAAAGATGCCTATGACAACACGTTAAACAATTTAGGCACAAAACCTAACGACCCTGATAATCCAACAACATCGCCCTACGGCTGGGATACTGTTAAAACGTCTGCTAATCCGATATTACTGACGTTTAATGATCTTGATATTAACCAAGCGCGCACACGCAGCTTATCTCACAAAATTTTTGCACACGTTAACTATATATGGACCTGTAAGCCATGCCTTGAACCATACCTAGGATTTGGTCTTGAAATAGAATTCGGCCAAAAAGATGATCACTGCGCGCAACCACGCACAAAGGCTCAGCCAACCTCATGTACAACACCATTATCATCATGTTGCGCAAAAGACAATCAATGTTCTTCAGAATCAGGCTGCAGAACAGTTGCTCTATCTCAATGGGGCGTATGGATAAAAGGCGGTATATCTTTTCATTGATCTGCGTATCAACCGACAACTTAATGCATCTGTTTCCGATCTTTTTTCAATTTATAAAGAATAATGTCAACATTATTATAAGCATCATGTATTTTTACGAAAAATTTACTTTTTTCCAAAGAACCTTGTACACGCGAAGCCATTGATTCATCATATGTTGTATCCTTTTCTGGATCACTGCATTCCATATCATCATGATCATCAATATCTAAAGGTACAGCTCCTTGAAACATCTGCTCAATCTCTTTTAATTCTTTATAGGTAATACCGCGATGATAACAAAAACCGCTTGGGTCAAGGGTACATGTGAAGATAGCAAAACGGTGTGTTCCATCTGGGAAAATGACTTCTCCGGGTAAACTGTATAACACATTAATCCGTTGTTTATGAGTATTGCTTTGCCATGGGGTCCTGATACCACGCTGTACAATAAATGTATCAGCACACGGAGAAAATGAATGATATAATACATCGTGTTTATTGTGAGACCGCGCAAATTGAGGGTTGAACCATCTTTTAACGCGCTTATCATAACCTGCTATGTTAACAGGTCTTTGTTGAACACTATGCGAATCAACCGAAGGAGAACTCTGTCTCATATGATCCACTGGTGATGGCGCAGGACACGTCTCTTG
>CAZQNW010000068.1:0-4168 GCA_964595035.1 uncultured Pseudomonadota bacterium
ACGATAGTATGTTAATAAAAGACTTTGTTGATCAGGTGAACTTTCACGTATTACAGGATTACTTCTTTGTGCTCCATGTTGTATTAATAATTCTGCTATTTCCTGGTATTGAGGACCCCTTGCAATTGCAAAATCAAGGGGAGTAAATCCGTTGTATTGTGTTGTACTATTAACTTTGGCGTTTACATCAGCACCGTGATTAAGCAATGCCCGCGCAGCCTGAATTCTGTTAAGAGCTACGGCTATATGCAAAGGAGTGAGCCCTTTAAAGTCAGGGAGTGTATTTGATGGCATAGGCTCATTGACACGAGCTCCTTGTATACAAAGTTGATCAATGATATCCGGCCAACCCCAAAAAGCAGCTAATCCAAGTGGGGTAAGAATATGAAATTCAGAAGGATCTATAACAATAGGATCATTGACGCCAATGGGATTGGGTATGTTAGGAGCAGGATTTATTATCTTTTTGAGAAATTCTTTATCAAAATTCTCCATTTTTAGATAGAGTTCTTGAGTTTCTTGAAGAACTTGAGGAGCTTGCGGAATAATGCCAGATGGGCTTGGAACAGGTACTTCCATTTCTATCCCACTGGGCTGAGATTCCATCGTAGATAGCTGAGATTTGGGCTGGGGCTGTGTAGATTGTACGGGAGCTACTGGCGCATCTGGGCCTCTTGTAAGGCTTTCTTGAAGTTGCATGCGAGGGGGTTTTGTTGAACTTCCGCGGGGTCTCATTCCGAATATCGTGGTTGCGTTGAGTGTGATTAATAATGTAATGATGAGCTTATGGATGTTACTCATGTCATATCCTTTCGTTATGAGTCATCATACTATATGGTCTCTTATTAGAATATATTAATATTATCCAAATAGTCAATAAACATGTCAATTTATTCGCTATTCCTATATTTTATAAGCGCTATAAATAATTGCAGATTTGAGCATGATTTTACTAAAGAAACTATTGATATTTTATTTAATATTTTGTATACACATAGGGGTGTTCTTTGATGAAAGCTGTTGTAAGAACAATCTTTCTGCAGTACAATCTTATCTATCTTCATAATGTGTTTTATTTAATATAAATATTTCGTGTTGTATGGATATAAAAAGATCTGAATTTGATGTGATCGTTATTGGTGCCGGTCATGCAGGTATTGAGGCTGCTTGGGCTGCCGCGCGTATGGGGTCCAAAACGTTAGTGACTATTTTAAACCTCGATACGGTAGGCATGATGTCCTGCAATCCATCCCTTGGAGGGGTAGGCAAAGGACACATTGTTTATGAGATAAGCGCTTTTGGCGGATTGATGCCACAGCTTGCGACAAAAAGTTATTTGCAAGTGCGTATGCTTAATACGCGTAAAGGACCTGCGGTTCAAGGGTTGCGCCTTCAGATCGATAAATATCGTTATTCTGTTCTTGCTAAGCAAGCTCTTGAAAACCATCCTAATATTACGTTGCGTATGGGGATGGTAACAGAGATAATCACTGATCCTGTAACCGGTCATGTACAAGGTGTAAGGCTACGTGATGGAGCGACTTTTTATGCGAAAAGTATTGTTGTTGCGAGCGGAACGTTTTTGAATGGTACCATACATATAGGGCGTTCTGTAAGTTCAGCCGGTAGACATGGCGAAGAAGCTGCTGTAGGACTTACAGATTCATTGCGTAAGCTCGGTATTACTATAGGTCGACTTAAAACAGGAACACCTCCCCGTATCTTGCGTTCGAGTATAGATTTTTCCAAATTGACCTATCAAGAACCTGATGAATTAGAGTATTTATTTGAGTTTTATCCACATAAAGTTAATAATACCATGCCTTGTTATGTAGCCCATACGAATGAAAAAACACACGAAATAATTCGTAATAATAAGCATCTATCAGCACTGTTTAGCGGAGCTATTACCGGCAGAGGACCAAGATATTGTCCTTCAATTGAAGATAAAATCACGCGTTTTGCCGATAAGACATCACATCATGTGTTTGTCGAGCCGGAAAGTGCCCAAAGTGCTGAAGTATATCCTAATGGTATCTCAACTTCGCTTCCATATGATGTTCAATTGGCTTATGTGCGTTCTATTGAAGGATTTGAGAATGCGCATATTACCCGTCCTGCCTATGCTGTTGAATATGATTATGCACCGCCAACGCAATTGAACTCTTCACTTGAAGTCAAAAAAGTGCCCGGACTCTTTTTTGCAGGACAAATTAACGGAACTACAGGTTATGAAGAAGCTGCTGGTCAAGGACTTGTTGCAGGTATCAACGCTCATTTGATACGTTTAGGCAAAGCGCCTTTTACGCTATCACGTACAGAAAGCTATATTGGCATTATGATTGATGATCTTATCTCTCTTGGTGTTGATGAGCCGTATCGCATGTTTACATCACGTGCCGAATATAGATTGTCATTGCGTCAGGATAATACCTTTTTGCGTTTAACCGATCGAGCATACGCGCTTGGTCTTGTAGATGAACAGATGTATGCGGATTTTGTAAAGGAAAGAGATCTTATATATGCAACTGTGGAATCTATTAAAGCTGATAAAAAGAAAAAGCAGGAATTGCTTGATTTATTCCTTAATTATGAATCGCATGCATCTCAAATTCGCGAATTATTGGGTAACGAATTGTCCGAGCGTGCTTTGCGTACCGTGCAAGCAGAAATTTTGTATGAACCATACCTGGCTCGTGAACAACGTGACATTGAACGTACGAATCAGTACAAGACGTTAAAACTACAGCCGGCTACGGAGTATATAGGTCTTCCAGGTTTGTCACGAGAATTACAAGAGAAGTTGCAACGTTATAATCCTGAAAACATTGCGCAAGCTGCTTTAATTCCAGGTATGACTCCGGCTGCTCTTTCCCTGTTAATTCTTAAGACCCGAGCTAGATAAATCATATTTTAATCTAAATTCTTGTTTTTTTACCTAAAAATACTCTATTATAAAATTAAGAAAGGTGTAGTAGTTAAAATATAGAGTATCACATGAGGAAAAAACATGAATATAGCATGCAAAATAAGCTTGTACGCGTTAGTGGTTACAAGCTGTTTTTCTTGGAAAAATGTACAAGGAGGAGAACCCACTCTACGTGCGCGAGAAAGTTACGAAAAATTATTGTCTATCAATATATTCACAAACAAAAGCAAGCGGTTCAATGAACTGCAGTATTTAGGGGTGCTATTAGTACGCGATGCTTTGAAGCGGATTCTTGACATATGTTTTGATGTCGATGCTATAACCAATGCGGTTAAGCAAAATATGCGTGCTATAGAAGACATTATTGTGAAGACACCAGCAGAAATAGCTAGGTCTGTTCATGAGGCTTATACATGGGCATCCGGTAACATTGATAGCCTGGGTTTATGTGGGGAGAATTTTCAATCAAAAAGTCTCATGGATAATGGCTTAATGTATGATTATGCTTCAAGGAAGGATGCAACCGGGGCACGACGTATTTTGAAATTGAGTCAGAAAAAAGAATTTCTTACCTATGAGCTAGAAATTCTTAATGAACGTTATGCGCCTATTATCAAGGCAATTACATCGAAATTAAAAAAGCAAACAATTTTGCCGCCTGATATAACCATGCTCAAAGATCTTTATGAACGTGTAGTGTAGATTAAGTATTTTGCAATTCTCTCTGTTACCCTCTTGATAGTACATTATACTATCAAGAGGGTTTTTCTTGTTTTTTTATGTCAAAAACTGTATTGTCTAATTAAATTTTTATATGAGAGTAAAATTTTTTGAGGTTAATAGAGCAGGGACTTTAATTTTTAAAGTATTATTTAATTTTTAAAGTATTAAAGGATAAGCCAAAATTTGGGTTATAGATATCTTAACGAATCAATAGGTAAAACAGAGGGAATATCATGCGCATTCTTGTTTCAGTTGTTATTTTCATATTTAATATGATTACGTTTCATATCTTTGGAATGTCGAGTGGGAGTTGTTCTGAGTATCAAACAGATGATAAGTTTAAGGCTGTGCGCAGTGCTGATTTATTACAGGCTATTTCAATTCCATCATTCAATTCCGCTATGAGTTGCATTGAAGCTTTTAGTACTCATATTGTTCCGTGTTGTTCAAAAGATTCTGTGTACATCTTTATGCTCGAAGAGCAGCGGGTACTTAGGAATTTGGGTAGCTCTATGG
>CAZQNW010000069.1:0-3964 GCA_964595035.1 uncultured Pseudomonadota bacterium
CTTTATTTTGGCTTATGGGGTAACCAGGCTATGTTTTTAGGGTCACAACTTAGGTATATTTATTGAGCGCTGTTAAGTTGTGATAATACTTTTATAATAGTAACAAGGATTACATTGCACATAATTTTATGGTGCGATAGCCGGCATATGCCAAAGCTATACCGCCAACAACGGAAATAAGTATGTTTGTTATAGCCGATACGTATTCTTGTTTTTGTAACAATAATACTGTTTCCATGCTGAAAGCTGAAAATGTTGTAAAACCACCAAGAATGCCTGTAATGATGAATATGCTGACAGGTTTGCTCATAAGCTTTAATTCGGCCATGCCATATATTGACCCAATTATAGAGCATCCTATTAAGTTTACAGCTACAGTTCCTAAAGGCAGTATATATGATGCTTTATTAAGAAGTGCTTGTATCATGGCGCGTAATGTTCCGCCAATACCTGCTCCTAAAAATATAAAAATATAGTGAGACATTGTGTTATCCTTTATAAAATTTAACAGCCCCTCATTATTGTACAAATAAGGGGCTATTGTGTATAGGTGACTTGTCGAATATTAGTTCGGATATATTAGGTGCCCAACTATAGCATAGTGATCAGAGAGGTCATGTACGTTACGCATTGGATGCCATGCATGATCCCAGTATTTATCATCTGACCATGACTTAGTTGATATCATCTTTTTAACATTGACCCAACCTGAACTTGGTTGTTGGTAGCCATCAATAGTCATAATAAAATCTATTGTTGAACCCCAGCCACCGAAATTTAAAGCGTTGCTCCAATCATTTGAGGTGACAGGTGAACCACGGAATTCTACAATATTTGCCTTGATTTCATTAAGGATTCCACGGCAGTTGGGATCAAGGAACGTTCTATTAAAGTCGCCGGCGAGTATGACAGGTTCGTTTGTTGGTATATGTTGTTCAGTAATGAACTGTTTAGCCCAGCGTAGTTGCTTATCAGCAATAGAGTTATCTGTGTCGAGGTGAGTGCCAAAGATATGATAACGCTTTCCATTCTTGTTGATACGTGCGTAGACACACCCTTTTTTGGCAAATTTATCTTCACCGGATCCTTCGCCATAAATCCATTCACGCGCTACTTCTATTGGCCATTTACTTACGATGAGGACGCCACCGTTGCCTATAAATCCTCTGCCCTTTAATGCGAGTGAAGCGGCAACATCCCATGGAAATACGCCGTCTCTTTCTTTTTCAAGATCTGATTCCTTACTTGAAAGATCAAGAATGTATGGTTGTTCTAATGTTTTATTTGTGAAATTGGTAAGACATTCGTTTGCGACAGCTATACGCTTTGCGACATCGAGTGCAGCTACAAAGTGTTCGGTTTTTGCGCGTTCGTTTAAAACTTTGTAATAATTTTCTTCAAATCCTGCACCGATAACACCGGTAGCATATTTGTAGCCTTTTTGACTGAGGTCTCGAAGGAGTCTTTGACGTGCATCTTTTTCCCAAACTTCGCTGAGTACGATAACATCATAATTGCTTCCTATGACATCGGCCATAAGTTCTGCGCGTTCCTTTACGCCGGGTTTTTGGACGCGGTCAAGTTTGTCAGTAAAATTGGAATATAACTCTGTAATTTTACCGAATGCTTTGAGTGACATGAGAAATGTATTAAATGACATAATTGTTAGTTTGTTTTTATCGGTACTGGCAACTTCTTCACCATAGACGAGGTTCTGGTTATATGCGTGGGTAATGACATACATGATGTCTTTTTTTACCTTAAATGCGCGAACCTCTAGATGAATGGTGCCTTTTTGAGGATCATTAATAGAGAACCTGTGCGGATTATCGTAAGCCGACCAATCGTCAGTGTGGAAAATAGGTGCACCCATTGGGTCGAGTGAAGTAGAGTAGTAAATTTTAGATCGAACTACTTTTTGTGACAAAACCAACCTGTATCCACCTAGTATTGGATTTGACAATTCTATCTGTACGATTTCCGGAGATTCTGTAGTTAACAAGAGTTGTTTGTCTGCTCCGGATCCTATTGTTTTTTCTGCGGGAACTTGTACATTTTTTACGTTAGCAATGTCCTTGCCATCACTCATTCTGTAGCTTGCCGTAAATTGGTAATTGGTTCTGTTGGTGATGTATACATGTGTTTCTGCCTGTATGCAGAAAAAACTCAATAATGCTAATGTAGCACTATCATATCGCATATGATTCTCCTTTTTGTATGGGTTACACAAAATACATTCTTTTGTTAGTAAACATATATTTTAGTTTTCGTGTCAATAAGATAGAAGATGTGATAAAAAGTTGAGTATGTGATCAAAGGTTTTTCGATTTTGTATTTTTATTTAAAACACGAGAATAGATGGTATCTTCTTCAATGCGTTCTAGTGCGGATAGTGTTTTGTAGGTGCTCCAGCTTGTGCGTATAATGGGTAGTTGATCATGGCGGTGTTGCCAAACGAAAAGACGTGTTTTAGGGTCTGCAGGACTTCCACTCCCAAAGTCACCAAATTGCTGTTTGTATGTTGCGTATTGTTTATCTGAACCTTGTTTTGATAATATTGAAGCGGCCCCAACAACGGTATAATTTGTGTCAGCATAATGTTGAGCGACAAGTGGTACATTGCTTATATGCTGAGTATTTATGTGTATGTTATGAGGAAATGAAAGCTGCGTAGATGACGATGTTATGAGTGAGCTATAGCGTGTATGAAACAACTCTGTAGTAACTTCCCAATTGTCGATAATGACCGCTTGTGCTGGGCAGGCCTTTTGGAGCTCTTCAATGATCTGCATAACTACTATCATTTCCCAGTCATTTAAATTATAGGTTTTATCATCGATCATCGCGGGGGTAATTTCTTTTACGACATAGGCGAGCGCAGTTTCTTTGATGATTTTTTCTAACTTTGCTCTTTTAGGTGCAGCTATAAGTTTGCTGTCTTTTACACCGAGTTTTTTCCATGAACGAATGATTTTAGGAGTTGCAACAACACCGGATACAAAAATGCTGCCGATGCAAGGACATTTTGTTGCATCATCTATTCCTGCAATGTGAGAGAAGTTTAATTCTTTTACTTTTTGTATAGGTTCTTTCATGGTCGGTCAAAATCCTTATGTAAAGTATACCTTAAACATACAGGATAACCGGATAAGACGCAAAAGGTGTTCTATAATGAATTTTTGTGCCTGAGTATACTATCTTGAATGCAAGAGCTTGTATCGACCACAGTAATAATGCCACGAGATTCTTGTGGTATTGTATTAGTAACGAATACGTGCTCAAGAGGGCTTTGCTCAAGAAGTTCTTGCGATCCGCGTGAGAATACACCATGAGAGGCGACCGCTGCTACCGACGCTGCACCTAGGTCTTTAAGTGCGTGAGCACATCCTGCAATAGTTCTTCCGGTTGATATAATATCGTCGACTAATAATATTTTTTTATGAGTAACGTTGCCGTCTATTGCTACAATTTTTACTTTTTCTTGGGCAGGCCTTACTTTTTTCAAAAGGATTAGTTCTTTGTTGCTAGCTTTTGCAATGGTTTCTGCAAAGGCAGCTGCTCCTTCGTCTGGAGCGGCGATAGTGTCATATGCTGTAGCTACATTACAAAAAAAGTTTATATCGTGAACTGTGGTAAATGGCA
The DNA here is from genome assembly GCA_964595035.1 of uncultured Pseudomonadota bacterium. Taxonomy (GTDB): domain Bacteria; phylum Babelota; class Babeliae; order Babelales; family Vermiphilaceae; genus JAKASV01. The sequence continues at coordinate 3,643 of CAZQNW010000069.1, forward strand.
AAAAATTATGGAGAAGAGAGCCGTGGGGATGCATTATGTATACACTTTTAAGTGGAAAGTTTTGTAAACTTTTTGTTATCACATGCGCCGAACAGGCTTCACCCGGTTCAGTAATTGTTTGGCGGGCGTAGGCAAAATAGGTCACAAATAGATTAATGTGTGCGCCGGCTCTTGATAACGCATCACACAGAAAGAATAGTTCAAGTATATTTTCTGCCGGGGCTGGCGTGCTTGCAAGTACCCATACGTCTTGTTTTTCTACATCCTGGTCTATGCGAACGTAGAGTTCACCGTCGCTAAATTGTTTAATCGTGTATGCTCC
>CAZQNW010000070.1:0-3780 GCA_964595035.1 uncultured Pseudomonadota bacterium
TACTTAGTAAGTATCACAACTTTATGTAATCTCTTGTCAAAATCAGATAATCATGAGTAGCTTTTATGATGATATCTAAAAAACGAGAGGATACCATGAAGATACAAAAAGATTTATTTCTAAAACTATCAACATCAATCAACAGATATATTCCATTAATCAGTTCACTACTTTTAATAATACATACATCCTTATATATAAGCTTGTCAGCCTATGAGCTCATGGGCCACTCTTTCTATGCCGCACGATCGCAAAGTCTTAATGCCGCTCGCGATCTTGTAGGATTCTGTCAATTTCTCAATAGATCGCACTGTGGCTTTGAAGGCATGCTTGTAGCAACGCCTGAATATCAACGATCCTTCAGAAGCCCACGCATTGCAGAGTATTTCTTTAACACAGATACAATACGCATAACAGGTAGCCAAGTACCTAACCGCAGCACATGTGATTTCATGGCAGACAATTTTGGACTTTCGCCATCGTTTGAAAGCACCGTTGTCATGAAGCCGCGCATCGAAAGCGCTTTTGTAAATTTTGAAATGTATGTAAGTTATAACCCATGGTACATACGCGTTTACGCTCCCGCGTGCTGGTCTCGTTGGAACTATCAACTTGAAGAATGCGTACAAAATAATGGAGATACAACACCATTTCCCGCACATTATATGGCTCAATCAGAAGTACAAGAACCTGTTACTTCATTTAAAGAAGCACTATGCGGCCATCACTCATGGGGTGACGTACAAACAGGACTTGTCAACAATATACTTTGTGGACCGGCAAGCACCAAAGGACTCGCTGATCTCCGCATGTTTTTTGGATGGCATATTCTGCGCAATGAAAGGTACTATGTTGGACTTAACTTCATTGCAGCGGCACCTACAGGAACCAGAAGCACAAGCACATTATTCTTTGAACCGATTATTGGTAATGGCAAACATTGGGAAATAGGTGCGGGTCTTGAAGGTCGCGTACTGGCATGGGAGGCTGACGGCAAGCATGAACTTTCGCTCTATGGTATTGTACATGCAACACATATGTGCCGCTCGAATCAGCGCAGATCATTCGATTTTTGTCGCAACGGATTTGCCAGCAGGTATTTACTCCTTAAACAGTTCGACGAAACAGGAAACTACAACGGAAATTTAGTTCCTGCAAGCACCGTAACAACATTACCATGCCGCGTATGGATGGCAGGACAATTCGATATCGTCGCCATGCTCGGCTATTCTTCGTGCGGTCTTGAAATAGATTTCGGCTACAATGCATGGATTCGCACACGCGAACACGTCACCATATGTGGCACGATCGAAGAAAAACGTTATGGCATCAAAGGAATTCAAAATGTTATAGATGCATTTGGAAATTATGATAATAAGACCCAAAGCAGCGCGACTATATTCGGTAATGAACTGACACCGGAAGAACAAGAACGAACAGCTGATCCAAATTCTCCTGTATTTATACGCACCGATGACCTTAATCCATGCTCTGCTGCGGCAACTTCAGCTTTCACACATAAACTATTTGCTCATGTAGGATACACGTGGTCACAATGCAAACATGCTCATCCTTACCTTGGCATGGGTGGCGAAGTTGAATTTGAAGGCCTTAGCCCAGAAATTGATCGTCGCGCAAACAATAATACCGTTGCTCAATGGGGCATCTGGTTAAAAGGCGGCGCCATATTCATGTAAAAAACATTGAAATATCATGACATTAAACTCTTGTAAATATCCATGCGATTTCATTATGGTAGTAATAACTATTATGCGTCACTCTAGAATATTTTACAGAAGGAGGTACAAGAAATAATACTGGAAATACATTAAATAACGTAAGTTCGATAATTTCGAAAATTTACAAAGCAGTAACAAGATACGTTCGTCCTGAGTAAGACACGTTACGCACCGTATCGAAGGAAATACGTAAAATGATAATTATCGAATTAGCGTTAAATATGGAGGGAAAAGAGTATTCATATTTAGAAAGGAGAACAATGAAATTCACGCATGTATTAAGTATATTATGTGTAGGTATTATAGCACCTTATATGATAGCCTCACAACCGGCAGATATTGAACAGGCATATAAAAAAGAAATTGCACAAGTTAGACAAAGCAAAAATAAGATAGTTAAAGAAAAAAAAGTAAAAGCGCAACAAAAGAAAGCAAAAAAAGCAACAAAAGAAAAGAAGTCTGCCTCGTCAAAAAAACAAACTACTAAATCTGTAGCTACAGGCAAAAAGGCTACCTTTAAAAAACAAAGAAAAGAAGTTAAGCAAGAACATGCTCAAGAAGCACAGGCAACCGAAAAAACTACCCGACGCACACCAAACATACAAACACTTGAACCAAAAACTGTATTCGTAGGTGAAGAATTCACAATTAGCCGTCCTGCAAGCCCTAACTTTGGACGCACCTGGAAACTACACAAAGCATTACCTGCCCAAATCGAAATGGTTGGTAAAGAAAAATTCATTCCCGCGGAACATCCTGGCAAAAATGAAGGCACACTTGTATTTACATTCAAAGCAACCAAACCAGGCATAACATCTATTGAATTTGAAAAAATATACCCACCGGAACTACGCGACAAAAAACCTATGAAGATAAGAATCATACCTGTAGAAATAAAAGAAGCCGGCACAAAATAAGCGTTCTCTGTTTCGCAATTACAAAGCCCCTTCACAAGAATACTTGTGAAGGGGCTTATATTATACCTTATACGTTTATATGTTACCTTAAGGCCGGATTTTTAAGATGATAATCTTCATGCCGTCCTGTTACATCAGCATTAAAATAAACCATACCAGGTTTTTCAAAATATTCCGTATCATAGAAAGTCAATTTTTCTGTACGGTCACCTTGTGCAAAATAGATAAAACTTGTTACTTTCTCATTAAACGCAGGAGTTCTATCAACACCTTTCCAATCCTTAAATACCTCATATATGGCATCTAACACACGTTGCACTCGATCTTTGGGACCATATACATAGATAACTATTTTGGGTAACGTTGCATATACTCTATTACTCAAAGCCATTGATTCTAACATAGGTTTAATTTTAACTTGGTGAATAACATTTTGTAACTCCTTCTTACTTTTAATGGCATGAGCCAATGTTATTACCGCATCGATAAAATTATCATCAGTCGGCATAAGATGTATTTTATATTCACTCACCAAGTTTTGCATTATCTTACGAGCCTCCTCCTGATTAACACCTTTTAATTGATGAAACTTGTTCAAACCCTGATCAGCGAACCTAAAAGCTCCGCTTTCATCATTAAAATATTGTCGTGCAAAGTCACCACCTATAAATAAATCCGTGGAACCTGAGCCCCATGGGGACAACCCAGCCTTTTGCATACTTTCTACAAGGCGCTGCGCAAAACGTTGTGAATCACTAACGGGATCTGTAGGCTTTTGCACTGCACGTTCTTTTTCTTTCTGGCCAACCGGAATAGGCTCAGCGCCCTTTTTGCTCGCCTCAATGTCACCTAAAAGCCTGTACCTTAGCATTCGCAAGTTACCATCATATTTGGCATCCTCTTCCAGATCATTATACAATCTCTCAATACCACGAATACCATATTGTACTTTAATCTTTTTTATGAGCTCTTCTGAGGATTGAAATTTTTTGCCTTCAAAATAATTCTGGCGAATAGCATCACGTAATGACTCGTAGCTCTCGTGCTGAGCTTGAGGAATAACTTGAACCTCTTTGCGCGCTTTAACTTCAGGACGCTTAACTTCTTGTTGCAATTCACCAAGC
>CAZQNW010000071.1:0-3322 GCA_964595035.1 uncultured Pseudomonadota bacterium
TAGAAAAATTAATTTTGTCTGCAAGAATACGCATGAGAGTATCTACACCAAGTTCAGGTAAAATACGCTCAGCAACTTCAAGAGCCTGGCTATATTGATTATTCCTAAGCTTATTCACTAACAGATCAACATCACTGTGACGTCGTGTCAATTCAGCCGCACTATGCATGATCACAGGAAATAATAAGATAAGTGCACACACATAAATCCATATTTTATTCATAACAATCCTTCCACTTATATAACATACATTAACTAATAACATAATAAACCAAATAAAATTTAATTCTTCTATTTTATAGTATATATGATTATTTTTTATTTGTAAATAATGTTGCGATTATATGTCAACAGATTGGTAATAAAACGCGAATTCGATACACAGAAATATCTTGAAATAATAGATCAACAAGAACCTGCATCCAACCGAACCTATGCAGCTGATTGCACTTTATAGGATTAGATGGAGTATAGAGATACCATTAGGTACGTTGCAACCGCAAAAACTGATAGTTGCAATCATCAGGTTTCTTCTGCTGAAGAGAACTTATGTCAGATTGCGTAACTCCTGCCATTACAGACAAGCTTATAGACACAAACTGTTATGTCGTTAGAATGTTTTCTACGTACTCCAATAATTCTCCCTGTAGACCACACTCGCCACTCACGCTTGTTTGATATGAAGCCCCAATTTTTTCTAACGCGCTACAAAGCCATTGAGCATGGGCAGCTCCAACAACAACCATCTGGCAAGAACATGTTGACAGAAGGATTTTACGCATCAGATGTAAATCAAAAAGATGTGAACTATACGTGCTCAATAACGTCATAAGCATAAGTTTGATGAAGCTGCTATCAAGACCGGACACACGTTTAATAAAATCTGCTATACGTTCCTGTGTGTTTATTGAATGTTTTTCAAGGAACCTTCTCAATTCCTTTTCACACGTATGGATCTCATCGCGCTTTGGCCAATAAAAGGATCTGATAAAGGAAAATCGATCTAAATCTGCCCCAATATCAGCCTCTTGTGAAATGCATTCGCCAAGCACATCTTCAAATGTTATATCTCCTGCGCAGCACCAAGTATTTCCGGCATTAAATCTATCCTGTAAAAAGGCGCCATCTTCTATTTCTTGCTTTGATAAACCAAGCATATACTCAGCCGCTAATGAAACACAACGAATCTCTATATCTTCGGCACTAATAGAAGGGCAATGCCTTACGCGTTCAATCATATTATGCGTAACTTTTCTTTCTGGCGATCTTATCTGTGCAAGTAACGATGGAACCTCAATCATAAGGTGCAACTGAGGCATCTTACGAGAATCTCTCATGAGCAATGCACGTGATAAAGTTGTTAACTGAAGCACGTCCACACGTGAGGCAGGATTATGCCTTTCAAAAAAAACATATACATGTTTATTATCCGTCGTCCTTACATGATCAAAGCGTATCAAGACAGCTTCAAGACAAGAAATTTTAATCAAAACCATACCTAAGCAAAAAATAGATACATGCTTGTTCATATTCATAGACTCTTAACCCAACAAAGCTCTTTAATACATCGATAAAAATTCATTGTTCTTAATAGTAATACTTATTAGGCAACAACACAAAAAAAACTTAATAAATAGCTTTAAAATGGGATACATAAAAACAATTACAGCAAGAATCGTACCTATTTTATTATTTTTTGGTATATTAGAGGTAATTATAAATTTATATATCGCATAACGGAGAAATAAATGAGTATGGTTCGCACGCGTTTTGCACCAAGCCCTACAGGCTTTGTTCATGTTGGCAGTTTACGCACAGCTTTATATGGATATTTACTGGCAAAAAAGCATAACGGAAAATTTATTCTACGCATAGAAGACACAGATCAGACGCGTGAAGTCGAAGGTGCCGTTCAAAATCTCATTAATGTTATGCAATGGGCAGGAATCAATTTCGATGAAGGACCTGGAAAAGAAGGGCCTTATGGACCCTACGTTCAATCTGAACGGCTTGATATATATAATACATACGCACAACAATTGGTTGCTGACGGGCACGCTTACTATTGCACATGCTCTCAAGAACGGCTCGACCTACTTCGTCAGCGCCAAATAGCTGCAAAACTACCTCCTGCGTATGATCGTCATTGTCGCAATCTTAATATTACACCACAGCCAGGAGAACCCTACGTTATTCGCATGAAAGTTCCTATGGAAGGTGACGTAACTTTTAATGACATCATTCATGGCAACATCAGTTTCAGCTTCCGTAATGTTGATGATCAGGTTCTTATTAAATCAGATGGATTTCCTACATATCACCTGGCAGTTGTTGTTGATGATCACCTCATGAACATCAGCCACGTTATCCGTGGTGAAGAATGGATATCGAGTACTCCTAAGCATATTTTACTGTACCAATATTTTGGTTGGCAGATGCCACTGTTTGCACATTTGCCCCTGATTTTAAATCCTGACCGCAGCAAATTATCAAAACGTCAGGGCGATGTTGCTGTTGAAGATTATCGCAACAAAGGATACCTCAAAGAAGCACTCATCAACTTTGTAGCACTACTCGGCTGGAACCCAGGCGATACACGTGAAATATTCTCCATGGATGAACTCATTCAAGAGTTCAGCTTAGAACGATGCGGCAAGTCAGGCGCCATATTTAATATTGAAAAATTACAATGGATGAATGGGCAACATATCAGATTAAAATCTGATACTGAGCTCTTGGATATGCTTAAACCTATTCTCGCAGAACGTGGAATGGCAACCTACAACGATCACTATCTTTTGGCAGTTATAGGACTCATGAAAGAGCGCGTTACCTTTATAAAAGATTTTATTGATAACTGTATGTATTTTTACCAAGATCCAACAACGTTTGATGAAGCTGCCCGTGTTAAACATTGGACCATGGAAACAGCCCCTCGCATACGCGCATTTGCTGAACGTTGCAAAGCTATGAAAACCTTTGATGCCGCTTCGATAGAGCATGAACTGCGCGCTGAAGCTGATCTACAACACATAAGTGCGTCGCGCATCATTCACCCGTTGCGTCTTGCGACAACCGGCGTTTCTGTTGGACCAAGCCTATTCCACCTTCTGGAGTTACTCGGCAAAGACACTGTCATTCGCCGCATTAATTACGCGTTAAAAACACTCAGTTAAAAACTAAGCAATGGACCCCGTATGATAACTATGATTTTTTCTTAAAATCATAGTTATCAAGTACTTGATAACTCAGTCTCGAGGTTGCTCATTTTGGGGCTAAGCTACTTTGTTTCCATTCTTTAATGATTTCTTTCAATAAATTA
>CAZQNW010000072.1:0-3295 GCA_964595035.1 uncultured Pseudomonadota bacterium
CGGTTGAGCAAGCAGGGTTTGCGCTGGCAGCGCAGTATTATCAGGCTACAAACCCAGCACTAGCGGAACATTTCAGACAGAAGCGCCTGACATCAACTGATCCAATAGTAGCTAAGATAGAAGCAGCAGTTAAGCAATGGGGAGCAATGAGTGCTGAAGAACGGATGAGGTCCTTCTCACGCTTTGCAATGAATGCAGGTTTGGCGCGTACAGCAGCAGATATTCATGTAAATACTGGGTTGAGTTTCTTAAATTCATTCGGAGCAACAGCATCTGCAGGCTTATCAAAATTACTCAATAGTTTTCCACCAGCATTACAACCGGTTGCAGCAGGAGAGCTGGCAATACCGGTTCCAGTAGGTGTTGAGGTAGTCTCATGGACACCCGTTGCAGTAGGTGATAATGTTGCAGGGTTTATAAAAGCTGCGCATCAAGGATCGTTAGCTTTAAGGAGTTTTAGTTCAGAGACTAATAGGTCTGGCGGAGAGTCTAAAGAAATAGTCCTTCCAAAAGTAAAAACTTTTGAACAAGCTAGAAATAAAGCATTGGAGATTGTCGATGGACTTATGGGACCTGATAGTAAGCCTTATGTATGTACATTAAAAACAAGTGCTGCATACGGTAAAATTGTAGGAAGAATATCTGCTGATAATAAGGTAAGATGGAGGTTAGACTGGGATCCTATTAAAGGTCTTCATATAAATGTTGAAAATTTTAGATGTGGAAAAGGATGTAAAGCAAAAAAATTTGTGATACCATTCGATGGAACAGAAGAAATGTTTATTGCTTTGATGAAACAGTTTAATTAATGAGCTCGTTATGAATTTATTAGAAGAGTGCTTGGAAAAACTATTAAATACTCATGATAAATGTGAAGTTCTTGTTTTTCCTAAAGGACAAGCTATATCGGATTTGTTTTTTGAGATGTTTCCTTTTTCATCTTGGGGTCAGATTGATTGGGAAAAAATAAAAACTAAAGCTCCAATAAAGAGTCTCTCTCAGATAGATCAGTACTTAGAGCGCTTTGGTATTGAGTATGATGTTCCTATATATGTTATATGGGGAGATAATGATTTACCAGTTATACAATGTAAACTTAATGACGCTTTAATAAATATTGATGATATAACGCCAGTTGGAATGTATGGAACATGGCTTTTTTGCCCTGATAATAACTTTGTGATCGAATTTTACCATGAAGGTGATATTACTATTGGTTTTGAAAACTAATTCAGTAAATAAAGGGTCTGCTTTGATGGAAATCTTTAAAATATACTCTTGTTTACAATTCCAAGGCCCAGATATTCTGGGCCTTTTTTGTGGCGTTCAAATTCAGAGCTATCAGAGCACTTCAGACAGAAGCGCATGACCTTACCGGATCCAACAGCAGTCAAGATAGAAGCAGCAGTGAACCAATGAGGTGCAATGAGCGCTGAAGAACGGATGAGGTCCTTCTCACGCTTTGCAATGAATGCCGGTTTGGCGCGTACAGCAGCAGATATTCATGTAAATACAGGGTTGAGTTTCTTGAATTCATTTGGAGCAACAGCATCTGAAGGGTTATCAAGATTACTCAATAGCTTTCCACCGGCATTACAACCGGTAGCAGCAGGAGAACTGGCAATACCGGTTCCGGCGGTGGCTGGTGTAGTTGAATGGGTTCCAGTAACAATAAGTGAAGGGCTGATTGGATTTGAAAAGATAGCGTATGAAGGATCATTATTATTCAAAAGCTTTAGCACAGATATTAATAGGTCTGGTCGAGTAAAGAACCCACCACTAATTCCTAAAGAAGGACAGAAGTTAAAAGAACAAAAGGTTCCTGGTGAACAGGTAGTTAAGCGTGAAGATAGACCAATTAAAGCAAAGCGTGTTGATTATGATAGGTTAACAGATTATATTTCAGCAAAAGCATCTACAGAACAAGATCCTAAATTTGTAAAGATGAATGTAAAGCACATCTTTGGTATTGATAAGAAAGTGAAATATAGAGCTTCAGGTAAAATAGAGGGATCTTATTCAGGGTATCACCATGATAAAGGATTGAAATTGGTAAAGAAGGGGAAGGTGAGATTTCTATCTGAACCTAAAGTAGATCCTAGAACTGGAGCTTTTCAGGTTGATAGAGTAATGATTGAGGGTGAAATTTTACAAAAACCACATACATTCTTTCCTCAGGAATGGTCTGAGCAATATACAGTTGATAAAATCTTCGAAGCCAGCCAAAATAAAGTAAAAACTATTCGAGATGGTGTAACATGCTTAGAATGTACAGGAGAAACAGCTGAAGGATTAGTGATTTTCTTTGTTATTGAAAAAGCTACAAAATATCTTAAGACTGTTTATCCAGATGAATCAAATTTTGTATAGGAGATAATGGTGGAAAGACTTGTTATGGAGAAATATAAAGGTTCATATGTACATAGTAAAAGTTCCTCTGAGGCAATAGGATATTTAGCTGGATTTTTACATTGTGATGTTGGAAGATCCCACATAACCTTTTTTAAGGAATGGCTTTCAGATACAACTTGGATTGAAACAGGCGGTGATTATAGTCATGTAGAAAAGCATGGTAATAAAGTAACAGTAGAGTTTGAGTTAGATCATTTTGAAGAAGTTCCGAATGCACCAATTTTCGAATTAACTGTAGAGCAAATGGGATATATCCTAGACAGGTGGGATGAAGCAATAAAAAAACAACCTAACAAAATTATAATTACAAAAGATGATACCGGTAAAATTACGGTTGATTTTGAAGATTAGGCATAATTTTTTTTGATTCATAATTTAAAAGCTCAGGTAATGCCTGGGCTTTTTTGTTAGTGTACTTGGCATGAATACGAGACTATAGATTGGAAGTATCGAATGGTGAATAGTATATAGCCATACAACATTGGCTAATCAAGGTCACTTATTTATTACCAATAGATGCTTAGATGAGCAGTTGCATACGTATATAGTTGATAGGGGAGGCAATCCTGATGTGTTTATGCATGCGGTTGAAAGTCATATTGGAAGTTACATTAGAAACGTCAATATGGGCACAATTCGTTCTGTGCAGGGATTACAAGGGCCCAATGATTCTCCAATAACAAAAGAAGTTGCAAAGAATGTTGTTATTGCATGTGAACGTGCGACCCGATTAGAACAGGCTGGAGACTATGTTGAAGCGTTGCATGTTACAGAACAAGCACGTAGATTGTCAGAGGTAATAACTGATTCGCAACAAGTATGCCCTTCTGATGCTGCTAGTATAGTTGATGATGCTTATAAAAGTTTACTTGGTCAAGGAACT
>CAZQNW010000073.1:0-3122 GCA_964595035.1 uncultured Pseudomonadota bacterium
TATACCGCAAGAGTTGCGCATTAATAAAGAGCAATTTTATCATGCATTAATATATGGTATGATCTCATTTTTGGGGAGCAATTTTGGCCAGATAGAAGTATATACAGGTCAAGGCCGCGCTGATCTTATTGTACAACATGATGTATTAGGTAAGTGCATCATTGAGTTTAAATTAAATAGTAATGCACAAGGTGCGTTGGCCCAAATTCAGGCACAAAAATATTCAATGTATTTTGGTCCTGGGCAGGTCCTGGCTATAGGTATTAATATTCAGCATGTTCCTTTAACTGTTACATGCGCGAAAAAAATAATAACAATTACATCTCCTCAAATTACCGTTGAGCAAAGTAAGGCAGGAACTTCTGTAGCACGTTTTTCCGGTAATTATTAAAAAGATTTTGATCCAATACAACAACAAATAGCCTGTTCATGAACAGGCTATTTGTTAAGAATAATTTTTTATTTCTTTTTATTAAGGTCATCTAAAGGTGGGGCAGATGGTGCTGGTTGATTGGGATCTTGAGCATTAAGATAAGGGTTTGTTGCCGGAGGTAGAGGTCCTAGTGCTGCATCAGCCATCTTGTGAGCTTCATCAGCCTTTTTTTGTGCTTGCTGTGCTTTTCGTTCTACCTCATTAAGTTTTTTTTGTACTGCATTATTGTGTGTTGAGAGTGCGCTGTGTATAGTTTCTCGTGTAACTTGCCCTTCTTGCCGCACTTCGGCTATAACTTTCTGAGTTTGTTGCTCATTGTGAGTATTCCATGAGGTAATATGTGCTATAAGGGTCGAAAGTAAGGCTGAATAATGGTCGATCATTGATTGGTGAGCTTTTGATTGTTCTTCCATTACCTGTGCAATATGTGATACGGTTTGCGAAGCTTGTTGCACATGGTGTTGTGCTTCATGGTAAAAATCTTTTATGGCGTGCTTGTTTTCAAGTTCCGCGTTAAATAGTTGAGTTTGTTGGCGGGCATGTTCTTGGGCAGCTCGTTCCTGATCAAGTGCCTGGGAAAAAATATGGTTTGTTCTTTTGTTGAGTAATTCAAGTTTTTTAAGAATTTCTTGTGCTACGCCATACTGTTCGCAACGTGTTTTGGTATCAGATAGTGCCTGCTTATATGAACTGAATTTGTATAATAAGTTGCCAAACTTTTCATATACTATTTTATTCATAGCTGTTGCGTCAAGTGAGTTTTCTTTGAGCAATAGTGTAAATTCATCCCGATATTGTTCTTGAACTTCTTGGCCTATTTTTAGTGCTAATAACTTATTGATTTGTGTGTCATGATCTTTTAAGTAGTTTATGAGTTGTATAACATTTTCTTTTTCTGCAGGATCATCCCAATCAAATGTGGCGGCTTCTTGAAGTTTCGCAAGATCCTCAGCTAGCTGTTTTTTATAGTTTAATAGTATTGAACTTGAATCTAAGGGAATCGATGCGGTGTTGTAGGTGCTGTTGATGGAACGATATAATGTGCGTAATTTTTGTTGAGTTTTATTGTGTGTTTCTATTTGAGCGCGTTGTGCCTCTTCTTGCTGTTTATTGGTGTACCACGGAAGTATGATGTGCCCGTATACTGCTGCTCCAATAATCGCTGATAGTCCTGATGCACTACCCGTTATAAGTCTTTGTTTATTCAGTGTACTCCAGTTGCTCATGGTGTATGCGGGAGATGTGGTAAGTAAAAGTAATGCAACAATAGAGAGCTGTTTATTCATCCTGGGGCTCCTATAATTTTCATGTAAAAAAAAGACTTTATTACGTTAGATATAAGGTCTTTTACTCTTTCAATTGAGGCTATTTTAGGTCATCTGAAAAAAGTCGTCAAGCCATTTATCACCAGATGTTTTTCCTGTGTTTTTTTATTCGTATCGGTGTACTACCCCTTTTTCATTATACATAGTAAAAATAGGCTATACATCAGTCTGATATGTAGCCTATTTTTTAATACAATAGTTATGCGGAAAATTCAATGTCAGTCAAGCCATTTATACGCTTCTATGCCTGCTTTAGTAATGTCTACTAATTCCTTGAATTCTTTGAGGAGTGCTTTAAGTTTTTCACCGGTAAATTGATTTGGTGAACGTTGGCTAAGTTGTGCTTCAAGTGCTTCAATCTTAGTATCAATTTTAGCCTTGAGTTCCGGTGAAAATGAACATTGCTTTAATACGTGTAGTATGCCGATTAATGTATTGTACGAAATTTTTGTTGTTAAATCGCGTGCATTTTCTGAACAAATATTAAGAAGAGCAAGGAAACTAATGGTGATGACAAGGTTGCGACTTGTAAATAATTGTTTGCCGGCTTTATTTTGGATAAATATTATACTTTTTTGTATAAAATTATTACTTGCAAGTGCCGGTGTTGTGCCAATAGAAGTGAATAATGATATGGCTAATATACATGACAAAGCTTTATTTGTACGCACAGCTTCCATAAAAGACCTTTCTTGTAAAATGATTGAACAAAATTCTTTGTAAGTATATCACTTGGTAAGTAAATGCAAAATATTTTATGGTTATGTTTCTTGCTTATTGGGAGTACATTTTTAGCTAATATTTCTGCGAAAGAAATAGATATAATACATTATTATCAGCAAAGCTTGAGCTTTGGTTGTGCAGTTTATATGCTGGTTATAGATTGTAAATACAATATTGTAATCAAGATTGGTGGCGTGTATGAACTATATACGATGGTTTGATACGGTAGGGTCGCATGATGTTGGACTTGTTGGTGGTAAAAATGCCTCGTTGGGGCAGATGATTCAAGACCTATCCGGCAATGGCATTCGTATTCCTTTTGGTTTTGCTATTACTGCACAAGCATATTGGCATGTTCTGCAATTTAACAATTTGGTTCCTCGCATTGAGGAGCTGCTCAAAGCGTTGTCTTCTGATCGTAGCATGGAAGCTGTTCAGAAGGTTGGCAGTTCTATCCGGCAGTTAATTAAACATGCTGAGTTGCCATCCGATTTAACTGATGAAATTATTAAAAGTTATCAAGAATTATCAAAGAAGTATGGAGTTGAAGAACTTGATGTTGCTGTCCGTTCTTCCGCTACAGCCGAAGATTTGCCGACAGCTTCATTTGCCGGGCAGCAAGAATCATATTTGAATGTTGC
>CAZQNW010000074.1:0-2977 GCA_964595035.1 uncultured Pseudomonadota bacterium
TCATCCGCGATTGTTAGCATTGAATAAGAACCATGCTCAGATGCGTGCTGATTAGAGTTATTGAATAAAGGATTGTAGATGAAGAATATAAAAATTTACGTACTGTGTATGTTCTGTGTATTAAATATGTATGGGCAATCAACAGAAAATTCTATAGTACATGGATTACCATTTAAGCAGGTTGTAGTATGGGGGCATAAGCTACATAGTCATACGCATTCATATATTCATTATGCATTTGTAAAAGCTTTTACATATTTAGGGTACCCTACCTATTGGCTTGATAATAAAGATGATATTAGTACAATCGATTTTTCTGAAACGTTATTTATAACTGAAGGGCAAGTTGATCAAAAAATACCTATAAAAAATGATTGTTTTTATATTCTTCATAATTGTAAATTAGAACGATACAAAGATCTTTTTGAGAGCGGTAGAGTTATTATTATGCAGGTGTATACACATGACGTGCTTACACGAAATGTCAAAAAAATTGATGAATGTATGTACTCTGATATTGAAAACAAAACATTATATATGCCATGGGCTACTGATTTACTTCCTTATGAAATTGATGCAATCAAATCAGATTTGCCTGCAGTAAAAAAAGATTTTGTTGCGCGTTTTATCGGTACCTGTTGGGGAGGGACGTATGGCAATATAGACAAGATTGACCAATTTAGACGAGCATGTGACGAATATGGTATTCCTTTTGAGATTACTGGAGGTTGGCAATCTTGTATGAATATAGATCCTGAGCGAAATGTCGATCTTATAAAAAATGCTTATCTTGCCCCAGTGCTTGTTGGCCAGTGGCAATGTGAAAATGGATATATACCATGTCGAATTTTTAAAAATATTAGTTATGGGCAATTTGGTATAACAAATTCTGAAACAGTTTATAAATTATTCAACAAAAAAATTGTGTATAATCCTGATTCATACAAACTTTTTTATGATGCAATAGAATATGCCAAAAATCTAGATATTAAAGCGCTCTATGAGCAGATGGATTTTGTAAAAAATAAACATACATATTTAAATAGAATTGATACACTGCTATGGTTTTTAAAGTTGGTTTTTAATCAGTCAAATTGTTGAAAGGTGTGAGTAGTTAAAAGATAGTCTTGTATAATAAAAGAAGGTATAAAAATGAATTTCGGTAAATTTATTTTAGGACTTATTTTATGCACCTCTTGGACCGTACATTGCGATACTTCACTAAAACCTCATGAAGAATGGTGGGAAAAAAATATTGAAAATATGATGCCTACCTTTGCTGGTTGGCTGGGTGGGTGCTCAAGCCCTTCACGCGTAAAAACAAGACAACATCTACGCGCGAAAAACTATAAAAGTATATTAGATATACCGTGTGGGTTGTGCATAGATTATTTTGGGTATAAAGAGGATTCAATGGATATTGAATATCTAGGTATCGATATTACTCCAAAACTTGTAGCGCTTGCCAAAGACAAAAACATACCTGTTAGGCAGGGGAGTATTGAAAATATTCCGTGCCTAGACTCATCGTTTGATGTGTGTTATTCACGCCATATACTAGAGCATCTTTCATATTATGAAAAAGCTATTCAAGAGCTTATTAGAGTTGCTAGGTTTGAAGTACTTATTGTTTTCTTCATAAAGCCTACTGATGTGCCTGATAGAATAGTTTTTGATACCAATCCTAATTGGCTAATTTATCACAATTATTATAATCGACAAAAATTAGAAAAATATGTTTTAAGTAATTCAAAGACACAGTCTATAGAGTGGGAAGATGTGAATGAAAAAGAAGTAATATTACATATATATTTGAAACAAGCAACAATCGAACAACAATAGTTTTTTAGGAGGGATAAATTTGAAATTTTGTATTATTTATCGGTTGGTATTTGTTGTTTTTTTATTTTTTTGTTCCTTGTTTGTAGATGCTGAAAAAGTTTTGATTCTAACGTATAGTTTTAATCGTCCTGATTTTATAGAATGGCAGTATAAGACATTTGAGAAGTTTTTGTTGGATGACTATGAATTTGTAGTCTTTAATGATGCGCAAAATTCCGTGGTTAGTAGGCAGATAGAAGCCATGTGTGATAGATATGGTATTGCCTGTGTTCGTGTTCCTCAAAATCATCCAAATAATACGCCCGGGGGACGTCACCAAGTTTCAATACGGTATTCCTTGGATTCAAGAGGTTTTAATCATACAGGAATAGTTTGTATGATTGATTCTGATATGTTCCTTGTAAAACATTTTTCTATAGTTAATTTTATGAAAAATTATGATATTGCTGGTTGGGGGCAATTCCGTCCCAATAATGTTTATTATCTTTTCCCAGGGCTTGTTTTTATGGATATGAGTAGATTACCTAATAAAGAAACTATGAATTGGGCAGGAGGTAATATTAACGGTTCAGCTGTCGATACGGGTGGTCAAATACACTATTATTTAAAATATAATCCGAATGTTCGTTTATATAAAATGGATTCTATCATTTTTTGTGCGAATGCAACGGTAGCTGAAATTGCTTCTTGGGATCAACTAGTTGAAAATACGGTCTGGCTTAAAGCGGTCGGAAATAATGAATGGATTAACCACATTGGAAGTATTTATACTTCAGAAGATTTAAAAAATTACGGTTTAAATAATTATGCCATAAAGTTTGCAGAGTCGGGGTTTCCTGGTAGCTGCCAGTTTTTATTGGGCTGCAATTTTTTCCATTATAGGGCGGCTTCATGGGATTTTTCAATTGATCATAGTAAAAAAACTGCACTTGTGAACCAATACATCCATGATATTTTAGCTACATGAAATGTGAGAATCATGCTTAAGGACTTGTTTAACGCGAATTCGATACATATCAGTTAGATAGGCATGGTTGTCCTGAACGGGCTCATGAAGGCTTGTTTGAATGGAAAGCATATGCATCAACTTATTCTCCATATTTTGTTTAAGCTTTGTAACGATATGAATTCCTCT
>CAZQNW010000075.1:0-2861 GCA_964595035.1 uncultured Pseudomonadota bacterium
AAGGCAGGAATGCGGCCCGTGCAGCGGAGGGACTTCGGGCCTATCCCCTACTCTTCAAGACCGTCGCTGGGGAAAGCCCGAGATTCGACGCCCTCGAGAAACTGGCGTTCTTGAAAGCTCTGGTTGAAGCCGACGCGAAGGAACGCGGACAGAGGGCCGAAGAGCTTGCTCTGGATACGTCCTATGGCGAGGAACTCCGGGGGTTGATACAGCGCTCCGACCAGAAAGCCTTGAGGACGCACGCCGGAAGGAAGGTGGAGCCTCGGGAGTCGGTTAAACCAGAGCATGTGCCGGAATTGAAAACCAGTAGCCGGAAAAGCAAAAAGAACCTGACCGTGGGGTTAGAGGGAGAACTCATACTCTGTGGAAGAGTCATCGTGAGCTCAGCTGAGCGCCGTTGGCTCGACGCGGTGCCATCGAGGAAAGGGCAATTCAGGGCAATACTCCACGAAGTACTTCGTACGCATGGCCTCGTGCTAGGGACCGGGCAAGAAGAAAAGGACGCGCTACTTGGGCAGGAAACAGTCGCGGAACACGTCGCACAAGAACTGGATCGGTACTTCAAGAGCATTGGGGGTCGTAACTACACAATGGATGAGGAGGTGTCAGATGGCGATTGAGGTTGTCCAAGAATTCGATTACCCGACGGCGTTCGACAATCTCGGGAAGAAGGCGACAGGACCGATGCTGTTCATCGAACAACTCGACTGGAAGGTCGAAGGAATGCCGAAGAGCATGGTCGTTATTGGTGGATTCTCTGGTTCCCTGAAGACGACGTATGCCTTGAACCTGGCCTATAACAACGCGGTTGTGCTCAGGTATTCAAGCTGCTTTATTTCATTGGAGATGGAGCCTGAGCAGCTAATGCTTCGTCTGGCGGTGCGTCATGCCCAGCATCCTAAATTTAGAAAATATGCTCAGAGCATCACAGTGAAGAGTGTTCTCAGGAACACTTGGTCTCAAGATGAGCGCGACTTCATGGAGCAGATAGTGGTACCCGATCTCCAGAGGAGTCCACAGTATGGACGTATATGTGTCGTCGGTTCTAGCGACATCCAGTACAACGGTCCCAACATTGTAGCCATGCTCCTGGAGTTTGAACGTCAGGCGGTAGCCTCCGGTGAGCCAGAAAGCCGACACACTATCGATCTACTCATCATTGATTACATACAACTGCTAGCTAAAAAGGCTGGCTTCGTGATTGGAACCGTGCGGGATCCTTATCGGTTCACCGGAGAGGTTATGACCACTCTCCAGGAAATTTCTAGAAACTATGCAGGAGGGCGCGGGCTGACTGTCGTAGCCCTATCACAACTAAACCGGGCTTCATATACCGCCGCCAAGGATCGGATTCGGAACGCGAGGATTCCCGCTGAGCGTTATGACAATCTCTATGATGCGACCTCATTCGCAGAATCGAGCGCGATCATGAGCGATGCGGATGTCGCGGTAGCCCTGTACTGCGACGACGAGCTCAAAAAACAGAAGGATGTACGGATTCAGCTTCTCAAGAACAGAAATGGAGAAAGTGACGAAAAGGGCTTCAATGCCCTGGCAATGCCGGAAGTTGTTTATGTGGGTGACAGGCAGAATGACACGGCTGACGACGATTACCTGGCGGAACTACTAGGGGATGTGCTTGCGTACTAGGAGGCAGACATGAAGTGCGAGAAATGCAACGGCCGTGGCTTCACGGTAAACGAGGATGGGAAGTTCCGAATCTGCATCTGTACCCTACGCGAGAGGCACAAGGCCTATCTGGAGCCTATGAAGGCTTTCCTGTCCCCATACGCGAAGAGCGCGACTCCGGCGGAGTTGCGGGATGGCCCTCATGCGCTCGTGAAGACTGATGCGGCGATACTCGGGCTTATGAAGACCATGGTGAAGAGTTGGTACCCCGAGCCATATGTAATCACAACCATGGAAGCCTGCAACGAGGCGGGATTCCAGCGGCACACGGAGTTCCATTCGGTAAGCGAGCTCGCGGGGAGTAGCGGGGCCTTCGTGCTCGATCTCAGCTTCATGAACAAGATGCGGGCGCGGAATACCGGGCTAAAGGAAGGCGACTCGATGTACCTCGTGGAGTTCGTGCATGAGGTGGTGGCCAGGCGGAAAGGCAAGCTGGCGATCATCCTGGATCCCCGGATAGGGACATTCCTGACGGCCTACGCCGATGTCTGCGATGGGTTGGCGGAACTCGGAATCGAGTACTTCGACGGAAAGGGATATCGCCAATTCCATCGAATAGATGACAGTAGCGTAGGAGGCAACCATGACTTGCCAATCTGAGGTAAAAGACTTCCTAACCATGTTCAAGCCAAGACGGGATGCCTACGTCCAGAAGGACAAGTTCGGCAACCTTCAGACGATTTATCACCCCCTAAGCGATGCGGTGATCGACCGGCACATGCGCGGCGTCGGTGAACGCGTGATCTCGTTCTTCAGTACGGGAGAGCGGCGGAACTATCTCGGCGTCGATATCGACGACCATCAGATGGGTGGGTGGATAGGCTCAAGCCCGACGCGGGAACTTGAGGACAAATACCGGGCGGTGGTGGCCGAGATTGGCAAAACGCCGAGCGCGGCCTTCATAAGCCCACGAGGCATACATGCCTTCTGGTTCCTGGACCAGAGGGTGCCGAACGAGATCATCATCATGGCGTTGAAGGAACGGCTGGAGATGAAGCTCGGAGTGGAGATCCTACCACGGCCGAGAGAGGCCGTGAGCATCCCGAAGCCGAGTGAGTATCTCGATGGCAGTCTGGCCCGAGTCGGATTCCCCGGGTATGTGACCCTCCCGCGCTACCCAGCTCTGGAGGTCCTGGGGGAGGAAGCCCGGCCGGAGAAGATCCGGGCGAGGC
>CAZQNW010000076.1:0-2731 GCA_964595035.1 uncultured Pseudomonadota bacterium
CTCCGTTTTCGATCGCCTCATCAATTGCGTTGGGCTGATGGTCAAGGACGATGATCGGGCTATCTCTGTCTGCTCCTTCAAGTATTTTGAAAAGCGGAGCCCGGTCGTTTTCCCTGATGTCCTTTCTTCCTGCGAGATAAATGTCCTCTATTTTTATCATTTGATCCTGAAGGATCCTGATTCCAGTGCCCTGTAAGTATGATAGGATTTTCGGCATATTTCCCAGATAATACTCATGATTTCCGGTCACAAAGTAAGTCCCGTACTTGGTTTTGATGCTCCCCAGCCTCTTCGCGGCAAATTTCATCATCTCTTCATTTGATGAATGGTCGAATAGGTCTCCGCAAATAAAAAGTATCTGAGGAGACATTTTCTCTATTATGGACGTGATTTCGGCGATTTCTTTCGTTCCGACTGAAGTGCCTGCATGCAGATCGGAGATCATAAGAGCTTCTAGCGATGGGATCGAAGAGCTCTTATTAATGGATATTTCATAGTTTGTGACTTTAAAATCAACTGCATTGTAAAAAGCATACATAGTTATAACAGCAGCTGCAGCGGGAACCAACGATCCATTGGCATATATTTTAGAAAAAAAATTATTCAGTTTTTGGGGTATCTTAATTAAACTGCCCAAAAATGACAAACTGTCCCCTGTAACGAAGAGAAGGAAGGAATATATGACCATGCAAATATAAAACGCCGAAATATACCTGACGGGAAGTGTCAGCATCCTGTATCGGTATATCCAGTTTTGGAAAAAGAGGGATGAAAGAAATAAGGACAGCCCCGAAAAAAGGATATAAGCCGGAGCCTTAAAGGGGATCCGTGATTTGTGATCCCTTAAAAGCCTGCCATACCTTTTGGAAAGATATATATTCACAAGGATCAGCATCAGCGAGCTGACCGTCAAGAAAATCATGAATCGTCCCATTTACACGCCCTTGCTGCCGTTTTTTTGACGGCTTGTCAATGTTTCCGGATCACAGCTTATTCTCAGCTTTGTCTGCAGCCTTGATGAAAGCATCGACTACCGATATGTCAAACCTGACGCCGGAAAGTCTTTTGATCTCGTCAATTGCCTCTTGATGTGTTTTAGATCTCTCGTAGTAGTCGTTCGTCATGGCGTCATATGCTTCAGCTACGGCGATGATCCTTCCGGAAAGAGGGATCCCCTCGCCCTTGGTACCTTTGGGATAGCCGGTCCCGTCCCAGTGTTCATGGTGGCTCAGGACGCCCTCAGCCAGATCGATCGTTTCATCAAAAAGATTGAGTATCCTATATCCGACAACAGTATGCTGCTGCATTTTCCTGTATTCTTCCTCATTAAAGTTCCTGTGCTTGTTAAGGATACTGTCCTCAAGAACTATTTTACCTATGTCGTGGTAATAACCGTTTTCCGCGATCCTGCTTACCTCAGATCCCGAAAGGCCCATTTGAAGGGCTGTCTTTCTGCAAAGGGAGGCGACGTTCTCGGAGTGCCTCTTTTCACGCGGGCTGCGTTCGTGGAGAAGGCTGATGATCTTGTATATCATCCTTGTATTGATTTTTTTTCTGTTTATGGTTTTTTCCTTATACATTCTGTTCTCCGCAGATTCAATGACCTCTTCTATTCTTTGTTCCGGGGATCTTTTGGTGGCTGAACCCAGGGAGATGCTGCCGATAATATCGGTAGAAGACCCTCCGCCAAAAGCTTTTTGGATCCCGGACATGATCCCGCTTGCCTTGTTTTCGTCGCAGAACGGGAGAACGAGCGCGAACTCATCGCCACCTATCCTTGCAAGGATGCCCTTTCCGTCCGAACTTTTCCTGAAGGCCCCGGCAGCTTCCATAAGCAGCCGGTCGCCTGCGGCGTGTCCGAAGATGTCGTTTGTGAGCTTGAGCCCGTTTACGTCGCCGAAGATAACTGATATCGGGAGGTTTTCTTCAACATCTGCAGAAGGAAGCTCTTCTTCGAAGAAGAGCCTGTTGTGTATATCGGTCAGAGGGTCGTGATAAGTCAGATACCTGATGTGCTCCTCTGATTTTTTACGTTCAGTGTTGTCCATAAACGTGACGACAGAGCCGACAAGCACCCCCCCCCTGAATTGCGGGTATGACGAGTATCTTACGTCAAAGCTAGATCCGTCCCTTCGCCAGAAAACTTCGTCATCTACGTATATGCCTATCCCATTTTTAACGGACTGCATTATCCTGCATTCTTCCTGCGGGAAATTGCTGCCGTCCGGTTTCGTGTGGTGCAGGAGATCATGCATATTTTGTCCGATCAGTTCTTCCCGGCTTGAATACCCGAGCATCTTCAAGGCACTCTCATTGCAGAAGGTACACGATCCCTCCGTGTCCATTCCGTATATGCCCTCAGCGGTCGAATCAAGTATAAGTTTGAGCTGTTCCCTGTTTTCTTCAAGTACCAGATTTGACTTCTCCAGGTCGGAGGTCCTTTCCCTGACCTTTTCTTCAAGGTTCTGGACAAGCTCGCTTACCTTGTCGGCAAGAGTATTGAACGTCCTTGCCAGCGTACCGATCTCATCTTCCCTGTGAATGTGTGACCTTGAGGAGAAATCTCCCTCCTTGAATTTTTTTGCGCTCAAATTCAGGCTTTCAAGCGGTTTAAGCATATTTGAAACAAAGCTCAAAAATAATAGTGCAGTAGCGAGCAGTATCATTACAGAGAAAACTATCGTCAGCCTTATCGTTTCGTATATTTCTTTGGTTAGGAGTGCGTCCGGTA
>CAZQNW010000077.1:0-2441 GCA_964595035.1 uncultured Pseudomonadota bacterium
TACATGATTTGAAATGTTTAGGAATCGTAAACCCATCATTTTTTTTGCACAATAACAAATCATATATGAGACAAGTACGGTGGATAGACCAACCAAGGTAAAGCTGTTTGTTGCCTTTGCTATTGGGGTTAAATACCCGCTGAAAGGAAAATTTTGGAATAGATTTATAAATGCATTCGGTATAGCCAATGCTTGTAGCAAAATAACAATTTGCTTTTTCAGGATGCGTGGTAAATTGTTATTTTTCATATATTTAATCGCATAGAAAACACAAATAGATGTAACAATCAGGCAGGAATAAAAAGAGGTAATTCTTATGATTAGGAGTTCCAGGGGCGAGATTACTTGATAGGACGCATAATTAAAGTTAGATATCATTGTCACAATAAAAAATAATCCCAAAGAGCTTGAAATAAAAATTAATATTTTTTGTCGCAAAGGTATTATATACTTTTTGCATGCCGCTTGTTCTAAGAATAATCCAAAGGCATGAAATCTGATGGGTTCGAATGCCCATGCGAGTCTAATGACAGCTCTTACAATTCTATAATCGAGTGAAGGTATAATAGAAAAGTGTAATGTTCGTAATATCCAAGCAACATCTTCAGGTATCATTGCAACTAATATTGCTAGCAATAGCATCCAATTATTCTTAGCATGCTTAGATTGTGGTTTGTTTTTTATTAAATTGTAAAAAACGAAAATTTTTAAAATACATGATACAAATGGAATAATAATTAGAGCTTGGTAGCTCCCAAAAATTGTTTCAAAAAAAATGAGTGTATCTGAACATAAAGTTAATAATGCATCGATAGTGATGTTACACATAATATTTGCAGGTTTAAAGTTAATCGTTATAATATAACTTATGGGTATTAGTTTAATGTTTTTTTAAGAGGATTCATAATGAATTTTAAAAAATTTGTTGAGCATATAAGTGTTGTTAGTATAGTTTGTTTTTGTATTTCATTTCTTTGTGTTATTCATCCGCCAGAATGGTAATCAATAAGCATTGATCAATTGTTTATTGAACTAAGGAGAAGAATATGGGCTTGAAAAAGCCGGTAGTTTCGTCGAAGACCGTAAGTAAAGTTCTTGGTCTTTTACGAAAAGAAACAAAAAAATTTGTTCTACCGGTTATTGATCAAATAGTTGCCGAATATGGGCAAGACCCATTTTTAATCCTTATCAGTTGTTTGCTCAGTTTAAGAGCAAAAGATACCGTGTCAGTTGTAATTTCTCGACAACTTTTTGAACGTGCTCGCACACCGCAGGCAATCCTTGCTATACCGGAGTATGAGCTTGAAAAGTTGTTTCATCCAATAGGTTTTTATAAAACAAAAGCACAAGCTGTCAGATCTGTATGTAAAGAGCTATTGGAAAGGTTTGACGGAAAAGTTCCAAAAACTGAAGAGGAGTTACTTTCTATAAAAGGAATAGGCCCCAAAACGGCGCATGCCGTTTTGGGTTATGCCTATGGTATCCCTGCAATTTGTGTCGATACGCACGTTCATCACATTGCCAATCGCTTAGGATGGGTACAAACTAAAAAGCCACATGATACAGAAAAGCAGTTAGAAAAAATAGTTCCTAAGCAACATTGGATTGAAATAAATCGTCTTTTTGTTCTCTGGGGGCAGAATATATGTACTTCTGTTTCGCCATTTTGTTCACGTTGTGTGCTTGCAGATCTTTGCCCTAAAATAAATGTAAAAAAATCTCGCTAGATATTTTGTGCTATTGTTTTTAAGTAGTATAAAAATTATTTTTGATATACAAAGTTATCTATTAACTTTTTATAAATGGCATAGTAAAAAAATGGATCTCGAAATATACAAATTATTTCGAGATCCATTTTATATGTTTATGCTTATTAATGCGTATATCTTGATTTATCCAAAATAATGAGAAGCATAAGTATTGCTAACGCAAGCAAAGGAATCATATACAATGTAAAAGGAGCTTTGTAGCCCAGATGTGGAGCAAGTTTATAACTTAAAATAGTACTTACTAACGCAATGCCGAATATTAAAAGATTAAGCGGGTCGGTTAGCGTGTCTTTTAGTTGAAATTGTCCAATAGCCGGATATTTCCTGCCCCAATATACAACTATTATGCTTGCGAAGACAAAGATTGTTATAAAATGGTACCAAGCAAACGCGCAAAGTATGTAATTTACTGCCAGTCCAAAAATATAAAACAAAAGGATATAAGGAAACTTTGCTTTATATTCTTGTATCAAATAACTCATGTTCATGATGAGTCCTATGGGGTTGGAGTTGCTGCGGCAGTAATGGTTGCATATACGGTGGCAGCCATTCCTGCCTTAACGGTTACAACTGCTGCTGCAGCTGCTCCTGCCGGACCACCTACGACAAAGCCTCCTACTGCTGCTCCAGCGGCGGCTGCTGCTGTGAGAAGTGATCCTCCTAATGCTACAG
>CAZQNW010000078.1:0-2365 GCA_964595035.1 uncultured Pseudomonadota bacterium
ATCTGAGGAAACTCCTTTAATAATTTATGTGCATCAAGCTCGTTATTTGATCTACCGGCTTTTAATATCTTGCTCTGTTCTTCAAGACTAAAGTTTTGATAACTAAAGCCACTGTCAATAAACTCCTTGTACAAATCTAAAATTTCATTGTGAGAGATAACACCGGGATTTACAAAATTATATACTCCTGTCATTTTACGCTCAGTCATTTCTATTGCTATAGGTAACAGATCAGTCAAGATAGTCATCGAATTCGGAATATTAACGACACGTTTATACCCAATGATTTTTGTGATAAAACTGCGCGGATGAAGATCATCTGATATTGGCATACGCAACCGTAAATTCAAAACATTCGGATAATCTTGCAGCAATGTATCCAGCATTATTTTCGTTTTGGAATAATACGATTTATCAAAGTTTGGTGTATCCTCCTCCTTAAACCCGATACCGCTATTCATAGGATGTTTTTCATCATATTCATAGATACAACCGGTTCCAAAGTTTGTCATATGAATACCATGCTTGTAACACAAATCAGCTAAGGTCAAAGCTCCAATAAGATTAGACCGTATTGTTTCCTGTTTATGATCTTCACACCAATCAACATTAGGGCGTCCTGTTTTTCCTGCGGCATTTAATACAAAGTCCGGTTTTGCGGCAAGAATTTCTGCTTCCACCGATTCGCGATTTTCAAGTCGCGAGGTAGCCTTAATAACGGTATGTCCTTTTTCTTGCAGCAAAGTAACAAGCTTACCTCCAATCCAACCCTGAGCTCCAAAGACTAAATAGACATGGGCATGGCAAGAGACCGTTATAAGGATTGATAATATAGTTATAGTGAATACACGATGAATATTTTTCAACATTGCTTCTCCTTAAAATTAACTCTACTGTTTCTCTACTTTATCTGCTCCTACTTATACCAGTACCCACTGCATTATCTCAAGCCTTTGCCACCATCCTTGGTTAGCTTTATACCAATCAATAACATCTTTAAGCGATTCTTTAAAGTTTCTTTTTGCTTTCCACCCTAATAATCTTTCAGCTTTATCCGTTGACGAAATATGACAAGCAACTTGCCCAGGCCTGTCTTGTTGATTAACAATACCATTATTTGTCATGCCAAATGCTTGTGTAATGATATCAGCTATTTCACGTACGGATGTTGAAACGCCTGTTCCTAAGTTAATTGCTTGTCCCTTTATCGATTCAAAATTTTCAACATGCAAAGCTTTGTCAAGACCTTCACATGTATCCAAAACATGCAACCAATCACGTTTTGCACTACCATCACCATGAACTGTTAGGGGCTTACCTTGAATTGCTTGTGTAATAAATCGTGGGATAACCTTTTCAAGATGTTGGTTAGAACCATAGTTATTAAACGGACGAATAATAACTACAGGTACGTTATATGTACAATAATACGCCCAAACCAATCTATCAGCACCTGCTTTAGCTGCGGCATATGGAGATCGTGGATTAAGCGGGTGTTCTTCAGTTATTGGTTCTGTTTCTGCAGTTCCATATACTTCTGATGTCGAAATGTATATAAAACGTTGAACATTTTTATGCTTAACAAGTGAATGGAGCATCGTTAATGTACCCATTACATCGGTATCAACAAACGTTCTGGGATTCAACAAACTACGGGTCACATGACTTTCTGCTGCGAAATGTACTACAAAATCAGCTCTCTTCATACATGCATCTACAACTTCCTGATTCGTAACAGTATCATAAACAAACTCAAAGCGGTTAGAATTTTTGATATAATCAGGTATGTTCTCCATATTACCCGCATACGTCAAGGCATCAAGAACAATAAAATTATAGTGTGGATATTTATCAAACATGTAGCGTAAAAAATTACTTCCAATAAATCCGGCTGCACCCGTTAAAAAAACTGTTTTAGATTTCGGTATCGGCTCATTTTGTGCAATTAAGCCAGACTGCCCATACCCCAAAAACATTAACACAATACACAACAGAATACGTGTGAACATAACTCTCCCCTCTTGATAATTATTACGCATCTTTTGCAGGTCCCTAATACTTGTATTCTACGGAAAATTATAATAATGCTCACGAAAGTATTGCAAGAATTTTTCAACAGGGGTTACGCGATCTAACATAAGTTTTCTCCAGCAGATGAAACCTGATGGCTACTATAAGTTTTTGCGGCTACAACGTATCTAATGGCATCTTCAGTTGAATTAAAATTCATTTGGCAATCGTTTCAACCAAAGGTATTGCTAGTTTGTTCGATGATACAGTTCTATACTCTATCTAATCCTATTTTAACGTGAACTCGATCTAACAAACCAATTCAACAACATTATTACATGTAGCAATAGAAGGC
>CAZQNW010000079.1:0-2243 GCA_964595035.1 uncultured Pseudomonadota bacterium
AATTTCTTCTTTCGATTGGGAATTGTATTTTCAAAATAATCCTGAATTAAAGTCTAAAATTGTGTATAGCTGGGCGAGTGCTTTTGGAGATTACCTTGGTAAAGGTATTACATTGGGGAGAACATCAATCCTAGAGTTGCCGCCAAGTTCGAATTTTGATTGGAAATATTATACTGAATATAATCGGTTGCCATGTAATGATGAGGTGAGTGCTCTATGCCATTACCAAACTGAAGGTTTTTTTCAGCATTTGTCTTACTGTTGTCCATATACATTAGTTATTATGCTTCATATGTATAATCTTGATTTATTGGATGAGTGTATTGATCAACTTAACCATTTTATGCGCATAAATTCCGAAAATACCTATTACATAAAAATTAACATTCCGGTCGCGAGCAATATTATTAACTTTTTTAGTAACAAAAATAATTACGAAAAATTGTCAAAGGTTTATGAGAGTAAACACGATTGCTGCAATGTGTTCGATGGATTTAATTTAATCAATACAGAAAATTCCCGATATGTGCAGTTATTAGTACATTATATTAATCAAGCTTTATGTATAGATTCAAATAGGCTT
Source organism: uncultured Pseudomonadota bacterium (assembly GCA_964595035.1). GTDB lineage: Bacteria > Babelota > Babeliae > Babelales > Vermiphilaceae > JAKASV01. Next base: position 584 of record CAZQNW010000079.1, read on the forward strand.
GAAATTATATTTTCTCCCAATAGAGGGCGTGATATTGGGGGATTTTTTTTGTCATTAGATCGATTATTTAAACAAAATATTCCATATGATTATATTGTAAAAATACATTCAAAAACATCGCCTAAGGGTTTTCCTTGGCGGCAGCTTAATATGTCTTTCCTTAATATTCACATTAATCCTATTTTACGAAATTATGACTGTGTCTATGCAAATCGTATTCATTTTTCTTTAACAACTAAGTCATCAGATCAGAAGGTAAACGGCAAGAATGTTATGTGTTTGCTGGATTATTTTAAATTGCCACCGCATGATTTTAATTTTTGTGGTGGCACTATGTTTATTGTTTCAAAAAAACTGGCAGAATTTTTCAGGCCATATGATCTTCGAGATTTGTTCTATTCTCTCAATGATGAAATTTCTTTTGCCGGTGCGTTAGATGGAAAAATTGAACATGCCTATGAAAGATTTTTTGGGTATCTTATACAGTATTTGGGTCTTAAAACGTTCCTGCTTGATTATCATCCATTGCCTTTTTCGGGAGACAATTCAATCGCAAAATATTGCAATGTATCTATTGATTACGATGTAGAAGATGTAAAAAAACAGGTCTGTGAAAATAATATTAAAATAATGGCTTTGTACTCTCCTATCTATTATCAAGAATGTGAATCCTCAGAAAAGCAGTTGGATTGTTGGCAGTCGATTAAAAATAGTAAACAACAGATAAAACGACCGCATTTTGACGTTGGCTATTATAATATACTTGATTTTCATACACGTAAAAAACAAGCTTTTATCGCAAGAAAATATGGTATTGAGGCTTTTTGTTACCAACATTTTTGGTCCCATGGGCATAGCTTAATGGCCCAGGGACTGGAAAAAATGCTAGAAGATGGGGAGCCTAACATGCCGTTTACGTTGTGTTGGATGAATGAAGATAGCCTACCTTATGCCAATGGAGAAATGAATTATGGCGATCATGTCGATGACAAAGAAGAACATTATGCTTATGTATCAAAATTTTTTAAACATCCCCTGTATATAAAACATAACAATTGTCCGGTATTATATGTGCAGTGTTTGGATTGTCTACATGATAGGGGATTGCGTGAGAGGTTGGATTATTGGCAAGAGTGTGCGCGAAGAGATGGTTTTTCCGGATTAGAGGTTATCTCGCTATGTACTTGTGCGACATTGTCGCGATCCTCTTCTGGTGCAACTGATCCTATAAGCAGCGAAACATTTTGTCTGATACATTCACCAAAAACATCTCATCAAATTGAGCAATCAGTGGCATATGACTCAATAACAGATCCTCAAAGCTTGTTTTATGGGGTGTATGATATTCGTGGGACGCGGTTGTTAACGCATATGTCATATAGGTTGTTTGAGCGATTCTTACAAAAAACCATAATAAATATATCCACCCATAATGGTAAAAATTTCAAGTATATCCTTCTTGTATCTTGGAATGATTGGTATATGCAATCCATGTTTGAACCTAATGATCATGATGCATATGAACTGCTTAAAATTATTCAAAAATATTTTGTATAAATCTGTACGTATCTATTAATGTAATTGTTTCATTTAATATCTTGCTATAAAAACCTAAGTTGTGACCTTTGAAATTTACAAAAAAGTAAAACTCCCATAGCAT
>CAZQNW010000080.1:0-2190 GCA_964595035.1 uncultured Pseudomonadota bacterium
CCGTGTGTGTGTTCAGCGTGACCATGGGCTTTGATGATGCGGTACAGGTATACCATGACTTCGCCAAGACTGACGGCAAGTCGTTGGTCATGGGTTTAACAGACCACGGCAATGGAGGGATGACCATCGGCAACTGGGCTTCTAACTCCACCTATTCGAAGATGCCTTTGTCCGCGGTCATCGACCCCTTGAAGAACGCAACCATGACCGGCTATGCCCTGATGGAGTTACTGAGAAACGATGTCACGGCAGATAACGTCAGGTCTAACGTCAGCGCCCACTACGGCCTTGACCTCAACGATGATGAAGTTGCCAATATCATGTCCGCTTACAACGCGACATCAGGAGAGTGGGACGTGGACACGGACTATTTGTTGGGGCCGATAATGTCGGAGCGTTCCTTCATAGGTTGGACCACCAGCGGTCACACGGGCGAGGATGTCACTCTATATGCATACGGTCCCGGTGCCCCCTCGGGGCTGCTCGACAACACCGAGCTGCCCCACGTTGCGGCCAAGGCGATGGGCGTGGACCTTGAACTCACCAACAAGGCCCTCTATGTGGAGGCCGAGACGACCTTCGCCTGCATGGGTCTGGGAACGGGGATCGATTCCGCCGACCCACAGAACCTGGAACTGGTGGTTACGTGCAAGGGAAAGGAGGTGGCCCGTCTGACGCTAAGCACCGACATCTTAGAAGTGTGCGGAAAGACCTGCGAGCTGTCAGGCCTAGTCGTTTACTCCGAGAAGTCCGGAAAGGCATATGTGCCCCAAGACGCCATCCAGCTCCTGAAGAAGCTCTGCCGGTGAAGGCTGCTGAAGGTTTACGAACGACCGCTGAGTCCCTGGGCCCTCGCGGTCAAACCTTCTTTTTTTTTACCTGCTTCCCACCACCTCGAAGCCATCGAAGGCGATGCTGGGAAGGATCGTGTCTCCGGCAATGGTGGCGTCGTTCCCCACCTCCACGATGTTCTTCAGCCCATCGAACATGTTGCCCGTTACCAGAGCATGCTTGATATGTCCGGCGGTCGAGCCGTTCCTCACGATGTGAGCGGAGCGCACCTCCAGCGAGAAGGCCCCGGTGTAGGGGCTGACCGTGGGGAAGGCGAACCTATCCACCACCACGCCCTCGTCCATGGAGGATATTATTTCCTCCGGAGGGCGCCTCCCCGGGCTCACCACCATGTTGACGGGGGCGCAGGCCAAGGAGCTTCTGAACAGATACTGGGCGTCCTGTGGGCGACGCCTCATCCCGTTGCCGGAGGGTACCTTCCTGTCGATGCTGGAGTTGTAGCTGTCGTAGAGGTAGGTTTTCAGGACCCCTTTCTCGACCACCCTCTTGACGGACGTGGGGACGCCCTCGTCATCGTAGGCGGCCGAGAGGAGGCCCCGCCTGTCTGAGGGATCGTCCACGATGGTGAGCTTCTCGGATGCCACCTGCTTCCCCTCCATCCCTGCCCACGGACTGCGTTTCTTGTAGACGCTCTCCGCGCTCACCGCAGGCATTATGGAGGTTGCCAGCATCTGCCCCAGCTCCCAGGGGGCGATCATGACCGTGCCCTTCACCGGGCCGTCGAGCGCCTTGGCATCCCTTGCGGAGAGGGCTTGCTGCGCCAGCCTCTCGCCCAAGGACTCGGGAGCGTAGTCCTCGAGCCAGGGGGAGTTGAAGGATACGACGCCCTCCCCCGGAGAGGTGCCCTCGGCCATGGAGTCGTAGTTGGCATACATGAGGGTGCTCCTGTGGGACACGTCCACACCGTTGGTGTTGAGTATTGTGGACTCGATGGTGGCAACGCGGAGAACGCCTCGCGGAACCTTGACCCCTCGTTCCGCCACGGTCCCGATGGTGGCCTTGACCAGCTCTATGAGGTTCGCAGCCTCAGCAGACTCGATGCGATCATCCCAGGGACCCGGTGATAGCGTGGCCTGGGACGGCAGGGGGAAGCGATCGTAGGTCCTCGATGACGGCGATCGGTCTGCCAGCAGGGTCGCCACCTTGGCGCAGGCCACCGCATCGTTCTCGAAGACCGCGGTCGATGACACCTGCGCCAACCGCTTACCCTTCATCGCCCGCATGGCGATGCCCTGGTCCTCCTTCTCCTCGCATATCTTGATCCGGGTATCATCAACGTACACGCTCTTGGTGACGGACCTCACAGCAAAGACCTCGGCCTGGGTCGCCCCAACCTTG
>CAZQNW010000081.1:0-2138 GCA_964595035.1 uncultured Pseudomonadota bacterium
TTCTAGCTTCATGATGGTCATCATTATCCATATCAAAAATCTTACTTAAGATACGTAGATTTTCAATCGCTGTTTGTTCTGACAATGCCGCTGACCGAAATTTCTGTGAAATTTCATTCCAATGCTTAATGAGCAATGTTATGTTCTCGTGAATAGCGGCCAATTCTTGAGGTATTGCATCAATTGTCCTATATTGCGGCGATAATGATTGAGCAAAATTTCCTACCAATGGCACAGCTTTTTTTAAAGCTGATAATGTACCTTGCCCAAATCTTTTTAATAGACCAGCCTCTTGCTGTTGTTGATGTGCATCGTGTCGAGGCTCAATATATCTAGGATCTTCATGCGGGCACAGCATAGAATCTAAAGTCCCTTTTATCGCGACAAGTTTTTGAATTTAACTTCGAATATTTTCTATATCAGCAGAAAACTTTGCGAATTTGCGTAACGCCTGCTCAATATCTTTGTGTTCTTTTTCTATGGTTTCTTGAGTTATTTGAAAAAATGCATTTATCTCACGTACAAGATTGCGATCGGCATTACTTAAAGGTTCATGCCTATCACTTTCAACACCCTCGAGTAAATATTTCCTAAAATGTCTCTGTATAGACGCAACAGTACCATTAAGAGCGTGAAGACTCTCTAAGTGGTCATTTACGCAAGGCACCATGCGCCTAGATAATTCATTGACCTTATTTTTAACATCTTCAAGATGTCGCGATTCCAGGTCAATATCAGCATCTCTAAAATTACATATTATGGCAGGATCTATATCTCTATTTCTCAAAAAATGTTCAAGACATCTATATAATTCAGGTCTTTGTTCAACAGGCAATACTTTTATACGAGCTTTAAGTTTTTCCTTAAGACGCTCTTTACTATCTTTATGACTAAATATGTCAAACAACTCTGCAGAACGCTCCTCTACCGCTTCTTTAACTCCTGACCCTCGGAACTGAATAGACGACAACTGTTCATCAGACATAGTAACAGACCCAACAATCTCAAGCCTTGCAAGCATGTGTGAAAACATACGTATATTGTCTTCCTGTCCTTGATCTTGAGCATCCCAAAGCAAGTCTACGGCTAAATTTATTGTATACTCACCAAACAACTCTCTTGACCTTATTAACGTTTGATAAAGTTGTATTACAGGCCGTTCTTTTTGATCTGAAGCCATAACCCTATACCGCTCAGAGGTAAATGGAGCAGCAAGAATCTTTAACCAATGGTGCGCTTGGTTTAACTGCTGATTTAATTTAAGTAACTCGTGTGGTAAATTAATCGGGACCTCTTGCCCCATAGAAGCAGCAACCGGAGCGTGACTACCTGCGGCAGGCTCCAACTCTTCATCTATCATAGCAACCAGTGGTACAAAGCAAAATAAAGATACAGCTAATATTCTATTAATTTTCATAGTTATATCCTTGTACAACAAAAGTACAACAGTCATTATCGTATGTAATGTAGATTAAGATTTTAAAAAATATTTCTAGTAGAATCGTATCAGAAACAGGTTTCTTTTGCAAATGGGTATACTTAAGATTCCTTTTAATTGCTCTTACCCACTGCTTGCTTGTATAAAAGCCTAGTTAATCGGCTTTCAACAGCATGATCAACTATAGGATGTACATAAACTTTTGCACGATCTAAAGGAACTTTAAACCAAGTATGGATATCCTGAGGTTTCATATTCCGTAATTCAGGAACCCATTGTTTAATATATTCACAATTTGAATCAAATTTCTTCTGCTGAAGCCAAGGATTAAAAATCCTAAAATATGGCTGGGCATCAGTACCCGTTGAAGCTATCCATTGCCAATTGCCATTATTAACGGCAGGATCATAATCAACAAGATGTTGAGCAAAATAAAGTTCCCCTAAGCGCCAATCTATATGCAAATCTTTGACTAAAAAAGATGCTGCCAGTAGTCGAACACGATTATGCATATATCCTGTCATATTGAGTTGACGCATCCCCGCATCAATTATAGGAAAACCGGTACGCCCTTCACTCCAAGCCTGGAACTTGCTCTGATCGTTTTTCCATTCAAGATTCTTATACTTAGGATTAAATGGTTGTCCAAATACAAAAGGACTTGTATAGGCTATATGAGTAAAAAAGTCTCTCCAAAATA
>CAZQNW010000082.1:0-1991 GCA_964595035.1 uncultured Pseudomonadota bacterium
GTGATGATGCATCATACTGCACTGGCACGATGCTGGTAATTGATGGAGGACTCACGGTAGTGTGAAAAATAGGATAATATCAATGTGATGAATAGGATAATATTATACCCTTTTTTATTTAATTGTTATTTTTATAAAAATTACATACAAGGAGGTTTTAATAGATGAAGATTGCTATTATTGGTGGAACTGGCGGACAAGGACTGGGAATCGCCGTGCGTTTTGTGCAGGCTGGAGAAGATGTTATAATAGGTTCAAGAACAATTAAAAAAGCTCAAACTGCTGTAGACAAATTGAAAGATCTCTTGGGCGATGCAGACAATGTTAAAGCTGCTGAGAATGCTGATGCGGCATCAGAAGCTGAACTATTAGTTTTAACCGTGCCTTTAGCCGCTCAAAAATCTACTTTACTTTCTATTAAAGAAGGAGCGAAGGGTAAAACTTTGTTGGATGCTACGGGGCCTTTGGAATCAGCTATTGGTGGTTCGCCCATAACTTACCTGGATCTCTGGGATGGTGCTGCTGCTGAAAGGTCAGCCAAAATTTTAAAAGACACCAACGTAATATGTGCCTTTAACAATATCAGTTCTGCAGCTCTAATGAACTTTGAAGAACCAATTGATTGTGATTGCCTTATCTCTGGGGATGATGCAGATTCGAAGGCTGTTGCCACAGAATTAATTGAAAAGATACCTGATGTCAATGTAATTGACTGTGGACCACTGGAAAGGGCAAAGATCATAGAAAAAATAACTCCACTTCTAATTGGTTTAAACATACGAAATAAAACCCAGTTTGGCGGAATAAGAATCACAGGATTAGACAAATAATTATAGTATGCTCTTCATTGGATATGTACATGTCATTAGTTGCTGATAATAGAAGAGGTTATGAAAAAAATAGATTTAAAGGTTTGATTTGACAGGAGCCATCTAAAATTTAATTTTCCTTTGTTGGTCAGTTTACATGTGTTTTAGATGAGAGGGACATCTAAAAAAATAGTTAACAATATTGCCATTCGCTCATACAAATCCTTGATGCCCCTCTCAGGCTCTATATCCTTTTTTCTATTTTTATAAAATAATTAGACCAACTTAAAAAAAAACCTGTGATTTAGATTCTTTCATGAGCAATCATTAACAATCAATATTAAGCTTAGATACTTCCATACTGAAAGAAGATTGTCCCATAACCGGAAATAATATTTATACACTTGGATAGTCCCTATAATATTTGTATTTATCTTTTATGAATGCCTGTCTAAGGAAATCAACATCAGACATTCCCTCTTCTTTGGAATAGGTAACATATTCCTTTGACCAGTCACTTAAAGCATATAGAACTGGGATTAATTTTTCCCCAATTTCTGTTAAGGAATATTCTACTCTAACAGGAACTTCACCATATACCTCTCTTTGTATTAACCCGTTATGTTCCAACTCTTGAAGTTGTTTGGTGAGTATGCTTCTGGAAGTATGCCTTAAGAAGTTATGTAAATCCTTAAATCTTTTTTTACCTTTACTTAAAGACCATAAAATAAAAATTGTCCATTTACCACTAATTAGGTTTTGTCCTAATACTAAAGCAGACATGTCATACTCGTACTGCAAATCTTCCATAGTATCCCTTTTAATTAATATTATCTTTTATAGAACATTTCACACATAATAATTTTTTGTTAATACAACTTGAAAAACTTGCATACAGGACAATAAACACCATCAGACCATTTAACACATCTAAAAATATTTAAAGGCATTTCATACTCCAGAACATACAACTTGCAAGCTAACTTTCGCCTTTCCTCCGTAATAACCGTTATATGTAATGTGTTTTACACAATCAACTACATAAATCTTTGCAAATAATTTTCAAATAATGTAATTATTCACTTATATTTATTATTAATTAATTCACTGAATTATGCACTATATAATTTTAGTTCTTTGTACTTTTTTTAGTTCTTTGTTCTCTTTTTAGGGTTTTGTACT
>CAZQNW010000083.1:0-1914 GCA_964595035.1 uncultured Pseudomonadota bacterium
TACCTAACAAGCCTATGCACGTACCAACAAGACCACCGAGCGCGCACAGAACAACTGCCTCAATAAGAAATTGCAGTTGTACAATGCGACGTGTCGCGCCTATTGCCATGCGTAATCCGATCTCTTGTGTCCGTTCTTGTACAGAGACCAGCATAATATTCATAACACCTATACCTCCGACAATGAGCGATATTGACGCGGCTATAAGCCCGAACAATTTAATAACGCGTGCCGCGTCATGAGCAGTTTTCTGTATAGTTTCTTGATCAAAAATGGTAAAGTCATCCTCTTCATGCGTATCGATTGAATGGCGCATACGCAAAATCCGTTTTATAACTCTTAATGGTTTTTCTGATGATACTTCGGGATAAAAACTTAACGCTATAATACTTATGTCATCTTCCAATTCTTGAGCGCGACTGAATAGTTTTTTGGCTACAGTAAAAGGAACAAAAACACGCGAATTAGGGTCTTCAGGACCAAAAAAATGTTCCTGATGCTCAATAACACCAAGAATAATGAACGGCTGGCCGTTGATACGCATTGTTTTGCCTACGGGCATCTCGCGCCCGAATAGTTTTTCGGCTATTTTTTCGCCAAGAACCGTAACATTAGCTCTATCGGCAACATGCTGTTCAGTAAACATTGATCCGTACCGTAACTTGTTTCTATTTATTTTGAGCATATTAGCATCAGTCCCCAGCACACGGTCACGCGTTGCCTTGCCTTGATATTCAAGCATTTCTAACGTGTGTGTACTGCGGGATATTTCATGAATTTCAGGCACCTGATCTTTTATGGCATGCATATCTTGCACCGTCAAACGTATAGGCTTAAAAAGTGCTGCGCGAGCGGCCCCACGGGTAATAACATTGCCTGAAATAATATAACAAGCTCCTTCGCCCATCCACATAATCTGGCTTTTAATCTTTTCTTCCGCGCCACGACCTATCGCGAATGTTATGACGATTGCCGCGATACCAATCATAATACCAAGCACTGTCAACAATGATCGACCAATATGTCTGGTTATTGCTCTACAGGCTGTTTTGATTATAAAAAATATATTCATAGAGTTCACCGCTCAAGTAAAGCATCAATAGGATTTAATAATGATGCCTTTCGCGCAGGATAATAGCCAAAAAAGACACCGATACCAATCGTTATCAATAATGAAACAAAAGGAGGCACGATTTCAATAACACTCGGCAGTATTGTAAAACGACTTATACCAAGTTGCCCGAGCAACCCTAAAACAACTCCAAAGAGTCCCCCTATTGCGCACAACGTTGCCGATTCAAATAAAAACTGTAATTGAACTGTCAACTGAGTAGCACCTAACGCGATACGTAATCCGATTTCCTTTTTTCGCTCTTGCACCGATACAAGCATGATATTCATGATACCTATGCCGCCGACAAGTAATGAAATTGATGCAGCAATAAGACCGAACATTTTAATGATATTACCGGCAGATGAAGCAGTCTTTGCTATCGATTCTTGATCTAAAATAAGAAAATCATCCTCTTCTCCCGGTTCTATAGAATGTCTAAGGCGCAGAACACGTTTTATGATACGCACAACATGTTCTGCTTTAGCCCCAGGATAGAGAGCAAAAGCTATATAGCCCAAATCATCTTCAAGTTCATTTTCTGCTTTAAAATATTTTTTGGCCGTCGTAAACGGAATAATAATACGCGCATTAGGATCTTCAGTTCCAAAATAATGAGGTTCCTTTTTTAACACACCGATAACAACGAACGGAAATCCTCCAATACGAATAGTTTTATTTAGTGCAAATTCCTTACCAAACAATTTTTCGTAAATTTTAGAACCAATAATCGCTACATTGGCGCGCTTTGTAATATGCTCATCATTAAAAGCCATACCATACGCGAACTCTGATTTATTAAA
>CAZQNW010000084.1:0-1776 GCA_964595035.1 uncultured Pseudomonadota bacterium
TATTTTGGGTTGAGATATTTTTTCAATGTTGGAGGTTTGCGTCCGTTTGTATATACAGATAACATGAACCTGTTTTTGTCGCATAGCAAATCTTGCACGGAAATTTCATTCATCCATTGATTAAGTTGTTCAATAATTGATGATAAAATACTGAGCATCGGGTTGGCGTTAAATTGTAAATGCCGGCATGCTGTTCCATTAATTTTGACCTTGACTTGCATAAGGTTGTGGCATGGAGTAAATCGTTGGCCGGAAAAAAAACTTTCTGCCCGGCTGTTTTTATATATGCCTTGTGGATCAATAACTTGCGGTAAATCAATTGTTGAATATAAGCTGAATATTCTTTTAAAAAGAGGAGATTGAATAAGATGTTTATTATAATTTTGTACGGGAACGGCGAGTAATAGAAGCTCGTTGATTTCAAGCGTATTGTCGGGAATGAGTGCTAAGTTCAGCGCTACGTTCCCTCCGTGGCTATGGGCGATGAGGCGAATTTTAGGGGCAAAATCATGTTCTTTTTTGAATAAAGCAATTTGCTTGCTTAGTTCTTTGTATAATACTTCAGCCGCTTTTTTCCGTTCTTCAAAATCCAAAGCTCCTGACCAACTAAATATATAAAACATGTGAGGATTGAATGTGATCGGATCAGAATGAATAAGGGTGTCTGCTATTAAGGCTAATTCATTTTTAGGATCGAATTCGGCTAATTGCCTTAATCCAAGATTATACGTGTTATAAGCAAAAGGGCACGCTCCATGGATCCAAACGGTTATTGTTGGTGTTGCCGGAGGCTTGGTAGTATAGATTTCATTTTTTGTGAAATATAATTTACGTCTAAAAAAGTGTTGCTGTCGCGAGCATCCTGACATAACAACACACAAGAATATGCTTATGAGTAGCGGTCCTAAGTTCTTCATGAAACCTGTTTATGTTTAGGGTTCGCTTTAGTAGTAATAGACAATATTGATATTGTCTGAGGGCTTTTGGCACACAGTTGATCATGGTATAAACGGATATTATCAATAATCTGAGGCAACAAAGAAATGAATTTTAAGCTGATAAAGTCAGAATGAAATAAGGCCCGTCCATTGAGTTTAATTTTTACTTGCATAACATTCTCCGCATCAGGGAATATGCGTTCTGAAAATAATGGTCGCTTGTCGTTATGATCATATAGTCCCTGAGGATCAATTATTTGTATAATATCAAGTGAAGAATAAAGAGCAAATACATCTTTGAAAAATGGATTTTTTATGAGATGAGCGGTTTCTTTCTGTACCGGGCATGCAAGTAAGATAAGCTCATCGATATGGAAAGCGCAAGTGTCTTTGATGAGTCTGGCCATATTAAGAACGACGTTGCCGCCATGGCTATGGGTAATAATCCTAATTTTTGGTTGTCTGTTATGCTGTAGAGTATAAGCTTTGACGAGTTGCTCAATTTGTTTATAAAGAGTTTTTGCTGCATCCAGACGTTCCTTAAATCCGAGTGCTCCGGACCAGCCGTATAGAAATAGCGAATCAGGAGCATAATTTTCAGGGGCAACCCGAGCAAGCGTGTCAGTTATTGCTCGTAAGTGGTAGTGTTCTTCAAATGATTGAGCGGGGATGAGCCCGTCAGGCGCATGAAAAATGCGTCTGAGCAAGCAACGAGGGGTAAGTCTTGTGCCATGTACCCAGATAGTTATGTAGTTACATGAAGTAATTGGGTTGGCTTGTTGAGCTGTTTTTTTGGTTGTTGTAACTAAGCAAACTTTTTGACGAGCAATTTTTTTAT
>CAZQNW010000085.1:0-1694 GCA_964595035.1 uncultured Pseudomonadota bacterium
CATGTCAACACACTGGAAAGCATAGAGGCATGATGTCCCCCAACAATAACCGCTATATCATGTACTTTAGGAGTTGTAATAACATTATAAACCATATGAATATCAAAAAGTGAATTTGCAAGTTCTAAAGAATTCATTAATATTTTACGAATTTCATTATAACTACGCGTAACTCCATCAGCACAAACGACCTCATGCTTTTCATAAATCTCCTGTAATTGAGCAAATATAGGTTTTTCAGGACGAATATTCAGAAGATGTAATGTGTCCAAAAAAACATCATGATGTATCATAAAATGCGAAAATAGGTACCAGACACTGTATGTTCCTAAAAATTTTTCAAATATTGGCCGCTTGCTTTGCATCACATGAAAATAATGCATACATTCATTTAAAATATCGACGCAGGTTACCGTTCCATACGAATGATCACCCCAGCCTATTGCAGGCTCCAGCCATGTAGGATCTTGGCAACTATCCAATAAGGCAGTAGCAAGTATAGCAATCTGTCGAATTTCTATATCTTTGGCACTGACAGAATCTAATTTAAGACGACGAATTTCTTGGTCCAGGCATCTTAAGACATTTGGATCTGAAAGATAGCGCGTAATCACATTAGGAACTTCAATGAGCACTTCTAAAGGACGTAAATTACGTTGCTTGTTACGCTCAACAAGACTTCGTGTAAATGTTTCTAATTGCTGTTTATCTTCATTATAAAAATCAATATGAACATCAGAAAAAATAGATATGGTATGAGTCCCATCACTAAGTACACGAACCTTTTCAAGAACTGCTTGAACATTAAAAGATACAAATAAAAGAAAAAATAAATAAAACATACGTACCACAGTCATCTATAATAGCAATCGATTTCAATAGGCTTTATAATACAGCATCGTAATTCAAAATCAAATTTTTGAACTAATAAACTGTTGACTTTATGTTTTTATAAAAATTAAATTAATTAAAATAAGTATAGAAAAGGAGCTCGCATGAATAAAAAAATTGTACTTTTATCTTCATTTCTCTTGTTGTTATCACAACTTTGTTCCTGCCGTGATTATACTAAACTAAAACGTACAACATATGAACGACTCATTGCTACAGACAAAGCCAAGTTTAAAATTCCAACACTCAAAAATAGACGTATTAAAGAATTGCAAGCTCTGATAAGTATGATTATTAATAGGGCTCTTGATAGAGTCATCGACATTATAGGTCCAGAAGCCACGGATCAAACAGAAAAAATACGCTCATTTATCAATCAGCCTCACATGAAAAGTGACACAAATGATTATGTACGTACATCCTATACATGGGCAATTGCTGATTTTGAAGATCAAATAAAACGAGACAATGAACGACTTGGAGGCATTGGAGCCATTACACAATCATCATATACGGCAAAAAAAGATCTCATCACATTAGAACTTGATGAACTTAATGAACGTTATGAACCGATTGTACGCGCACTCATAAAACTAATGCCTGAAACACGCGTTCCTAAGGCTTTATCTCTGGATGCATTAAAAAATTTTTAGAAATTATATCTGAACAACTTGCCGTCCAAATGAAGAAAGAAGCTGAGCATCTTCTAAGTATTGCTCCCAACCTTGAGGCACTTTACTCATGCCAACACGAGCTCCAACTAAAGCTCCAGCAAGAGATGCAATACTATCACTATCGCCAGG
>CAZQNW010000086.1:0-1688 GCA_964595035.1 uncultured Pseudomonadota bacterium
CATCTCAGAAATCCCAAAAAAGGAACATGAATGTACTATGACTGTTTATATTCTGTCATAAGGAGATAGATATGTATATTGGGTTGCGTTTTTCACGGTTTATAGTAGGTTTTTTTGCGCTGTTCTGGATATCATCTTTTGCAAATATTGATAACCTTAAAGGTACCTATTCAATCTTAAAACAAGAGTATAAAGAATTTTCTTTGGTGTATGGAGCTATAGCATTGCAAAGTGATTATCTTATGCATCTATATGATTACGGTACCTTTTGTAAGAAACGTGTAAAAGAGCATGAAGACGGTAGCCAAACAATGGTTCCCGATCTTTCCGCGGCACCGGCTGTGGTTAAGCTTGTGCATTCATTTTTTTACCGTGTCCCCGGGCATATGGGTAGAGGAGATTTTGTATTAACTAATACGGTACGCACAGCGAGTCTTGAGGATCAAACGGCAATTGTCAAGGCTCTGGCCTGGGATCTCGTTCAAGTCAAGCGCATTAAAAAGTTTATTGAAGATGAAACTCAGGGGGGAGAACTTAAGGGAAAACTGCAGCAGCACATCAAAAAATACCCACGGGTCAATATTCAATTAAAAAAGATATAGCTCATCTGAGAGATATAGCAGGATTAGATAGAAAAACCGGATTTTTAGACATAGACTGTAGAAAACTCAAATTATTTGGTTTGTTGTGGACTGCGTATCAAGAAGAGGGGAAGGATGAATCTGTTTTTCCGCCTTTTTCAACGGACGCGATCGTTCTAGGCATTGTTTACAAAATTGCTGGTGATAGTAAAGTAGTTCTTCGATCTTTTTATGAAAAGCTCAATGAGATGTTGGTAGATTCGGGAGACAGTATCTTCAATGATCCGGACATATTTAAGAAAGAATGGGTTGATGATACATTCAAGCCTGGAGATGTAGCCCAACTTAGAGATGCGCTGGCATTTAATGCCACTGATACTGAACAGCTGAGGCGTTCATATGAAGATATAGTCTATCTTGGATTATTACCAGGACGTTACCCAAAGGTTGCTGGTTATTCTACTGCTTCCTACTCATATAATGAAAGCGGCCAGAACAAACAGGTTACATTTGCTGATTGCATGGAGACAACACTTAGGAATTTGACAAATATCATGCTCTATAATCCTGAGACCCAGGAATTTGATGTATCAAAAATTAAGAATCCTCCAACACAGCAATTGCAGGATTTTTATAGGGCATTTAAATCTGCTACGAGCGTAGAAGATTCTGCTGCGCATAGTGCATGGACAGCAGTTGTTGAAAACATGCCATTCGTCAGTTATTATAGTGAAACTGCAGATAAAGCTATAAAGTATGAACTTAATCCAAGCTTAAAGAATATCATACTTGTATTTAATCATATTTTTGGGCTGAACCTTTTTGAGAGTGAACCTGGGGATAGTCTTGAATCCAAAACACGTCATGCAGTTTCAAGGGGTGATTTTATTAAGGTATATTTCCCGCAGATGTGTTCATCTTTAGGTATAACTTGTAGTGGTTTTTTTGATGATTCTGGTAAGGAAATCGAGCTCAACGATATTGATGGTATGGATTATAAAGGTGGTATTAAAATTACAACGAAGTTAACAGTAGCCAGCGATGCCCACAATCCTGATGTCATAATCAAAACACATCCAGGACATGGAGAATTGTCAGTTGTTGATA
>CAZQNW010000087.1:0-1678 GCA_964595035.1 uncultured Pseudomonadota bacterium
AAATTTTTTAGACCTGAAAACGATGTGGTTGATAACCTGCAGGACTAAAGACAATGGGTCTGTCAATAAATTTGTGTTAATGGATTTTATGGTTAATCCAAAAACATGATAATCCTTTCGCCAAAGATGATGGACAATGTGGGCAAAATTTCATCACGCCAACCAAAGACAGTGTTGGCCATTTTCACATTCTTAGTGATAAGGTAAAGCTGCTTAAGCAGCGCTTCATTGTTTGGAAATACGGCTTTCGACTTTGTAAATTTTCTAAGCTGCCTGTGGAATGCCTCCACCGTATTTGTCGTGTACATAACGCGTCTAAGCGGCGCGGGGTATTTGAACGCGGGAATTATATGTTCCCAATGTTCAACCCAGGGCTTGACGGCAAAAGGGTATTGTTCTTGCCAGCGCTCAATTAGCTTTTGTAACGCATCCTCAGCCTCCTGTAAAGACACTGCTTTGTAGACTTTGGCCAAGTCAGCAAGGAAGTGTTGAACATTCTTCGAACCTACAAACTTGATTGAATTTCTGATCATATGCACGATACACAGTTGTACCTCAGCCTTCGGAAACACCGCCTGAATAGCCTCCGGCAAGCCCTTGAGCCCATCAACGCAAGCTATGAGAATATCGTTCACTCCGCGATTCTTCAGTTCCTGGAAAACGCCAAGCCAGAAACGAGCTCCTTCTGATTCACCAACCCAAAGACCCAAGATTTCTTTTTTGCCGTCACGGTCTATTCCTATGCTGGTGTAGGCAGCTTTTGATACGATTTGGCCATTTTCACGAACTTTGTAATGAATAGCATCAAAGTACACAATGACATACATAGGTTCAAGTGGTCTATTTTGCCATTCATGTGCCACTTCCAGTACCTTATCTGTCACTGATGATATATAGCTCGGTGAAGTCTCTGTCCCGTATATTTCCTTCAAATGTACTTGTATGTCCCGTACACTCATGCCACGGGCATACATTGCAATAATCTTGTTCTCAAGTCCTGACAGATCTTTTTGATGTTTCCTGATAACCTGTGGCTCAAAGGTACTGTTGCGGTCCCTTGGTATTTCAAGCTCAATATCGCCATCAGATGTTTTAACTGTCTTACTACTATAGCCATTTCTGCTGTTACCACTGTTTTTCCCTTTGGCTTCATACTTTTCGTAGCCAAGATGTTGTTCAAGCTCTGCCGCCAACATACCTTCGATAAGATTCTTGCTTAATTGTTTTATAAGTCCGTCCGGATGCATAATATCCTCTATCGTTTTGCATCTCTTTATTTCCGATTGTATCAATGCTCTCAAGGCACTTGACTTGTTAATTTCTTCCATAATATCTCTGTAGGTAAATGGGTTATACCGAGGTTGTGGTTGTGCCCACACTACCACGGCTGGAGTAGCCTATGAATCCGGTGCTACCAGACGTAGAGATATGGGAACAATGCCGACCAACCTTTTTATTGCTTGAATATCAAACACTTATTATTACTCATTTTCCCATTTACACAAATTATTATACAGTCTCATCTAATTTACAATTCAACCATTCAAAAGAAAGAATCTACTATGGTTTAGGGTTATTCTTGCTAAGTAATCACTATTTTTTATTGCTGTCACAAACTATTTTTATTTCATAAAACTTTGGTGGAGCTGACCGGGCTTGAACCGGTGACCTCATGATT
>CAZQNW010000088.1:0-1674 GCA_964595035.1 uncultured Pseudomonadota bacterium
ATCGAGAAGAAGGTGAAGGGTGTGATTATCAATCTCGCCTCAATGGGTTCGTACATACCCCTTTCAGGCGTGTGGGCTTACGACGCTGCGAAGGCCGCGGTGATGAATCTCACCATGGCGACCGCGAAGGAGTTCGCTCCCGCAGGAATAAGGGTGAACGCCCTCGCTCCCGGGTTCTTCATCGGAAAGCAGAACAGGGCTCTTCTCATCGACGAGAAGACGGGCGAGCTCACGCAGAGGGGAAGGGATGTCATCGCCCACACCCCCTTTGGCCGCTTCGGGGATATTTCCGAGCTCGTCGGCGCAACTCTGTTTCTTTCAAGCAATACGGCTGCGGGTTTCGTCACGGGCATCACCGTTCCTGTCGATGGCGGATACCTTATCCAGAATATCTGATCTCGTCAAAAATGAAACCGCTCCCGCTTTTGGGAGCGGTTTTGGGGGGATAATAAAAATTCTTGGGTGACGATTTTCTTCTTGAGAATGAGACTGCCCGTTTTCTTTACCGCGAGCATGCGGCGAAGATGCCTATCCTCGATTATCACTGCCATGTTCCTCCTGCTCAGATCGCGGAAAACACCCGGTTCGAGAATCTCACACGCATCTGGCTCGGAGGTGACCACTACAAGTGGCGCGCGATGCGGACGAACGGTATAGAGGAAGATAGGATAACCGGGAATGCCGACGACTATGAAAAGTTTCTCGCTTGGGCCGAGACTGTCCCGCGCACGATCGGCAATCCCCTCTATCACTGGACTCATCTCGAACTCTCCCGCTGTTTCGGCATAGACGATCTCCTTCTCTCCCCTAAAACAGCTCCGGAGATATGGAGCCGCGCGAACGCACTTCTTTCCCGAGAGGAGTACAGGGTGAGGGGGCTTATCTCCTCGATGAGGGTGAAAGCCTTGTGTACGACAGACGATCCCGCCGATGATCTCTCGTATCACTCCCGTATAGCTCAGGAGAGCTCATTTCAAACGCGGGTCCTTCCGGCCTTCAGGCCCGACAAGGCGATGGCTGTGGAGAGGGGAGAGGAATACCAGAAATATATTGAGAGACTCTCGGATTCCTCCGGTGTGAGCATCGACTCGTATCGGAGCCTTCTCGTCGCCTTGGACAAGAGGCACGCCTTCTTCCACGAGCAGGGATCGCGGCTCTCCGATCACGGGATATACCTTCCTGTGTACGCAGAGGCAAGCGAGCATGAGCTCGAAAGCATTTTCCGAAAGGCGGTGAACGGGATGCCCGTGAGCCCGAAAGAGGACGCTCAATTCAAGACAGCGATGCTTCTCTTTTTCGGCAGGCTCAACGCGATGCGGGGCTGGACCTTCCAGCTTCACATGGGAGCGATCAGGAACAACAACTCCCGCATGTACAAGCTTTTAGGGCCTGACACAGGCTTTGACGCGATAACGGACGGAGATATCGCCTTGCCCCTCTCCCGCATCCTCGACAGTCTTGATTCATCAGGGGAGCTTCCCAGGACGATCCTCTATGTCCTCAATCCAAGGGATAACGAACTTATCGCCTCGCTGATCGGGTGTTTCCAGGATGGAAGAATCCCGGGAAAGATCCAGTTCGGCTCAGGATGGTGGTTCAACGATCAGAAAGACGGGATGGAGCGCCAGCTCACTGCGCTCTCGAGTCTCGGGCTTTTGAGCAGGTTCGTGGGGA
>CAZQNW010000089.1:0-1631 GCA_964595035.1 uncultured Pseudomonadota bacterium
CCTCTTATCCTGGATGGGCCGATGGAATCCATATCCGGTGGCGCGCTGGTGCTGGTGGAGGGGGAGAAAGGCAAGAAGGCCCGGGAGCTGATGCAACAGATCAGCCTAGGCATACTGGAGAACGGTCGATCGGTCACCTACGTCACCACCTCCCAATCCGTCCAGGACCTGGTCATGGAGATGTTCGGGAGGGATGAACGCATCGCGACATATCTCCCGGACCACCGCCTACTGTGCGTTCCGGTCTATCCGCTCATCGAGGGCAGAGGGACCCGCGACGGCCTCCTGGACAAGCTGATGGGCTCGGAGCAGCTGCAGACCTCCGACGTCCTGATCATCGATTCCCTGTCCGATTTCCTGGGGGATCGGTTCGAGGAGGCCATCTGCATCAGGGTCCTGGAGTTCGTCCAGAACCTGAA
Organism: uncultured Pseudomonadota bacterium; assembly: GCA_964595035.1. Classification (GTDB taxonomy): domain Bacteria; phylum Babelota; class Babeliae; order Babelales; family Vermiphilaceae; genus JAKASV01. Next base: position 420 of record CAZQNW010000089.1, read on the forward strand.
CGGCATGGGCAAAGCGGTGTTCCTGGTAGTTAACGACGGTCAGAAGGGAATATTGCCCCTGAGGCTGGAATCCGAGCTGCAGCTGTCCCTGCCCTCTGGAGAGGAGGGGACCTTGCAGATGAAGAGGTACCAGCAGGCTCATCAAGGAGCCGCGGAGATGCTGCGATTTCAGGTACATCCCAAGGCAGGGGTGGTAGCTCATCCACTTCCTACCGAGCCCCAATGAGGAGCGTCAGACAGAGGCCAGCATGGTTTTTATCGGCTATCATAGATGATAGTCAGTCGAATACCTACAAATATCCCACTTTTCGCTGCTTGACAAGATAAAGGGAGCTATCAAAGTGAGTTCTAGGCCTACCGCTCAGCGTACACTCGCCTTTCTGATGCTGTGGTGCATCCTTCTGGCGGCCATCCCTCCCGTAGATGGTTATATGGCTCCCTCAGCTCCCGTTCTAGAGATCGAATCGACTGGCAGCGGCATGGTAAGCTTGAGATGGACCCTTCCAAATGACAATGGCTCCCCTATCACAGGATATAATATTTACAGAGGAGAGGCGAGCGGGACAGAGACCTACTACGACTCTGTCCAGGATGCAGATGTCCTCACCTATATCAACACGGGTTTGGTCAACGGCAAGACCTATTATTACAAGGTGGCCGCGGTGAACGAGGCAGGCCCGGGGGATATGTCCAACGAGGTGTCCGCCACACCCCTATCAGTACCTGGCGTCCCTACTGCCTTCGAAGGATCGTCAGGAGTGTCCAGCATCACCCTTACCTGGCTTGCCCCCTATGACGATGGTGGCCTACCGATCATCCAGTACAAGATCTACCGCAGTGCCACCTCCGGTACCGAGATCTTCCTGGCCAACACCACCGTTGCCACATTCACCGACACCGGCCTGACCATCGGCAGGGTGTACTATTACATGGTAAGCGCCGAGAACGCGTTCGGAGAGGGTGGCTGCACGGAGGAGATATCGGTGACGGTCGCCGACGTTCCAGGCCCTGTCACCGGCCTGATGGCGGTGGCCGGCAACGCTTCCGTGACCCTCAACTGGACGGCCCCCAGCCACACCGGGGGCACCCCCATAACCGGCTACCTTATATACCGCGGGACCGAGAGCGGCCAGGAGACTTTCCTATGGAACACCGCCTCCCTGAGCTTCAAGGATACCGACCTCATCAACGGGCAGACCTACTACTATAAGG
>CAZQNW010000090.1:0-1599 GCA_964595035.1 uncultured Pseudomonadota bacterium
AAATTTTTGGAGATTATGCTATGGGAGTTTTACTTTTTTGTAAATTTCAAGGGTCCACAACTTAGGGGTATAGTGATATGGTTGTATGGGGGTGAATTGTTTGCAAAAAGATTATTCATGCCCCATACTTTTTTAGTGTATTACTGGCTTTTTACAAGGAAAATGAATGGAATCACATTATACTGTAACAGGGCTTGTCCTTAATGTTGGACATGATAAAGCTTTGGTTGTATATCATAAAAAATTACAACTATGGCTTCCGGCCGGAGGGCATGTTGAGTCAGATGAGTTGTCTCATGAGGCAGCTGTTAAGGGTATGTATGGATAGGTGTGCTTTATTATATAAACGGCTAGATGAATTGGGCATTACATATACAACGTATACTCATGATCCAGCGTATAAAGTGTCTGAGGCTCAGGAGATACTGGGTGACCTTGATGCTCATGGGCTCTGCAAAAGCCTTTTTTTAAAAAACAAAAAGAATCAAATGTATATTATTGTAGCACTTTTTGAGACAAGAATAGATTTGAAAGAGGTTGCAAAGGTTTTACGTACGCGCGAGTTGCATTTTGCTTCAGCAGAATGTTTACAAGCTATATTAGGCGTTCTTCCAGGGTCTGTTACACCATTTGGCCTTATTAATGATAAGGAACATATCGTAACTGTTGTGCTTGATTCAGCTATGTTTTCATGTCCATTGGTTGGTGTCCATCCGATGATTAATACGGCAACTACATTATTAAATCCCCGTGATCTTCGCTTGTTTATCGAATCATGTGGCAATAAGGTTATTATTGTTGATTTTAAAAATCTATTAAGATAGGTAAAGATAATGCTTATTAAAAATGTATTGTATATGTTTATGTTGCTTAATGTAGCTATTCTTAGTGGTATGGAAGCAGATGATGCTGTTTGTGAGCTTGAACATATGTTGCAAGGCTGTGCTATTGAAAAACCTTTAGTTGTCCCATCTAATTCGCCGAGCATACTTTCTGAGCAAGATATGCAGGAAATATCTGAAGAACCAGCTGAGATGATCGCCTGTATTGATTCAAAGTGTTTATATTCTTGTTTGACAAGAAGCGAATTGCAAAGCCATATGTATACAGCGCATGGGCTATTAATGTGTTTGTGTTGCAAGGTATTTGCTGATTATGATTCTTATAGACGGCATAGGAGTTTTTGCCCACAATAACTTAGCTATAAGTTACTCATATCTGTTTATGAGGCATTTGATTCTAGGGGAATTTAAGATACATTATTAATATTAGTTGTAATGCATATTTTTTTAATGGAGGATCTTTATGAAATTTTTTCGATATATGGTGGCTGCGATAGCGTTTGTTTGTACGCTGCAAGTGGGGGCAGTATGCCGTAATGGTGTATGTTGCCGTGGTGGTGTATGCCATCGTACTTCTGCAGTTGCTAAAAGAGTCGCTCTCAAAAGAGGTTTTCGTTCTCATTCATGTCCCAGAAGGACAGTAGCAGCTAAAAAAGTTGCTATAAGAATAGGTGTAGCTTGCCGTAATGGCAGGTGCCATCGTCGTTAATAAAAGTATTTGAGGGCGGTTTAATCATAACCGCTCTCAAACATTAAT